>NZ_JBHSEP010000002.1:0-540236 GCF_042654645.1 Cohnella hongkongensis | reverse complement strand
AGATCAAAACCGAACACTACCCGATGGCGCAGATCAAATCGATCATCTTCAGATACATTATGGTCTACTACAACAGGCGGCGGATCTACACCACGAATCCAGGGGGCTGGCCCCCATCGATTTATCGCGAAAGAATGCTGTCACAAGCAGCCTAGCAACAGATTTCTTCATGAGTGTGTTTTCAAACTGCACTTTTCTTGACAACTCCAGATAATGGATTGTTTAGAGTCCCTTCGAAGATATCCTTCGCTATAAAGCTCAACCTCCAGGACAATAGAACACTACCCCTAAAATAGCACTTCTATAAGGATTTTTGTACCATTTTTAGTTGTTCGCGGGAGCTTCTTTTAAGGTCAAAAGATTGGCTCCCGGGTCTTCGCTTGGGCTGTGCTTCTCTATCTATACAACAATACAAGCAGGTATCCTCAATTTTATTTAGCGACGTCAAAGTTGAATAAAATCGTCATCATCCTAGTAATTCCCCGTCTATCAAGGCGATGATGAAGAGGAGACAGAAGGTA
This sequence comes from Cohnella hongkongensis, assembly GCF_042654645.1. Classification (NCBI taxonomy): domain Bacteria; kingdom Bacillati; phylum Bacillota; class Bacilli; order Caryophanales; family Paenibacillaceae; genus Cohnella; species Cohnella hongkongensis. The sequence continues at coordinate 539,715 of NZ_JBHSEP010000002.1, read as the reverse complement.
CATCGTCTTTCTCTAAACAGCAACTTTTCTCCAGTCCTTGCCCAAGTTCCGTTCATTTTCGTTATAACGGCTCAAGCGAGTGCCGGTCACGCGCCGATTCTCGATATCGTATAGATGCGATAACAGCGCGCGGGCCGGTCGTCATTCGCAGATTCACCCTGCCGTGAACAGTGTTGGAATCGTCGCCCCTTTACCGACGAGCTTTGCATTCCGCAACCGCAATCACGAATCCCGATAACGATATACGGCCATAGCGATCGCGAACACCGCGATAGTCCAAGCAACCAAGACGAGGGCGCCTTGCCCCGGGGACAGCGCGCTCGCATCGTCGGGCTGCGGGAACCACATGGCGACTCCCGCCGTATCGGGGAAGTATTTGGCATATGCCGCGTGCTCTCGCAGGAGCGGGCCGGCGATGAAATAATAGCCGAGTACGACGGCTGCCGCAGGCAGCGTACGGCGAAGTAGAACGCCAATGGCCGCGCTGATGAGCGTAGTCAGACAAAGGCTTCCGGTCACGCCTGCAAGGGTGCCGGCGGCGCTGCCCGGGTCGAAAGCAGCAGAAGCGTCGAGAACGATTGCGGCGACCAGAACGCCGGATGCGGCGGTCCCTATCGCAGCCGGGACGACTATGATCGTCAGAGCCAGATGCGAGGCGGCGAGTTGAAGGCCGCGACGGGGCATCGCCGTAAGCGTGGTGCGAATTTGTCCCCCGGCATACTCGGAGCAGGAAGCCGTGATTCCGAGAATGATGAACCCGGCCTGTATATAGCTAATTGAAGCAAGCCCGATATCGAGCACGTCCTGCGTGCCGGTTAAGCCCTGCAATCCGGCGCTGGCGAAGGCTGCCGACAGAAGGAGATTAAGGATCAGCGAACTGCCGACGATGAGCCATGCAGCTGGCAGCGACCACAGTTTGGACAGTTCTGCGGCGAGCGCTTGGACGATTTCCCGGCTGCGGGGCCGGGCGGCCGCGGCGCTCATGCGTCCCTCCGGCAAAACACGATCGCGGCGACGGCGAACAGCGCCGCGGCCCAGGCGGACATGACCAGCCCGCCGACGAGCGGAGTAACTTCGACCTTCGAGTCGGCAAGGTTGCGAATGAACATGCGAATTCCGGCCATATCGGGCAAATAATACGCCAACGGCGTGATCCGCGTGAGCAGATAGGTGACGGTGACGACAGAGGTGTTCACGATCAGGATAGAGAGCGGAACGACGCCGTGTCGGGTAAGGACGGTAATTCCGAACGCCAGCAGCGCAGTAAGCGCCCAGTAGCAGACGACGCCTGCCAGCCGCGGAACATCCTCGCCGCCCAGCTCGGGCGCATGCTCTCCAAGGACGATACGGATCACAGCCATCGCGGCGACTGCAGCGGCTGCGGCCAGCAGTGCGCTGACAATGACCACGGCGGCAGCTTTGGCGAGCAGGAAGCGGAGGCGGGACGGTATGGCGGTCAGGCTGGTTGTGATCTGGCGTCCTCCGCCGGATTCGCCGGATTCGGTGAAGTATTCGCTGCTGATCGCGACGACGCCGATAATGATGGCGCCGATGACACCGAAGGCCAATTCCTGATAGCCAAAATCAATCCCGACCGCGGTCTCGCTGCCTTGAGCCATCGCATTCCGGATCGACACAGCGTTTAACGCGGTAACGCCAGCCGGAACAAGCAGCCCGGCGACTAGCGCGATCCAGACGGACGGAAGGGAGAAGAGCTTGGACAATTCCGCAGCAAGCGTCCTCATGGTGCGGCCCTGCCGTTCCGAGTCGTAAGCGCGAAAAAGGCATCCTCGAGCGAGCTGTGAGCGCCCGTAACCTCGGCAAGCGTACCGTCGGCGACGATCTGTCCCTGGTGAATCACAACGACGTCGTCAACCGTCTCGGCTAATTCGCCCATCAGATGGCTTGACAGCAGCACTGTGCGGCCCGTTGCGGCCCGTTCGCGCAGAAATGTTCGGATCCAGCGGATGCCCTCCGGATCAAGGCCGTTTACGGGCTCGTCCAGAATGAGGATTTCGGGATCGCCGAGCAGCGCCGCGGCCAACCCGAGCCGGCGCCCCATGCCGAGCGAGTAGCTGCCGACGCGTTTGGGCGCCGCGTCGGTCAGACCGACGATATCTAACACTTCGTCGACCCGGGTGCGAGGCAGGCCTGCAGAACGGGCGATCCAGTTCAGATGCGCGCGCCCGGTTCGGGCCCGGTGAGCGCCGGAGCCGTCGAGCAGGGCGCCGACAGTGGCGAGCGGGTTGCGGAGATGGGTGAAAGGTTTTCCGTTGATCAGCGCTTTGCCGGAATCGGCACGATCAAGGCCCAGCACAATGCGGAGAGTCGAGCTTTTGCCCGCGCCGTTCGGACCAAGGAAGCCGGTCACCCGGCCGGGCTTCGCTTGAAAGCTGATACCGTTCAGAATCGTGCGGGAGCCGCGGCGTTTGACGAGTTGATGAAGGGTAAGCATGCAAGATCATCTTCCTTTCCTGTCATGCTTTCCATTATAGTCGCGCCAAGTTAAATGCCGGGGAGCGTCCGGGTTAAATCCCGTTTAAAATTGGACCGATCGTTACGCTTGTGCCGTTCTCATCCGATGCAAAATCCGCCTGCAGCTTCATTTCCTTCAACATATGCGTTGTGATCGCCAGTCCAATACCGGCGCCGCGATCAGCGGAGGACTCGCCCATTCCCGGGCCGCGGTCTTCGATCGTCAGTCTCTCCTGTTCCGTATTCACGGCGATCCCGACATATCGGCCGGTCTCCGCGTGCCGCAGGACATTCTGGAACAGATTGTCGAGCACGCGCGTCATCCATTGCGGATCGACTTCCCATATCAACGCTGCCTGTTCAGGCAAATCGGCCTCGATATGGAAGCCCGCCTGCTCGAATGCCGGATACCAGGAAGCGATGGAGGCTCGCGCTAGCCGAACGATGTCCGTTGGTACGGGACGATACGGGTATTTACCCGACGTAAGCAGCGTATAAGCAAGCAGGTCGTCCATCAAATCGCCGATGCGTGTAATGGTCCGGTCGACCGCCTCTAACGAGTCACGCCCTTCCGGGCTGAGCGGCTCTTTACGCAGCCTGGAGGCATGTCCGCGGATAACGGTCAACGGCGTTCGTAAGTCGTGCGATAAATTCGCAATCAGCTTCCGCCTGAGCGCTTCCTCTTCCAGTTCCCGGCGGCGGCTGTTTTCGAGCTGCTGGATCATCCTGTTAAAGGACGCTTCCAACTGGCCGACTTCGTCCACGCGCTCAGTGCGAACGGATAGGGGGCGGGGAATCCGAACGCCGTCCGCAGGGACGGACATCGCTTCCTGCAGATGGATCAACCGTTGGCGGAGACGGTTGAAGAACAGCCATGAAATGGAAATAAAGACGGCAAAGATAAGACAGATCAGGACGACCATGCTGCGATATTCATGCAGCGCATCGGACTGTTCTTCGGAGGGGGATACGCCGGCAATCATGAAAATCGCCAGAAGCGGAAGGGAAATGAGGATCAGAAAATGGAACAGCAAATACCGGCGGAAAAACGATCCCAAACGCCTCATAGCCTGACCCTGTATCCGATGCCCCGAACCGTTTCAACGATTTCCGGAGCGTCCGGGTTTCGTTCCAGCTTCTTGCGGAGGTGGCGAATATGGACCATCAGCGTTTTGTCGCCCTCCATGTACGGCTCTCCCCAGATCGCTTCATAAATTTGTTCCTTAGGCAAAATCCGATTGGGATGGCTCAGGAAATACATCAGAATTTGATGCTGCTTGCCCGTCAGCACAATTTCTTCCCCCGTACTTTCATTCAGCACCGTATTCTCGGTTAGGTTCACGGCGATATGCTGTCCGAGCTTCAGGCGCTCCGGAAATCCCGCTCCGCTTCGACGAAGTAGAACCTCCACTCTCGCAGCCAGCTCGTCGAGATGAAAAGGCTTGGTCACGTAATCGTCGGCGAACTGAAGCCCCTCCAGCTTATCGTCGACAGCCGACCGGGCGGACAGGAGCAAAATCGGCACCGACGGCGCCGCTTTTTTCAATCGCTGGCCGACCGTAAAACCGTCCAGTCCAGGCAGCATAATATCGAGAATGATCGCATCCTTCCCAACGATTTCCCGTTCCGCGCCTTCCCCGGATGTCAGCCACTGCACCGCATATCCGCGCTGCTCCAGCTCCTCCTTGACCCACTGACCGATTTCCTGATTGTCTTCAATATAGAGTATGCTTCTCGTTCCCTCGGTTCGAAGCCGTTCCGGCGTGCCGGCGGAAGTCCATCTCGCGTAACGCATGCGCTTCGTCTCCTTCATCGCAAATACAAAGAGGCAGAGGCTCTAACTATGCTTAACTTCTCTCGGGTACCCGCATTCTATCGACTCCATCATTATATATCAATTTTGCATCCTCCCCCAAACTAGGGCGATGTCACAAGGGCATCAATTTAGACAAGGCTGCGAACCGCGCGATATGGAAAATTTGGATTCGCCCGAACGATGAGCTAAAATCAAGAAAGGGGTAACATCCACCCAGACCATACAGCCGAAGGAGGCAGGAAACGCAATGACCACAGCTCAAGAAGCCATCGCCCAAACCCGTCAGACCGACTACGACATCGATCCGATCAATATCAATCGTTGGTCGCCGCGTTCTTTTCTGGAGAAGGAAGTGCCGGAAGAGGCATTGTTCAGCGTGCTGGAAGCCGCCCGGTTCGCGCCATCAGCGTTCAACTTTCAGCCTTGGAGATTCATCGTTGCGCGGACGCGGGAAGAGCGCGAAAAGTTTCTTCCGTTCCTGATCGATTTCAATCGTGCCTGGTGCGAGAAAGTGCCGGTGCTGATCCTAATCGTTTCGCAGAGCTCGTCCGAGAACGGGCCGTTCCCGTCCCATGCGTTCGATGCCGGAGCGGCGTGGGGCGCACTGGCGCATGAGGCCGTTCGCAAAGGGCTCATGACCCATGCGATGACCGGCTTCGATTTCGACAAAGCCCGACAGGCGTTGAATATTCCGGAGGAATTCGCGATTCAGGCGCTCATCGCTCTGGGCTATCAAGGGGACAAAGAAGCCCTTCCCCCGGCCATGGCCGAGCGAGAGAAGCCGTCTCCGCGGCGCCCGCTGGAGGAATCCGTGTTCAAGGGCGTGTTCGGGCAGCCGATCAAATAACTTCGCAGATGCGAACAGGAAGGCGGGCGGCTCAGTCCCCGTTTTCCTGTTTTTCTTATCGCGTTCCTCCCCACCCGTTCCCTCGCATCCCACAACCCTAAAAATGCAAGATAACTCCTAGGGGAGCCCGTACGGCCTGTCGCCTGCTTCAGGGCCGCGGAACGCTTCCCGGAGTATCGCACGCTCCCCGTAACGCCCCGCATTTATACTTTTTACAAACTGCTGCTTTCCAACTAACATCCCACTGATACGCGCCCCCTATCCTATTGGTGATGTCCAATTTGTTTAAAATGGGAGTGTGCGCAAAATCATGATCGAAAAAGAGAAAATGGACCGTCGCAAGTTTTTGTCCTACCTGGGAACGGGCGCAGCCGCACTGGCCGCCGCATCTGCCGGGCTGGGCACGCTGGAGGGCAAAGCATCTGCCGCTTCTAAAACGGCCGATCATCTCTTCGGGTTCAAGACCAATCGGGTGAGCGGATTTTTCGAGCCGATCGAGGCCTCCGACGCCGACCAACTCGTCCTGCCGAAGGGCTACCAGTACGATGTCGTGGCCGCGTACGACGACGTTATCAACAACGCGGGAGACAAATTCGGACAAGGCGCGGACTACAATGCTTACCTCCCCATCAACGGCTCCAACTCACATGGCCTGCTGGTCACCAACCATGAATACACGAACATTTTCCTGCACGGGGACATCAAAGACGGCAAGATGACGGCGGAACAAATCCGCAACGAGCTTTACTACCAAGGCATGTCGGTTATCGAAGTGAAACAGGGCGAGGACGGCGTATGGAAAATGGACAAGTCCTCCAGCCACGCCCGCCGCATCAACGGCTTCACCAAGTTCGAGCTGACCGGACCGGCTCGCGGCGCCAAAGCGATCGGCGGCGCCACCACCGTCACCGGAACGTTCGCCAACTGCTCCGGCGGCGTCACGATGTGGAACACGGTCATGTCCTGCGAAGAGAACTTCGAATCGACGGCCGCGGCTGCAAGCTTGAATCCTACGCACTACGGCTGGGTTGTGGAGATCGATCCGTTCGACGGCAAGTTCCTGAGAAAGCATACGGCTCTCGGACGCTTCCACCATGAGAATACGGCCATGAGCATCGCCAAGGACGGCCGCATCGTCGTGTACATGGGCGACGACGTGAAGGATGCGTGCGTGTACAAATTCGTAACCAAAGGCAAGTACGACCCGGCTGCGGGACGCCGCAACTCCGACCTGCTGTCCGAAGGCACGCTGTACGTCGCCAACCTGAAGAGCGGCAAGTGGATCGAAGTGACGATCGACGCGGTACGCAAAGCGGTGGAGAAGGAAGGCTTCAAGGCTCCGAACGGCGTGAAGGGCACGCAGGAAGAGCTGCTGAACAAGTTCCAAACCCAGGGAGACGTCGTGACCCACTGCGCGGAAGCGGCGCTGCTGGTGGGCGGAACGCCGACGGACCGTCCGGAGGATGTCGAAGTTTCTCCGTTCGACAACACGATTTTCATCTGCCATACGAACAACGACAACCACGGCAACATTCACGGGCACATCACCCGCATTTTCGAGAAGGACGACGACCTGGGCGCCACCGAATTCGACTTTGAAATCTTCGCGGCCGGCGGACGTCAGTCCGGCTTCAGCTCGCCGGACAACCTGGCGTTCGACTCCAACGGCAGCCTGTGGGTCGTGACGGATATTTCCTCCGGCAGCCTGAACAAAGGCGTATACACTCACTTCAAGAACAACGGTCTGTTCGTTATTCCGACGGCCGGCCCGAGCAAGGGCGAAGCGCTGCAATTCGCATCCGGCCCGCGCGAGTGCGAGATGACCGGACCGTACTTCACGCCGGACGAGCGCACGCTGTTCCTGTCGATCCAGCATCCCGGCGAAAATACGGAGGATGCCAGCAAGCCGACGAGCCTGTGGCCGCACCGCAAGGGCGACAAAATTCCGCGCGAGGCCGTCGTGGCCATCCGCGGCTTCAAGCTCGGCCAATAATTTATTGAAGAGGAGATTTCGACCATGCCTTTCGGAAATATCGGTATCGGCGGCCTGATTCTCATTCTGGTGATCGCCCTCATTATTTTCGGGCCTTCCAAGCTGCCCGAGCTGGGACGAGCCTTCGGCCGCACGCTCAGCGAGTTCAAGAGCGCCACCCGCGAAATGATCGACGGCGGCAAGGATGACAAGAGCAAAGCCGAGGAGACGGAAGCTCCCGCCTCTTCGGAACAAAAACCGCGCCTGGCCGCTGTCGAGTCCAACAAAAGCTGAGGGGGCCCGCCATGAAGGCCGAAAGCTCGGAAGTCAGCTTCGTCGGCCACTTGGGCGAAATGCGCCGCAGAATCATTTTCACATTGATCGCGTTCCTCGTGTCCCTCTGCGGCGCTTTCGTGTATGTGAAGGAGATCTATCGCTGGCTGGTCCGGGATCTGGAATTCAAGCTGGCGATTCTGGCTCCGTCCGACGTAATCTGGGTCTATCTGAAATTAGCGGGCGTTATCGCGATCGCGGTCACCTTGCCGGTGGCGGCCTACCAAATCTGGCTGTTCGTCAAGCCGGCCTTGAAGCCGCAGGAACAGCGGGCTACGCTGGCGTATATCCCCTGGCTGCCCATTTTGTTTGTCGGCGGGATCGTCTTCGGATACTTCGTCATCTATCCGATGGTGCTGCAGTTTCTGGAGGGCATGTCCGGAGATTTCTCCACCCTGTATACGGCGGACAAATACTTCTCCTTCATGCTGAGCATGACCTTGCCCTTCGGACTGCTGTTCGAGATGCCCGTTACGGTCATGTTCCTGACCCGGATCGGAGTGCTCAGTCCGGCCCGGTTGGCCAAGGGGCGCAAGCTGTCCTATTTTATCCTCACCGTAACCGCCGTCCTGATTACGCCGCCGGATATTATGTCCGACGTGCTGGTAATCATCCCGCTATTCGTCCTGTTCGAGTTAAGCGTGGGGCTGTCGAAGTGGGTGCACGGCAAGAAGGAAAAGCTGGGAACCGCTTAACGGCGGTTCTCTTTTTTTTAATGATTCAGAAAGGAGAAATTCTATCCTTATCTGAATCTCCTCCGACAAAAACGCGATTCTGCGTCTAGAGGACGCCGAAGACGTGTTTGCTTGTGTGCATGAAATCGTATGCCCGGAGATCCTCAAGGCATCTTAACTACGTCCAGTTATGTCTTACCTTCCTGCATTTACTCGTCCCCGGTCCTCCAATAGTATTAACATTGTAAGACGCACAACCACAGGGGAGGAAACAGCATGAGAATAAGAAAGTGGACGGCGATGGGGGTCGGCCTGATTCTGGCGATCGGGCTGACCGCATGCAGCTCCGGATCGAAGGAAACGAAGGAAACGAACGGACAGTCGGGCAACACCGACGGAGGATCGGAGCAGGTCGAGCTTCGGGTCGCCTGGTGGGGAGGAGAAGGTCGGCACGCGCTGTGGAATCAGGCGATCGACCGATTTCAGGAGAAGTACCCCCATATTACGGTCAAGCGGGAGTATACGGATATCTCCGCTTTCTTCGACAAGCTGAATACGCAGATGGCCGGCGGAGCCGCTCCCGATGTGATGACGATGGCGCGCAAGTTCTCCAACGACTACATCCAAAGAGGCCAGTTGCTTGAACTGGACGAGATGATTGCCGATCAGAGGCTGGATCTTTCGAATTTCAATCCGCAGATTGTGAGCAGCGGTGTGTTGAACGGCAAAAATTACATGATCTCGTTGGGCTCTATCGTATCAGGGACCTTCTACAATACCGGCATTTTCGAACGGGCGGGCGTTGAGCCTCCTGCATTCGACTGGACGTGGGACGAATTTATCGACAAAGCGATCGAACTTCAGAAAGCGCTTCCGGAAGGGATTTGGGCAACGGGAGATTACAGTATGGACGAATACGAGTTCCGGGCGTTTTTCCTGAGCAGGAGCAAGGATATGTACAGCGCCGACGGCAAGCTCGGCTTCGACAAGCAGGATCTGATCGACTGGCTGACGATCTGGGAGAGGCTGCGCGATGCGGGAGCTACTCCTCCGCCGGAGGTCCAGGCCGAATATCCGAACGAAATTCCCGAGAACGGCATGTTCGGGCTGGGCAAGGTTGCCATGCTGATGCGGCCTCAGAATCAGTTCAATTCCAACCAGAAGGTCATGGAGGATAACGTCGATATTGTCAGAATTCCGACCGGAGACGACCGAAGCCTTGGTCAGGACTTGGACGGCACGCACATCAGCATCTATTCCAAAACCAAGCATCCCGAAGAAGCCGCATTGTTCATCAATTATTTGATCAACGATCCGGAGGCTTCCGCCATTCTGAAGCTGGAGTACGGGCCGCTCGGCTCCCAGAAAATGAACGACGAATTGAAGCCGACCCTTACCGAACCCGAGGTGGAAGCGCTGGAGTTCTACGAAAAGGTGTCGGATATTGCCAAGACGCCTAATCTGCCGCCTGCGGGCAACGCGGAGATTGTAAAGGAGCTTAAACTGGCGGGCGAGAGCGTGGCCTTCAAGCAGAAAACGATCGAGCAGGCCGTCGACGACCTGTTCGCCGAAGTGGATAAAATTCTAAAATAACAGTCCGACTAACCTGATCTGCAGACGAGTCGACCTCGGATTCGGTTCGTCTGCAGGCCTTATAGGAGCGGTAAGTATGTTTGTTCGAGCATTCCGCAAGTATGCCATTTCCTATCTTTTTTTGCTGCCGTGGTTTCTAGGCTTTTTGTTTCTGGCGCTGATTCCTTTTCTCTATTCTTTGTTTTTATCGTTTACGGATTTCGATATGTTTACCGCCCCCGAGTGGGTCGGCCTGGGCAATTACAAGGAAATGCTGATGGAGGACGGCCGCTTTCAGAAAGCGCTGAGGGTGACTTTCATCTATGTGTTCGTCGGCGTTCCGGTCGAGCTGGCGGTGGCGCTGCTGCTTGCCTTATTGATGAATAAAGGAATACGCGGTCTAAGCCTCTACAGAGCCGTATACTACATTCCGTATCTGTTCGGCGGGAGCGTCGCTATCGCGGTGCTCTGGAGGAAGGTGTTCGGCGTAGACGGCATCTTTAATCAGTTTCTCGCGATGTTCGGGATCCAGGGCATCAGCTGGATCGGCACGCCGTCTACCGCCATCTATACGCTGATCCTGCTGAAAGTGTGGCAGTTCGGCTCTCCAATGATTATCTTCCTGGCCGGGCTGAAGCAGATTCCCAAGGAGCTGTACGAAGCGGCCTCGATTGACGGAGCAGGCAGAATCGGCCAGTTCCGGTCGATCACGCTGCCTCTGCTGTCGCCGATTATCTTTTTTAATATGATTATGCAGCTTGTTTATTCCTTTCAAGCCTTTACCCCCGCTTACATCGTCAGCAACGGTACGGGGGGGCCGGTGGATTCTACGCTGTTCTATACGCTGTACCTGTATGAGAAAGGCTTCACGAATTTCAGTATGGGGTACTCATCCGCGATGGCCTGGTTCTTACTGATGGTTATTGCCTTCTTCTCGGCGATCGGATTTATAACATCTAAAAAATGGGTTCATTACGAGGGGTAAGATGAAGGATGGCCATGACCGTCAAAATTCGATTACAAAAATCGCTGCTGCACGTCCTTCTCCTGACCGGAGCGATCGTCATGCTGTATCCGCTGCTGTGGATGCTGAGCGGGTCCTTAAAGCCGGCGGAGCATATTTTCGCGGATAGGAGCCTGTGGTCCGATCAATTTATGCTGGACAACTACGTTAAGGGCTGGCAGGGAATCGCCGGCATCCCGTTCTATATCTTCTTTAAGAACTCTTTTCTGTTGTCTGCGATTTCCATTATCGGCAACGTCGTGTCCTGCTCGATGGCCGCCTACGCCTTTGCAAGGCTGGAATTTCCGTGGAAAAAACTATTTTTCATCGCCATGCTCGGGACGATGATGCTGCCTTACCACGTACTGATCATTCCGCAGTACATCATTTTTAATCAATTGGGTTGGGTGAATACGTTTCTGCCGCTCACTCTTCCCAAGTTTCTGGCGACAGAGGGCTTTTTCATCTTTTTGATGGTCCAGTTTATGAGAAGTCTGCCCTCCGAACTGGATAAGGCGGCGACAGTCGACGGCTGCGGCCCCGTTCAGATTTATTGGAGGCTGGTTCTTCCGCTGTCGCTGCCGGTGATCGTCACGACGGTCATCTTTACGTTCATATGGACCTGGAACGATTTTTTCAGTCAATTGCTGTATTTGAACGATGCCAAAAACTACACCATCTCGCTCGGACTGCGTCTGTTTCTGGATTCTACGAGCCAATCGCAGTGGGGATCGATGTTCGCCATGTCGACATTATCCCTCGTTCCGATCTTTCTGGTGTTTCTATTTTTCCAACGCTATATTATCGAGGGAATAACCGCAGGCGGCCTTAAGGGATAGGCGCCCGGAAAGGAAGTCGTCCATGATGAGCTTAATGAATGCGCTTGTATACGAAGGTCCAAGGGAATTGAATATACGTTCGGTGCCGATCCCGGTACCGGAGAAAAACGAGGTTCTGATCCGGGTGTCGAGGGCAGGCATCTGCGGTTCGGAGCTTAGCGGATATCTCGGACATAATTCGCTGCGTCACCCGCCCTTGGTGATGGGCCACGAATTTGCGGGGACCGTGACAGCTGCCGGACAGGACGTCGCTACGCTGAGAGCGGGAGATCGGGTCACCGTTAATCCGCTCATCGCATGCGGCCGCTGCCGTTGGTGCCTCTCCGGCGCGCCCCAGCTATGCTCGGACCGTCAGATTATCGGGGCTCATCGGCCCGGCGCGTTCGCAGAGTACGTAGCCGTACCTGCCGCAAACGCACTGGTTCTGCCTCATGAAATATCGATGGATCAGGGAGCGCTCACGGAGCCGCTGGCGTGCGCGCTTCATATCGCGAAGCTGGCGCAGCTTCATCCGGATCAGAGATTGCTCATTCTTGGGGCGGGGCCGATCGGCATTCTGACGCTGCTGATCGCCCAGGCTTACGGATTGACCGATGTCGTTATCGTTGATTTGAATCGCGAGCGGCTGAAGGCCGCGGCCCGGTACGGCGGCATCGCCGCGGACTCGGGCGAGTTCCTGCGGACGATCGCCCCGAAGGACGGCTTCGACCGGACGATCGATGCGGTTGGAGCGGATGCGACTCGCCAGCAGGCGGTCGAATGGACGATACGGGGCGGTAGAGTCGTCTTCTCCGGCCTGCATGAAGCGGCCAGCCCGCTGCCGGTTAATCTGGCTATACGCAACGAGATTGCGATGCTGGGCGCCTTCTGCTACGATTCGGCGGATTTCGCCGCTGCATTGGAGTGGCTGCGAACGGGGAGGGTTCATCTGGCGGACGGCTTGCACCTGTCCGGGCTTGAGAACGGCAAAGCTTGCTTCGAGCAGCTGCTGTCGGGCCCGAATCCGTATACGAAAATCTTGTTGAAAACAACGGACGAATGAGAGGAACGAAGGAGAGATTTTTCATGAGAGAGATCCGGGGAGTCATCCCGATTCTGGCAGCGCCGTTCACGAGCGACGGGGCGGACATCGACTATGACGATTTAAGGAGGCTTGTCGATTTTGTTATTGGAGAGGGCGTGCACGGCGTCGCTCTGCTGGGAGTGGCCAGCGAATTTTATAAAATTTCGGACGAAGAGCGCAGGCGGATGATTGAGGTGACGATCGAGCAGGCGGCGGGCCGGGTGCCGGTCATCGTCAACATCACGCAGCATGCATCGGAATTGGCCGTCAAGGATGCGCGGCATGCCGAGGAAGCGGGAGCGGATGCCATTATGCTTATTCCGCCGTACTTCATGTCGCCGTCGAATGCGGCTGTGAGCGCTCATATCCAGGCCGTCGCCAGACAGACGGAGCTTCCGATGATCATTCAGTATGCGCCGGACGTTACCGGGGCCGGCATTCCGGCGGAGACGTTCCTGGAATTCAGCCGCAGCCGCAAGGGGCAGGTGTACATCAAGGCGGAATCCGTGCCGCCCGGCGCCTTGATCAGCACGCTTCTGGAGCAAACGGAAGGCAGGCTGGGCGCCTTCATCGGCAACTCGGCCCGCCAGATGATCGACGCGCTGCAGCGTGGCGCCTACGGGCTGATGCCCGGCTGTTCGATGGTGAGGGTGTATGTAGAGATATACAACGAATTCGTTCACGGCTCCAGGGAGAAAGCCGCCGACATGTTCGATCGCTTGCTCCCGGTTATCAATATGTTCTCGCAAACGGCGGAAACCTTGATCCGATACGAGAAGATGATTTTGCATCGGCGGGGCGTTCTGAAAACCGACTATTGCCGGACTCCGGCCTATACGCCGGACCAGGCTTATGCGGAATGGCTGGACGTCTACAGCAAGCATATGGTGAGGCATTTCAACTACTCCCTGTGAAGAAAAGAGGCAGAACGATATGGGCGATATGAAAATTACGGAGATTGAAACGATACTGCTGTCCTATAAATACAAGGAGGACGAAGTGTGGAAATGCCCGGGCTGGACCTCGCTCCAGCGCAACGCCATGCTCGTGCGCATATGGACGGACAAGGGGATCTACGGTATCGGAGAGATTGGGGAAGCCACCTCCATTCCGCACGGGGTGGAGCAGATCGTCGAGGAACGGTTCAAGCCGATGCTGCTCGGGCAAGACCCCGAGCAAATCGAGTACCTATGGAGGAAAATGTACGTCCGAACCCAACACTGGGGAACCTCCGCATTAGCTGTCGCTATTATTAGCGGGCTGGAGACCGCTTTGTGGGATCTGCTCGGGAAGCGGTTGAATAAACCGGTGTACGAATTGTTGGGCGGTCCGGTTAGGGACAAAATTCGCGTGTACGCCAGCGCAGGAATGAGTAAAACGAACGAGGACCTGGCGAAGGAAGTGGCTCACTACAAAGGATTGGGATACTCGGCTGTCAAGATGAGGATCGGCAATCCCGATTACCAATCCGATATCGAAGCCGTCCGCATGGCGAGGGAAGCCCTTGGCGACCAAGTGGATCTGATGGCGGACGCGGGTATGTGTTACGTGGACAACGCCTGGGATTTCAATACGGTGCTAAAGGTTACGAGAGAGCTGGAATCGAACCGTCTGTATTGGCTGGAGGAGCCTTTCGTCGCCAATAACATGGAGGACTATATTCGTCTGACGGCCATGACCGATATTCCGATTGCGGCCGGAGAGCACTTTTATACCAAATATGAATTCAAGGATTGGATTGCCAAGCGCGCGGTAAATATCGTTCAGCCAGATGTCACGCGCAGCGGGGGCATTCTCGAATGCAAGAAAATTGCGGCGGTGGCGGAAGCCTTCCATATGCGCTGCGCTCCCCATATCTTCACTTCCGGCGTGTCGCTGATGGCGAACTTCCATTTTATGATGTCGACGCCGAATATTCAGATTATGGAGTATGATCGAACGCCCAATCCGCTGAGAGACGAACTGCTGGTCGAGCCGCTGAGATATGAGGACGGGTACGTCCATCTGCCCCGTCGCCAGCCTGGACTCGGGATCGATCTAACGGACGAGGTCCGCCGGAAATTCGCCTTTATCCCAGGCGACCCGAACTTAAAGCCGGAATTCGAATGCTTGTAAATTCGTCATAGCTTCTCAAATCCCCCCATTCGAATTAGTATAGTCATACGCCTATATTGGAAAGCGGGTAGGGATTGCATGCTTAAGCATCTTAGATTGCGGCCGTTTATAACCAGCTTGCTTGTCGCCTTTATTCTTATCCTTCTGCTGATTACCGTCTACCCGATCTATTACGGCGTCAGGTCCGTGGTGCTGGAGCAGACCAGCCAGCTCAATCTGGACCTGACGTACAACAACTATCAGAAAATATCGGAACGGTTGAATCAGGCTGAAGAGATCGGACTATCCGTCGCTACCAATCGGGGGCTGATCCGGGCATTAAGCAATCCGCCTGCGGATGTCTACGAGTCCGTCGTCACCAGTCGGGAATTGAACGCTTGGATAAACGGGATGGTCTATATTCGTCCTTACTTGACCAGCATTCAGGTCTACAGCGACAGCGGCCTTAGGCGCGTAGGCGAACGGATCAAGCCGATGTCCGCGATCCCTTGGTCCGAGTATCTGGACGCCATGATAGAACTGGATGCGGTCTGGGTGGATTCCCGGAGGGATGAGTACGCGCTGCTGGATAAACGGAGCGTGCTGACGTATGTGATGAGAATCCGGGATACGAAAAACCGAAGCATCGGTTACGTGGAGGTGAACGTAAGCGAGCAGGCGTTGTGGGACAGCGTCAAGGGCAATCCGGAGGCGGTTCCCCTGTTCAAGCGAAGGTCGATTCTCCTGAATCGGGAGGACCGGGTCATGTCGGCATTGGGCTTTCCCGGGGAGATCCGCATCGACGAGAGGTGGTTCGCGGGCCCGGCAAGAGGACAATCCGAGATTCTCGATATTGACGGTCAGAGATTCTTAAGCATCAGCACGTCAAAATCGTCAACCGGCTGGGGGCTGATCGACTATGTTCCGCTGGGAGACGTATACCGCAATGTGAACACGCTGCGCAATTTTATCGTTCTGGTAGCGGCGGCGGTCATTCTGCTAACCGTCCCCGTCGCCTCCTTCCTGTCCAGTAAGTTGATCAAACCGATATTGCGTCTCTTGTCCGGCTTCAAGAAGGTGGAGACCGGCAATTTCAGTACGAGACTGGAGTCGTATTTTATCGTGGAGTTCAATCATCTGGCTCAAAACTACAACTCTATGGTCGAGCAATTAAACAGACTGCTGGAGAAGCTGGAGGAAGAGCACCGGCTGAAGCGGGATGTCGAGCTTCGGCTTCTGCAGAGTCAGATCAATCCGCACTTTCTGTATAATACGCTGGATATGATCAATTGGATGGCGGCGATGAAAGGAGCAAAGGACGTCAGCCGGATGGCGGCCCGATTGGCCAAAATGTTCCGGATCAGCCTGAGCAAAAAAGGACCCTTCATTATGCTGGACGAGGAATTGGACCACGTCCTCGTCTACGCGCAAATCCAGCAAGCCCGCTTCGAGGACCGGTTCGAGTTCGTCGACCGCATTCCCGATGCGTTCAAGGAATATTACGTTCCGAAAATCATTTTGCAGCCTTTCGTCGAGAATGCGATCGTTCACGGCTTCAACGGGACGATGGCCGGCAAAGCCACCGTCGTGATTTCGGCTGAACAGGTGGATGAGAGCCGCTTTGTTCTGATCGTGGCCGATAATGGCAGCGGGCTGACGGAGAAGAGAGAGTCGGACGACCGGGACCAGCTGTATCCCGCCGATTCGGGCGGCCATGGGATCAGCAATGTGAATGAAAGAATTCAGCTCTATTTCGGCAAGGGGTTCGGCGTTACGCTGACGGCCAACGAGCCGCGCGGCGCCAAAGCGACCCTGCTGCTTCCGATCATGAAATCGCCGGATAACGAATAGCAACAGAGGCCGCAGGGGGGCGAAGGAATGAGAGCGCTCATAGTCGACGACGAGAGGCATGTTCTGGAAGGCTTGCAGACGATGATTCCCTGGAGGGAAATCGGGATTGCGGAGCTGGACTTTGCCGAGGACGGCGAGGCGGGCTGGCTTCAATATTCCCGGTGCAAGCCCGACCTGGTGATTACCGATATGAATATGAAACGGATGAACGGAATCGAGCTGATCAGGCGGATACGGGAGGTTGACGCGGATATTCCGATTCTCGTTCTGAGCGGCTATGACGATTTCGCTTACACGAAAACGGCAATCCAATTGAATGTCACCCGATATATTCTGAAGCCTTCTCTGCCTGAAGAAATCGAGTACGAGATTCGGGACGTCATCTACGAATTGCAGCATAAGCAGCGGGAGAAATCGATGTTCGCCGATCTGCAGAAGCAGTTCGAACGAAGCTTGCCGAGTCTCCGGGAGCAACTGCTGCACCAGATCGTGACGGCAGGCTTTCAGCGGCAGGATATTCGGGGCAAGCTGGAGTTCTATCAGTTGCATCCCGCCACGTTCGACAGCGGTCTCGTGATGTCCGTTAAAGTCTATAAGCCGGCTAAGGAGGAGCGGATTGAAGAAGGACAGTGGCAGCTTTACAAGTTCGCTGTCTCCAATATTGTGGAAGAACTGCTCGGCCATGAATCCGGCTACTTGCTTCGCTATATGGACAATCGGCTGTCGATTCTACTGATCGGCGGCTCGCCGGGCAGTCTGATCGAACGAGCCGCAAGATTAGGCAAGCAGATTGTCGATGCCGTACAATCTTATCTCCGGCTCGATCTGAATGTCGGAATCGGCCATGGCTGTACCGACGCTGCTCGTTACGTCATTTCCTTCCGGGAGTCGATCGAGGCGCTCGAGCTCGGCGAACTGGAGGGTGTTAACCAGATCTATGTTTATTCCGATGACGAGCCGGAGCCTCGGCAGCGGGTGCGCTATCCTGCTGATCAGATCCAGCTTCTCGGCGAGAGGCTGTTGGATATGGATCGAACGGCTACGCTGGCGCTCTGGGCGGATATACGCCAGTCGCTAGCGGGCGAGGGCCATGCATCCCTTGCGTACGTCCATACCGTGTGCACGGGCATTCTGACGAATCTGATTCTCAAGCTGTTGGAATACGACAGCCGCCTTCTCGATTCGCAGCGCATCTCGGATATGCTGCTCCAGATTCATCAGAACCGTACGCTGGACAACCTTATGGGGTGGATGTCCGAGCGCATCGGCGAGCTGTGCGCGGCTGTAGCCGAAAGCGATCGCGATCAGAGCAGACTGTCTTACGTCGATTACGTCAAGAAGGCGGTGGCCGAGCGGTACAATCGGAAAATCTCGTTCGCCGAGCTCGCGAAGGAATTGAATATTAACCGGAATTATCTCAGCAACCTGTTCAAGAAGGAGACGGGGGTCAGCTTCGTCTCCTATCTGGGCAGCTACAGAGCGGCCAAAGCCAAGGCGCTATTGAAGAAAAAGCGCTACACCGTATATGAGATTGCGGAGATGGTCGGCTATCAGGACCCGGCCTATTTCAGCCGTATGTTCAAAAGCGTGACGGGCATGAGTCCGCTTGAATATGCCATGAAGGAAGAAGGCTAGATCGGAGGCGATCGCATGCAAAGGAAAAAATGGGGAAAGACGGATATGGAGGTCAGTCTGCTCGGCTTCGGCGCGTCGGAGATCGGACAAGCGGATTGTACGTTCGGTGAAGTGGAGAAGCTCTTGGGACAGGCGCTGGATAGCGGTCTTAACGTGATCGATACGGCAGAATGCTATGGAGACAGCGAGGAGAAAATCGGCAAGGCGATCGGGCATCGCAGGAAAGATTACTATTTATTCACCAAATGCGGACATGCATCGGGGATGGAGCTTCCCGACTGGCATCCCCGCCTGCTCGAGCAGAGCATCGATCGCAGTCTGCGCCGTCTCGGAACGGATTATCTCGATTTGATCCAGCTTCATAGCTGTTCCCGATCGGTGATCGAGGACGAGGAGGCCATGTCCGTCCTGCTGCGTGCGAAGAAGACCGGCAAGGTGCGATACGTCGGCTATAGCGGGGACTCTGAGAGCGCCTTGTTCGCCGTGAGGAGCGGCCTGTTCGACGCTCTGCAAATCTCGGTCAACATTGCCGATCAAGAGGCGATTCAGTCGACGATTCCCGAAGCCGTAGAGAGGGGCATGGGGATTATCGCGAAGCGCCCTATTGCCAATGCGGTCTGGCGCTGGGGAGCCACCCCGCCGCCCAACCCCTACCATCTTCCGTATTGGGAGAGGCTTCGTCAGCTCGATTACGGGTTTCTGGCGAACCGCGATCCGAAGAGCACGGAGATCGCGGAGATCGCGCTGCGCTTCACGATAGGGGTGGACGGCATCGGTACGGTTATTGTCGGAACGACGAAGCCCGAACGTTGGCTTCAAAATCAGGCGATCGTCGAGAAAGGGCCGCTGCCCGAAGAAGAATGGGCGGCGATACGCACGCGCTGGCTGGAGCGATCGGCGGATCGGCACTGGGTTGGCGTATAGTCAATAGGAGAGGTTGTGTTAAGGGTGAAGCTGTGCAACGTGAAAATAGACGGTACCGTCAAACTGGGAATCGGAAGAGAGAAGGATATTGTTCTCGTGGAGCGTGCCCTGAAGCATTTTCCGGCCGATGGCCTGGCGGCGAATCTTTCCGATCTGTTAGCGGGAGGAGAAGAGTCGGTTCGCAAGCTGGATGATTATAGGAGAAATCTCCTGGAATTCGGGACGCTGCCCGACGGGTGCGCGATAGAGACGGACAAAGCGGAATTCGCGCCTTGCGTAACGAATCCCGGCAAGCTGATCTGCATCGGGCTAAACTACATCAAGCATGCGGAGGAGAGCGGTCTGCCCGTCCCGGTAACTCCGGTCGTTTTCAGCAAGTTCGGCAACGCTCTGGCCGCCCACGGCGACCCCATTCCGCTGCACGGGCAAGTCTCCGGCGAAGTCGACTATGAGGCGGAATTGGGCATTGTCATCGGACGAAGAGCGAAGAACGTATCCAGAGCCGAAGCGCTTTCGCACGTGTTCGGTTATTGCTGCGTGAACGATCTTTCCGCGCGCGATCTGCAGATGCGCACGTCTCAGTGGCTGCTTGGCAAGACGCTGGATCTGTTTTGTCCGATTGGCCCCTATCTCGTGACCTCGGACGAAGTCGGCAATCCGAACGATCTAACGATTCGCTGCGAAGTGAATGGAGAGGTCCGGCAGCATTCGCATACCTCGGACATGGTCTTCCCTTGCGACGAGATCGTGAGCTATTTGTCCCGGTATATGACGCTGGAGCCTGGAGACGTGATTATGACGGGAACGCCGGAGGGCGTGATG
Organism: Cohnella hongkongensis; assembly: GCF_042654645.1. Classification (NCBI taxonomy): domain Bacteria; kingdom Bacillati; phylum Bacillota; class Bacilli; order Caryophanales; family Paenibacillaceae; genus Cohnella; species Cohnella hongkongensis. The sequence goes on along the minus strand of NZ_JBHSEP010000002.1, from coordinate 519,795 downwards.
TTCGGCTATCCCGAAGACAAGCGGGTATGGCTCGCCGACGGGGACGTCGTAACGGTTGAAATCGAGAAACTGGGCAGGCTCACGAATCGGATGGTTAGGTAGACCGTTCATCCGTTCGTGAGCGACTTGACCCTCGACAGGCAGCGCACCGCCGATTTACTTGACGAAACGAAAAGTCGCCCTGAAGCGCCGATCGGCAGCTTCCGGGCGACTTTTCGGATTTCTCCCTCTATTGGCAGCTTTCCGCTTCTCCATCCTAGCCGTTCCTGGCTCCCCTTTCCTTTCTTTTGTTTTGTGTAATTGTGCATTTTATTGCGTTCTGAAATAAACCTGAGATTGGGATAAAACACGTAAAATAGGGTTGACAGCTGCCGCGTGAGGATGGTAGTATCAAAAACGCAAGTTGTTATTTGTTTTATAAGTGTGCGTTTGTGTGTATTTGAGGGAGGAGTACGAATTGCATAGTTTGGCTATCCTGCTTGTGCTCGCCTCCGGCATTATGCACGCCGTCTGGAATTTGCTGACCAAGAACAGTGAGAACAAGGCTTTATTTTTGTGGATCATTTTTATCCCGTCCACCGGGCTGTTGCTGCCGATCTTTCTCAGTGAAATTTTGCAAGCGGGCGTCGCTCCCCGGGGCTATCTTCTTCTGCTGATATCGATGGCCATCCAAGCCGGCTACGCCAACTTTCTGGCGAAGTCGCTGACGTACGGGGATATGTCGCAGGTTTATCCGATGATGCGGGGCATCAGCACTTTTTTGCTGCCGATTCTGGGCGTCACGTTCCTCGGCGAACACTTGACCGTGTGGGGATGGGGAGGGCTGGTCTGCATTGCGGCCGGCTTCATGGTGACGAGCGGCTTGTCCTTCTTTCACAGCCGCAGGCGGATTCCGACCAAAGTCATCTTGTATACGGTTGGCGTCGGACTTTCTACCATGAGCTACGTGCTGGTCGACAAAATCAATCTGCAGCACTTCTCGCCGCTGGCGCTGCTCGTCGCCTCCAATATCGGATTCATGGTCGGGTTGATGCCGTCGATTCGGATGAAGCAGATCCAATGGCGGGAATTGTGGAGACAAAGCGGAAAAGTGCTGATGCTGGGCTCGCTTCTGTCGCCGGGCTCCTATCTGTTGTTCCTGCTGGCCATGAATCTGTCGGCGTTGACCTATGTCGCGCCGCTGCGCGAGATTGGAACCGTTTTCGGCACGGTTGCCGGCATTTATCTGCTGCATGAGAAAAAAGAGATGCTGCGGATCGTATCGGCCGCTATCATTTTCGCCGGAATTATGCTAATCGGTATATGGGGGAATTGAAACATGGGGGGAGAAGCATGAATTGGAAAAAATGGGGGGAGCCGCAGGCTTATTTGTTTGTTATGCCGGCGATGGTCCCCTACCTCGTCTTCTGGCTGGCGCCTATGCTGTACATCGTTTATTTAAGCTTTACCGATTGGGACTTCATGGCGCCGGTCAAAAATTTTGTCGGATTCGAAAATTACGTGAAGCTGGTCCAGGACCCGGCCTTTGCCAAGGCGCTGCGCACCACCTTTCTGTTCGCGCTCGGCAACGTCGTTCCGTCGCTGGCGGGAGGACTCCTTCTGGCGCTGCTGCTTAATCGGAAGGTGAAGGGCTCGGCCTTCTTCAGGGCGGTCATCTTCTCTCCGTGGGTGACGCCGACGGTAGCCGTGTCCATCGTATGGGCCTGGATTTACGAGCCGAGAGTGGGACTCGCCAATGCGATTCTGAAAACGTTCGGCTTGCCCGGACTGGAATGGACGCAGAATCCCGACACCGCGCTGCTGGCCGTCCTGATCGTCACGGTCTGGAAGGGCGTCGGCTGGACGATGGTGTTCTATCTGGTCGCTCTGCAGAGCATACCGGAATCGTTGAACGAAGCGGCCACGATGGAAGGCGCGAACAAATGGCAGCGTTTTCGCCACATTCAGCTGCCATTGATCTCGCCCACGACCTTTTTCCTGTTTCTGATTACGACGATTGACGCCATGCAGGCGTACGACCAGATTCACGTGTTGACTCAGGGGGGGCCTTCAGGGTCGACCACCACGCTTCTTTATCTGTATTATGACGCCGCTTTCAGACGGTTTAACGTCGGAGAAGCGTCGGCCGTTTCCTTGACGCTTGTCCTTATTCTGGTCGTCATCTCGCTCTGTTCTCTGTATGTGTCCAGGCGCAAGGTGCACTATTTGTGAAGGAGGCTGGATCGACTATGACGGTGTTCAAAAAATGGGCGGGCCGGACGACGCTGTATGCCGCCATTACGGCGATCAGTATCGTTATGGCGTTTCCGTTTGTATGGATGTTCAGCAGCTCGTTAAAGACGAACGACGAAATTTGGGCCGTTCCGCCGGTATTATGGCCGGCAGAGCCGCTGTGGCGCAATTTCGTCGACGCCTGGAACGCGGCTCCGTTCGGGCTGTACCTGTTCAACAGTATATTTGTCGCCGCGGCCATCGTCGCCATTCAACTGATCAATTCGTCCATGATGGCCTACGCTTTGTCCCATATGCGCTTTGCTCTGGCCAAGCCGTTGATGGGACTCATTATCGTCAGCTACATGCTGCCGGTATCGGCCACCTACTTGAGCGGCTATGTCATCCTCGCCAAGCTGCAATTGCTGGATACGTATGCCGGGCTGATCGTCTCGAACGCCATCTCCATCTTCGGCATTTTCCTGCTTCGTCAAGCTTATTTGCAGATTCCCAGAGAGGTGACGGAGGCGGCCAAAATCGACGGAGCCGGTCATTGGCAGATTTTGTGGAAAATGATGATCCCGCTGTCGGCTCCGACGCTGATCGTCATGTCTCTGCTTACGTTCATCAGCCAATACAACAACTACCTGTGGCCTTCGCTGATTACGAAAAATCCCGATTTGCATCTCGTCTCCGCCGGGCTGCGCAGCTTTTTCGTGGAGGGCGGCGCCTACGGGATGAAGTGGCCGCTTATTATGGCGGGCAGTTCCTTCACGATTCTGCCGCTGCTCATCCTCTTTGCCGTCGCGCAAAAATGGATCATTAAGGGGGTGAACAACGTGCAAAGCGTCAACAAATAGGTGGATGCGGCAGACGAATCAGACATGGAAAATCAATTCTATAGGTCAAAGAGAGGGAGTCGAACGATGATCAAATGGAGCAACGCAACAAAGACAACCGTCCTGCTGGCGTCGGCGGCCATGCTCGCCGCCTGCGGGAGCCAGACGCCGGAGTCCGCGTCCCCGAGTAGCGGCGGCTCCGCCGGCAAGGCGGTCGAGATCGAATTCTGGCACGGCCTCGGCGGCAAGCTCGGCGAAACGATGCAATCCATGATCGACGAGTTCAATCAGTCGCAGGATGAAGTGATCGTCAAACCGGTCATTCAGGGGAACTACGACGAGACCAAGCAGAAGCTGCAGGCGGCGATCGCGGCCAACAATCCGCCTGCCGTCGCTTTGGTGGAAGACCGGGAGTGGGCGGCCAAGGGCTACTTCAAAGCGATGGACGAGTATATCGCGAGCCTGCCTGACTTCCAGCCGGACGACTTCGTGCAGTCCTTCCTGATTCCGGGCCAGGTGGACGGCAAGCAGTATTCCTTGCCGGTGTACGGCACAACCCAGGTGCTGTATTACCGCAAGGATATGCTGGAGCAGGCCGGAATCAGTCCCGATCGGCTCAAAACCTGGGAAGGCTTGGCGGAGGTCGCCAGACAGCTGACGGTCAGGGAGAACGGCGAAACCAAGGTGTACGGCTGGGAGCCGATGTGGGATGCGGGCAATCTGATCGATGCGGTCTACAGCCGGGGCGGTACGATTCTGAACGAGGACGGCACGCGCGTCATGATCGATTCGCCGGAATGGATCGATACATGGGAAGCCTTCCGCGGCTGGATCCATGACGAGAAAATCATGCGCATTCACTACGGCGGCCAAGGCTGGGAATATTGGTACAAAACGATCGACGACGTCATGCAGGGAAGAGCCGCCGGCTACACGGGATCGGCCGGCGATATCGGAGATTTGGACCTGTCGATCATCGGCGCCGCGCCTCAGCCTGCCTGGGAAGGCCATGTGGCCAGACCTTCCGGAACGGCGACGTACGCCAGCATTCCGGCAGCGGCTCCGCCGGAGCAGCAGGAGGCCGCGTTCAAGTGGCTGGCCTTCGTGACCAGCTCCGAGAATACCGCCAAATGGTCGATGGCGTCGGGCTACATCCCCGTGCGCAGCTCCGCGGCGGAAGATCCGGCGTTCGTGGAGTTTACCGAACAGAATCCGCAATACAAGGCGCCGCTGGAGCAGGTCAAGACCGCAACGCCCTACTTCAACGATCCGACCCACGGCAAAATCTTCGATGCGCTGAATCTGGCGGCCGACAAGCTGGAGATCGAGAACCGGCCGGCGGCGGAAGTGCTGGTCGAAGCCCAGAAGACGGCGCAAAAAGAGCTGGACAAGGTACTGAATCCATAAGCAATTTTCTTCCGGGAGGTTCCTATGGCTGACATGATTAAAAGATACGAGGAAGCCGCCAGGCGGGAAGCGCAGACGCTGAACGCCGAGATCGGCGGAGAAGCCTTGACGTTCGCATTCATCACCGACCTGCATCATGGGGTCGGAGGCAACATGCTGCATGCCGCCGCCGCCGTCGCGGAAGCGGCCCGCCATATGCGGCTGGACTTCATTCTGTGCGGCGGGGACATCAGCATTAACGGGCCGCTCCCCGACGTGCTGGCCGCCCAGGAAGAGATCGGCGCCGCGCTGGCAGCGGCCGGCCCTCAGCTGCTGACCGTCAGGGGCAATCATGACGACAACTCGCTCTACGGGGCGGAGCACAAGGAGGTCGACGGTCCCGCGCATGTCGTGTATCCGAGGCAGTGGCGAGACACCTTGCTGCGCGGGCTTCGGGAGAGAGCCGTGTTCGACGCCGGACAGCCGGACAGCCTGTATTACTATGTCGACTATCCCGCCGCAAGAACGCGGGTCATCGTGCTGGACACGACCGATATTCCCTATGAGGTCGACGAAGAGGGCAAGCTGAAATATCACGGGCAATGGTATTACGCCTTCTCTTCCCGCCAGTTCGACTGGCTGGTCCAAGAGGCTCTGGCGCTCGGAGATCGTCCGGACTGGCGCGTCCTCTTCGCTTCCCACGTGCAGCCGATGTATGACGGCGTGTTCGGGACGGATCATCGCGTCCGTAACGAGGAAGCAATGTGGGGCATCATCGATGCGTTCGCCAAGGGCGCCGCTTTCTCCTCCTCAGGAGGCGAAGCGCCATTCGACTATACGATCGAAGCGGATTTCTCCGTACAGGGGCCGCGCACCGTTATCGGCTATCTGTTCGGCCATGTGCACTTCGATCAGGTGCTGTACCGCAGCGGCATTCCGGTGATCTCGACCTTGAACGCCAACACGCACCGGGATTTCCCGGAAGCGCCGGAGCGCATAGCGGACACGATGTCCGCCATTGCCTTCGACCTCGTCGCGGTCGACTTCGATCGCTCGGCGCTCATCGCGCGGCGCGTCGGAGCGGGCGAGCATCGCGTCATCGAGTTTGGGCCGCGAGCCCCTTCCCTCTAGCGCGCGGAATTCGCGACCGAGGAACGAGCAACAAGGTGTCCCGTAAGCCAGGATGGACGGCTGAGGGGACACCTTGTTGTCATTTCGCGATGGAGGATCGATCGAAAGCCGACATGAACGTCGGCGCGATCAGCTAATCCTTAAGGATGGGCCTGCTGCAGCAAGTTAATATAAACTCCGCCCAGTACGGTCCGGTTCTGGAAGCCGCTGTAGCGCGAATACTTGACCTGATGCGGGGTAGAGCTGTAATACCAGTCGGTAATCGGCACCCGCTCGACCGTCTCGTTGATGAAATCCCAGATGGATTTGTACAATCGTTCGCTATACTCGTCGTTGTCCGTAAAGACTGTCGTCCACGCCAGCCAATCAAGCTTGGTGTAATCCGAGCGCGAGTCCAGAGGCACGCCGTAACGATTCATTTTCCGGCTGTACAGCCGGATTTCGTTTTCGTAGACCTCCCGATCGAACAACCCGACTTCAAGCAGCTTATCCCACACGATGTTGTATTTGATGCTCCAGGAATCCGGCTGGTCGAAGGCCAGCAAGGAGCCCTCGTCCTTCCGGGCCTCCGCGCGCCATCTGTCCGCCATTTCCTTCGCGGCCCGGCTATACTTCCTCTCGTTCATCAGCTTCCCGTATGCGCCGAGCGCCACGATCGCCTTCATGCTCAAATTGCAGTTGTGGGCGAGATGACCCGCGAAATCGTCCGTGCACAGCTGATTGCCCGGATCGTAGCCGTGCTCCAGCAAGTAATCCGCCCATTTGTCCAGCAGCGGCTTCTCTTGCAGCGCGAATTCGTTCGAGCCCTCGTACCGGGACAGAGCGGCTACGGATAGCAGCATATTGCCGCATTCTTCTACGGGCATTTGATATTCCAGTTTGTTCTCGCCGTATACTTGACCGTTGCACAGCGGATATTGTCCGCAGTCATGCGGGGCGAAATCGAAGGTCCAGGCTTCGGAACGCGCGTATTTCAGAATCGGACGAAGCATCCCCTTGACCAACTCCGGATTGTATTTCAGGAACAGCGGAATGGACGGATAGGTCACGTCCAGCGTGGCGATGCAGCCGTTGCTGAAGCATTCCTTGGACAGAAACAACAGCTCCCCGTCGTGCAGCACGAGCTTGTGGGCGGCGATCGTCTGACGGTAGGCGAGGGCGGCGATCTCCGCGTACTCTCGGCTCACCTTCGCCGCTTCTTCGGTCAGGCGTTCCTCGAAAGCCGATCCCAGGGAACGAACCTGCTCCAAGTCGGAGACGGCGTGCTTGAGCATATTGTCGAAGGTCCCGTATTCCTTTTTGTAGTACGCGTCCACAGGCTCTCCGAAGTATTCGATCGACTTGATGTCGTCGTAGGCCAGGCAGATTCGATCGGAAAGCTTATCGCTGATCAGTGCGATGCAGCGAAATTCGCTGGCGGGCAGCGCCGCTTCATCTATGTTCACGCGGGCGACTTCCTTATTGGTCAGAAAATGATAACGTCCGTCGTAGTCGGTTACGAACGCTCCGGGATGCGCGACATGAAGATAACCCCAATCGATGCGGATATGGTCCCCGCTGGCGTTCAGCGGCTTCTGCTCCGCGTTGCCGCAGTAGACGGAATCCGTTCCCCGGCGGAAGACCACCTTCTGATCCATCGTGTTGACGCTGCATTCGCCGGCGATATCGAAGTACACCTCAATGTCGTGCCGCTGCCCGTCTTTTATCGCGATATCGTATTCGATGTAGGAGGCCGGGCGGGACAGAAGAGCAAGCCGATCGGGAAGAAGCGGCGTGAAGAAGCGCAAAGTCAATTCCACCTGCTCGTTGGCGAAGGTGTAGATTGTCGTCAGCGGCTTGACCTCCAGCTTGATCTGCGGAAGCGCCTGCGGCTCGGCATAATAGCGTTCGCCGAACGCCTCCACCTTCCCCATGAAACGGTACGCCTCGCCGTCGACCTTAAGCAGGCCGAGCATGCCGTTGCGCTGTCCGGTCCAATGACGGGTATGGTCGTCGTACAGGCAGTCGGCGAAAGACCAAATGCTGAAATACGGATCAACGGTAATCAGAGGAACTGCAGAGGGTCTGAAGCTCATTCGATCATCTCCTGTTCTATGCGATCTACATATAGTATACTGACGTCGAAGAGGGCAAGGGATAGATAAAAAAGATGATTGAATGAGGAAAATGCGCATGAGAGAAGAAATTTACGCCTTCCCGGAGGGCGCCGGGACAGCATACGGCTTGATCTTCGAAATGGCCGGAAAATCCTTCTGCGACGGCACGTACCGGATCGTTCGGCCCGGCTCGGCGGTGAGCACCATCGAATACATTGTCAGAGGGCGCGGAACGGTCAAGATCGATTCGAAGGAATTTTATCCGAAGGCGGGGGATACGTATTTCCTGCACCAGGGACAGGATCATTTGTATTTCTCCGACAAGGACGATCCGTGGGTTAAAATTTGGGTCAACGTCAAAGGGGAGCTGCTGACGGATCTGATCCGCCGGTACGGGCTTGAAGGCTGCTACCATATCCCGGGCTTCTACTCCATGGATTATTTGCAGCGGATTGTCCGCAACGCGCAGGCCGGCGGCGACAACTCCGTGCTCAACTGCACGTTGGCCGTGCACGAGCTTTTGATTAAAATGAACGAGCATCTGTATGCGCCGGCCATTCGATCGGATGCGGCGAAGCTGAAAACGTACCTGGATTATCGCGTGTCGGAGAATGTTTCCCTGTCCGAGCTCGCGGCGGTCGTCGGAAAGTCGGAATCGCAAACGATCCGCCTGTTCAAGCGCCAGTACGGCGTCACGCCGTATCATTACCATCTTCAATTAAAGCTCGATTTCGCGCAAAAGCTGCTCAGAAGCACGGGCATGACCGTTCGGGAGGTCGCGGCGCACCTATCCTTCGCGGACGAGTTCTACTTTTCCAATCTGTTCAAGAAGAAGGTGGGGATGGCTCCGAACCATTTTCGCAAGCGGAGGCTCTGAACGGACTCTCCTGTTGAATCCTGGAGGCTGTAAGATTACCATTCCAAGTCGCAATCTTCAGTGTATCCACGTTCTTCTGGATCAGGCTCGTTACAAGCTTGGGCCACTGCTTTGTCACAATTTCTATAACTTTAGTCTTAAATTACGAAATAATGAGTAGATACCAAAAGGAAAAACGTGTAAAATGTCGAAATAGCGAGAGGGTAAATCTACCTAAGAAGACTAAATAACCCTTTTAATCAAGGCCATTTGAACTGAAAAAGGCAAACCTGTTCGAAAGACAGGGACGCAAAGCCACGGACCTTAGGCATCGGTCGGAAGACCGATTGCGATGGTAGCCGGGTTGCCCGCTCTACTGGTCTTTTATTTTTTGTTTTAATATCCTATTTTAACCATAAAAGGGGAAGTGTGTAATGAGTGGCCGAATCGTTTCCAGGCTGGCTATAGTTCTATGTTTCGTCTTTCTTGTGCAAATCATCGTACCTTCATCATGGAATTCTCCAGTTCAGGCATCGTCCGAATCGCCGGATATCCGTATTCAATTCACATCTCCACTAGCCCCTGCAGCGGGCGGGTACCTCCCAGATTACGGCGAACCTTACGGAGAACGGAACGGATACACTTACGGATGGAACTTCGATCATACGCTCTATACAGTCAACGAGGCCGTATATGGTTCTTCGTTGCTGGATTCAGCTATCGAGATGCAGGCCGGAGGGCAGTGGGAAATTGCATTGCCTGTTGGCAGCTACGAGGTAGAAATTAGCGTAGGTCATGCCGTTTATGGCAGCACCACTACGCTCCAGGTAGAGGATGTCGCGTTCTGGGATCACGTCGTGCTTCCGGCCGGCGGACTGGACAAGGTGAAGAAGCGCGTTCAATTGAACGATGGCAGATTAACCCTGAAGGGAGATCCGGTCAGCCCTTCGGCTTTCATCCATACGGTAGAGATCACGAAAATCGTTCCGGTTAATCGTTCAACGTCATTGCCTTATATCGGGTTGCCTGCGGAGCTAAATAATGTGCCTGGGGACAAGGTAATTTTATCCGGCTCGCAGCGCAATGAACACAATGCCATTTCGTCCGTCAGGGTGAAAGAACTGGGTCAGGCTATTGATAACTATATGAACGAACAAATATTCGTAATGGAACAACGAATTGCTGCGATGGAGCAGCAGGCCAAATCGTGCGCGGATTGCAAGGCAAGCGACCTGGAATCGGCGATTCTTGGAAGTTCGAGCGAATACGTCGTCATGAAGGCAGGGCATCTGAATCTGGATGCTTCCGCGACATTCGGCTCGCCGTCCAAGCCGGTATTTCTTATCTTGGACGGTTTGAATACGAACCGGAATTTAACGCTTACCGTCTACGGAACGCTGGTGGTCAAGGGAAATTTGAACGCAAATACGAATTTGACGTTAAGCTTGAATGCGCCGGATCAGCAGTCAGCCGGAAAAGGGGATATGTGGATCGGGGGCACACTTCATTTAAATAACGATTCCGTCGTGCGGGCGGCAGGCGATATGGCTGCGGGAAGTCTTATCTATAACAACGGCCAATTGAACGTGCAGGCTGACCGACTTCTTGTTGTCGACAACATGCATATTAACACCAAGGTAGATATGACCATCAGGCAAGAAATGCTCATCGGTAGCTTGGTGTCGAATAATCAAACGGCGAACATCAACGTCAGTATCGGCGATGCATTCATTCGCGACGATATTCACGTTAATAATCACTTGAATATTCAAACCGGAGGCGTCGTCGCGATCGGCGGCAGCATCACAGCGAATCAGAAGCCGACCATCGCCACCGGCATCAGCGCGAATGGTCAAACAAAGCTGCATTACAGGATTAACGGGTTGCTCGCAGAGTACTATACCGAACCGAATTTAACCGGCGAGACATTCACGATCGTAGATGAGAACGTAAACTTGAGAAACAAGCTGCCGATCTCCAACGCCGGACTGAACGACGGTAACATGTCGGTAAGATGGACGGGGCAAATTACGCCTTATTTCACGGAGATGTACGAGTTCGAAATGGACGTTCGCGGCGGGGTAAAGCTGTGGGTGAACGGTGTACTTCTTGTCGACAAATGGGAGGAAACGGGAAACGGCAAGTACTCCGGTTCGCTTGTTCTCGAAGCCGGAATCGAGTATGACATTCGTCTCGAATATGCCAATCGAGGGGGGCAGCCTCAAGCCGTTTTGAATTGGGCCAGCGCGTCCGGCGCGAAGGAGATCGTGCCGCAAAGCCAATTGTCGCCGTTCCCGGTGCCGATGCTTACGGCGACCGCGACGGAGAACGTCGTGAATGCCGCATGGACGACGGCCTTCAATGCGAATAGTTACGAGTTAGAGGTAGATGGGGTTATGCACTCTCTAGGCAGCCAATCCGCTTTTACCCATGAACCGCTGGAACCGGGCACTCTGCATAAGTATAGGGTCAGAGCGGTCAGGGGGGATATTAAAGGTGCTTGGTCCGTGCAGCAAGAGGTATGGACTTTACCGGATGTGCCCGCCAATATAAGGATTCATTCCACAAGTAATTCCCTAACGTTAACATGGGATGAAGTGGTAGGCGCTTCGAGATATGATATCGAAACCTACAACACGATTATCGATAACGGCAATGTAACTTCCTATACGGAACTTGATCTGAATCCGAACTTGCAGCGTACGTTTAGAGTTCGGGCGCATAATGCCAGCGGGCCCGGAAAGTGGAGCGCCATCGTGGCTAAGTCAACTCTGCCCGGAGCGACAGGCGCATTGTATACCGTAGCGACGGATACTTCCATCGCCGTGAGTTGGGATGCAGTCTCCGGGGCGGATAACTACGATATTGAGGTCGACGGCATGATCGTTGGAGGCCTTGAGGCCACGCAATATCTGCATGCCAACTTGCAGCCGAACACGATTCATACTTACCGAGTCAGATCAAACAACAGTGAAGGATCGAGCGGATGGAGCGAGGCCGTCCAAGCGGTTACGCTTCCGTCTGTTCCACGTCATCTGCGTGCAACGACTATTGCAGGCGATCATATTCTTCTAGAATGGGACGAAGTAGCGGGCGCTACCTCCTATGATCTGGAGGTCAACGGAGTAGCGGTCGACGTCGGAACAAGTACGAAATACCGTCATTCGGGACTGGAAGCTAACACGGAGCACACGTACCGTGTCCGAGCAAGGCATCACTCTGTCGTTGGCAATTGGAGCGAGGCGGTTACGTACACGACATTGTCCGGAGTGCCCTTGAACTTGCAAACCGTATCAACTAGCAATGAGATTATTCTTTCTTGGGATCCTGTGATCGGCTCGATAGGCTATGAGATTGAGGCGGACGGCAAAGTGATTCCGAACGGCCTAAGCACGACCTACGTGCATGCCGGGCTGAAGCCGTTCACGGAGCATACTTACCGGGTTCGGGCGATTGGTAGAGCGGGGGCTGGGCCCTGGAGCGAACTCCTCACTGCAACAACCGGACTGGATGTACCGATATTGAGTGCTCAAGCCCTATCGAAGACGGCGATTTCTCTCTCTTGGACTGTTGTGCCCGGAGCGACGACTTACGAGATTATGGTAGACGGCGAGGTCGTCGATGTCGGCAACGTTACAGCATATTTGCATGACGGGCTGCCTCCCTATTCCTGGCATGCGTATCGGGTGAGGGCAAAAAGCGGCAGCTTACCAGGCCCCTGGAGCGCTGCTTTAATCAAGGCTACGCAGTTAGGCACGCCTGTAATCACAAGGCTGTATGCGACCAGTTCGGAAATCACTGTGGAGTGGGAAGCCGTTCCGGGGGCGACCGGGTATGAAGTCGAGGCGGACGCGGTCATTGTGGAGGTAGGACCGGCAACGACGTTCGTCCATCGCCATTTGCTGCCCAACACTGTCCATACGTACCGGGTGCGCGCCAAGAGCGGCAACGATGTCGGGGATTGGAGCGATTGGAGCAAGCTTAGCACTCAAGTGACTTCTCCAGTTACGCCTACTCGTTTCAGAGCGGTTGCTAATACGCATCACATAGAACTGCAATGGGACGCATCTCCGGGAAGCTTGAACTACGATCTCGAAGTCGACGGGCGGATCATCACCGGGATAACGGGGACAAGCTTTATCCATCGGGATCTTGTTCCGAACACGATGCACGTCTATCGGGTTAGAGCATCGAATGCGGTTGGGTCAAGCCCATGGTCGAACAAGATCAACCCCCGTACTATTCCTGAGTTGACGGTAGACGTTGGGCAAGGTTCGATGTTTAACTTCGTTATCGTAGCTCCTAGCCTGCCGGACCTTACGGAACGGACGATTACGGTGACGTATAATCCGGAACAACTGGAAATTCAGGACTTGAGCGCGGCTACGCCCGAGATCGAATTAGAGGTCGGGCCGATCAGAGGCACGAATATGAGCGTTAGTGAAATCGCGAACGGAAAAATTGTCTTCCGGGTTTCAAATGCCAAGAGCACAACTGTCAATATCATTCGTTTTATAGCGAAGTCCAATGAAGCTTCAAAAATCACATACTTCGTCGAGTAGCGATTCACTACTAGAGGGGGATTTCGATTGTCGTATCAAAAGACGCTGTCAGCATTGTGGATATCCTTATTTCTTGTTCTTTCATTATCCCATCAATCAAGCTACGCATCCGGGCAAAGCGGAGAAATGCAAGCATCAACAGCGACCGCATCAACCATGCTTGATGATAAGACAGGCAGGAAGGAACTAGTGGAGGAACGTACAGCCAACACGAAGCACTATCTGCTGGAGAACGGCTCGAGGCAGATGGTCTCTACGTTGGAGCCCCAGCACTATCTGGACCAGAATGGTAACTGGCAGGATATCATCCCCACATTAATCGAAGAAGCGGAAATTCAAGATCTGAATATGCCGATGTCACGTGAAGTCTTTAGCGAAGTCAAACAAATGATTAAAAAGAACAAGGAACTAAATCGGCAAAAAACGTTTGACGATGACAATACCTCATACAAAGCTCTACAGGTTCCATTCAATGTTTCATTGCCTAAAAATTTTCAGCAAGGCTATCGTATTCAGAAAGGGCAGGACCAACTTACGTTCAAGCCGATCGGAGCTAACAAAGCAAAGGCTAATTTGACAGACAAACAGACATTGACATATGTGGACGTTTGGGAATCGACGGATGTGTCGTTAAAGGTGCTTGGCGGGGGAGTGAAAGAAACCTTTATCCTTAAGGATAAAAATGCGCCATTGACCTTTTCGTTTGAAGTAGAGGGGGATTTTAACCCGGAATTGGCTACTGATCAGCTTTTTGTTTTGCCGGCTTGGCTGATCGATGCCAATGGAACGTTCAGGTCTGTTGAGCAGGTTTTGAGAAAGCAAGGAAATAAGCAATACATCGATCTTACTGTGGATGACTCAGGGTTAGTTTATCCGATCGAAGTGGATCCTACAGTGACAACATCCGTAACGCAGATTGCAAATCAATTCGCCTATCCATACGTTTCAGGCGGTCTATCTTACTCTTCTCCTGCTTCCGGAATATACGTTGGCGGCAAAGCGTATACATACGGTTCTATCGGTTTTATGAATTTCGATTTGTCTTCTATTGAAGGGGTTGTCCAGAGCGCCTACTTAACCTTGAACCGTTCAAAATCACATCGTGATGACCATGCATTAACTATAGAATTCTATATAAACTCATCGCCTTGGTCGCCGAGCGATCCTTCCCAAGTACCGGGTCAGGGTCAATTAATTAATATTGTTAACACTACTGGAGCTACTAATAGTTACGTACCACCCACTATTGTTACGGGGATGGAGACCTATGTAAGACACGTGCTTGCAGGAAACCCCAATTACGGGATTAAGCTGTTTCCGAGACTTACGGACACCGAAACGCTGCGGTATTATTTCTCTCCGACATTAACTATAACCTATACGCCGATACCCAAAATTACGGAAGTGGTCGCACCCGTCGGAAATCAGTTTTTTGGACCGAACGACAATTCGTTTATTCCGATCATCAAGGTGACGGGACCGGATGCAACCCCACTGACTGCTGCTTATTATCTGGATAATGAAGCATCGCCGCGAGAAACGAAATCGGTCTCCAATCCGCAAACGGCGCAAACGGTCAGCTTTAGCGCGATGAATATAGGTGCATTGGCAGAAGGGAAGCATACGTTCAGATTTACCGTCAGCAACGGGAGACAGACGGGTCAAAAGTCGGTCGATGTATATGTGGATAAAACCGCGCCTTCGTTAGGTTCAGTAAACATTACGTCTACCAGTAGTTCGGTTTCGATTTCCGGTTCCGCAAGCGATGGCGGTTCAGGTCTGGAAGCGTCCGCGTATCGTTATACCGTCGGAACAATGACAAGCGGTTGGACTAGCCAAACGTCATACACGGTTTCAAATTTGATGCCTAATACGGTATATCAGGTGAAATTCGAGGCGAGGGACAAGGTCGGCCTTGTTTCTTCACGCGAGCAGCAGATCTATACAGCAGCTCAGAATCCTGCGTTATCCATAACCCGTTCTATGGAAACCAGCTTGGATCTATCCATCAACGATACCAACCCGGTTGAAACCAAATACGTCATTCAGGCGGGCGACCGTTACGTTAACGCGAATGGAACATTAACCGCCGCTCCCGTCTGGTTTGCTCCAGTCAATAAAAAGATCACCGTAACCGGACTTACGGCAAATACTTCGTACGCTTTGAAAGTAAAAGCGCGGAACGGAGCAGGAGTCGAAACCGCTACAAGTGCAGTCCTAACGGGAATGACGCTTGCCGCTCCTCCTACCGCGATTACACCAATCGCTAAGCAGCGCTCGATCACATTGTCCTGGCCTGCGATTAGCGGAGCGATGGGCTACGACGTAGAGGCGGATGGCGCAATTATTCCTAACGGCGCTTCCGCGACCTATGTGCATAACAATCTTGCTCCCAATACTCCGCATAAGTATCGAGTGCGGGTCATCAATGCGGGTGGAACGGGGAACTGGAGCCCGCTGATTACAGTATATACTCTGCCTAATCCGCCGCCGATACCGGTCAATATACAAACGACATCGACGCAAACGGAGGTTACGGTCACCTGGGACACCTCTGTAGCCGCTGACGGGTACGATATTGAAGCGGACGGGAAAGTGATCGATGCCGGCAATCTTTCATCCTACGTGGATAAGGGATTGCAGCCTTTAACCAAACATACCTACCGAGTCAGAGCGAAGAATGCCGGGGGGGCCAGCGAGTGGAGCAGTGCGGTTACGTCAATCACCCTGCCGTATCCGCCGAGCGTACCCGAACAGCTTGCTGCCCAGCCGACTATTCATCGGATTACGGTGAATTGGGCCCCGGTCGATGGTGCCGATCGTTACGAAATTGAGGCGGACGGAGCGATTCTCGATAACGGGACCCGTACGACATACATCCATGAGGGGTTGGATCCGCTAAGCGGGCATTCGTACCGGGTCAGAGCCGTAAATGCGGGAGGGACAAGTCCGTGGAGCCTGCCGCTGGATGTAACAACGCATCCGGAAAAGCCGGATATTCCGACGAATATCATGATGACGGCGGATGAAACGGCAATCTCTTTGATTTGGTACGAGGTGCCGCACGCGGAAAGCTATGACATTGAAATCAACGGGATAACGATCATGAATTCGACAAGTGCGCAATTTATTCATACCGGCTTATCGCCCGATAGCAGGCATAAGTATCGGATTCGCGCAGTCAATATAAGCGGAAAGAGCGAATGGAGCAATCCTGTTGCGATGAAGACGCTGCCGGGACAAAGCGATACAAGCGATTTTCTTACGAATATCGCAGCAGTGGTGACCAATTCATCCATTACCCTATCCTGGGACGCAGTCGCTCCTGAAGCGGAGTATGAGGTCGAGGCGGACGGCGTCATTGTGGACAACGGAAGCAGCACATTGTTTCAGCAAACCGGGCTTCCGCCGAATGAATATCACACCTATAAAATCAGGTTGAAGCAGAGCGGGACCTCGGGGGTTTGGGTGGCCGTGCTTTCCTTATCCACTCTGCCGAATCCGCCGGACGCTCCAGGCCAATTGGAGGCATTCCCTACGAACGACAGCATCGAGTTGCGATGGGGGCGGGTCGAGGGCGCAACCGGATATGATATCGAAATCGACGGAAAAACGGTGGACGGTGGCTACAATACGATTTATTTGGATGAAGGCCTATCGCCGGGAACGACTCACACTTATCGGGTGAGAGCGAAGAACATGACCGGAGTAACGGCATGGAGTCCCGTTCTTGTCACGAGCACCACCAATCCAGATTATCGGGTTCAAGTCGTACAAGGGCAAGCCTTTCATTTCTCTTTGCTGGCGTTCGACGTCAAGGATTTCAGCGAGAGAAAGTTTATCGTGACGTACAATCCGGATGAATTGGAAGTCATCGACTTATACAGCTTCACGCCAGAGAAGAATGTTCAGAGTACCGGCACAATTCCCGGCTCTCCTTTGTCGGTGAAGAATGTGCCGGGTATGATCGAATTTCGGGTACATCAAAGCGTTGCGCCCGGTACGGTCTGGTCTGGAGAAATTACGTCGATCGTGTTCAAATCCAAGATCGACGGACAATCTTTCATACAATTTAGAGTGGAATAAAGCGTCGAGGTGAGAATATGAAAACCGGATCTAAAAGAATTTATAAATGGCTAGCCATCTGTCTCGGTGCAGTTTTAGTGCTGCAGCTGCTGACGGGAATTGGCTTCAATCCGAAAAGCGCATCGAGCATCACCGCATCTGCAGAAAACGCTGACGATGAGAAGCGCATTGCGGTGGAATTATCGAACCTTTCCGGGGCAAGCCAAGAGGAAATTTTGCAATGGAGAAGCACCGGGAAATCATGGAACGATATTATCGCCTTGCTCTCCGAACGGGATGACGGTTTGAACGGAGTCGCAAAAGCCGGGAGGAGCCAGCTTCTTGCCGATAGCGGCTTGGATGAGGACTTCATTAAGAAATTAACGGATGCAGGCTTTACTCAGGCCGAAATAACGGAAGCCAAGCTGCTAGCGGAAAGAGTTCTTTTCCAACTGCAGGAAATCGTTCGTTCCGTTGACAATCGTCCGGAGCAGCCTATAGCGGACTTAAAGGACGAGAATCAAGACAGCAAGGATTTGAACGCATACATCCAGATCGGCGCTCAATTCAACTTGAAAACGGCGGTATATGCCATGACCGTATTAAAAAAGGAATTCGGGAGCATCGATAATGTGATGAACGAGTATCTTTTTGCGCTGCAAATCGGCTTAAATTTTGAGGAATATTTCACGGATAAGGAAAAGTATTTTCAGGATAAAGCAGATAAGAGTATCGGCATCAACCCGGATTCTGTCATCTCGATCGACAAAATCGAGAATCGAATGCTGGAAGCCATTCATCAGGGCAATGCATTAAGCCAGAGTGACTTCACGACAAGTCATAATGCAGCAGCTTTCCCTGTCGAATCGCAAATGAATCATCCGCTGCCGGATGTTCCGAACCCGAATGCGATAAACATAAAGCCCGAGAATCCGACCGATGCCGTCATGAAAGAAATTCAGTCGATCGACCCCAATAGGCAGTAGGAGGCTTGACCTATGAGAAAAATATCGAAGTTATTTCTGGTAGCCATCATAGTCGCCATGACATTGCCGGCCGGATATGCCGCATTTGCCATGGTGAGCTCGACTTCCGCTACAAGTTCGACGGCCATGCCGCCGGCTCTTGATTCGTCTGCGATGGATGTCATCAACGCAGACTCCATTGTGATCTCGCAGCAGGTTTTAGACAAGATCAAGCAGTCTGACCCGGGCAACTACGAAAAAAATGTGACCCATTACAAGAATCTATTGATCGAATTGAGCGTTCACGACAAATACAAGCAAGAGATCGAGAGACTAGTAGCGGAGAACCATAAGCTGCCGAATGTTCTGATCGCCTATGAATTTTTATATCAGAGCTATGGTCAGTTAAGCGATCTTGAACGGATGGTAGTAAACAAGAAGGGCGGAAAAGCGTGGAGCGCCATTTTTTCCGAATACGCCGAAGCTCATCCCGTGTTTACTCCCAGAGCTTTCGATTCGGCTTATCTCGAACAGCTGATGCAAACCCCTAATTTAAGCACGGACGATATCATGATTGCCGATAGAGTCTCTTTTGCGCTAGATAAGCCTTTTGAGGAGATTATAGGCGATAGGCTTAAGGCGATCAGTTGGAAGGCGGTGAGTGCCGATCTCGGCATTCTCTACAATGCGGATCAGCTCCCTCGTGTGCAAATTACCGCTGAACAACTGGATAAATACACCGCATCCGGAAAATTGACCGAAGATCAGGTGGCCCAAGCCTTTGTCATCGCCAACAAAGCAGGGAAGAATGTGGACTCGGTTATCGAGCAAATCAAAGCAGGCTACTCGGAAGAAGCCATTTTGGCGCAAGCTTATACGGAAAAGTATGAATGAAAGGGGGACGCCTAGCTGAAACCGTATTCTAAAATTTTGTTTTTCGGCTTTCTGTTTTTGGCCGTCCCCTTGCGGGCTGCCTATGCCGAAACGTTGGAAGATCAATTGAACAATGTAGTTGGACCCAAACAGCAGTATAACACGATGCTGTCGCCTGTATATTTGCAAAACAACAAGTCCGAAGAGCATATCAGCACCCAGAATGGCGAGTTGACTTTAACGCAGATCGATTACGTGCTGCCCGGACGTAACGGACTGGATTTGGAGATTAAGAGAATCTATAAAAATGATACGTCCAATGTACAAGAAATGAAGGTCAAATATCTGAATGGCGCATGGGTGGACTATGTTTCTTCAGATATGAAGACTTCTTCTTTTAATGAAGATCGCTATAATCTCGGCATCGGCATGCGCTTTTCCTTTCCTATGATTGAAGTTCGACAAAATTCCGACGGTACGAGCACCGACTTTCTGCATACGGAGAACGGGGATGTCTACCGTTTGAAAGCCGATACGATGTCAGGAGCACCGGTTCTGCTGCCAGAAGGACAGACGATCAAGGATGTCGTAGTGAGATACGCTTCTGCGTTCAGTAACGGTCAGACCGACGGCACTTCCAAGTTCGTTATGACAGATAAGGCGGGGAAAAAGACTTATTTCGCAGCGGACGGCCGGATTCTGGGCATGGTTGACCGATACGGAAACACGATCAAGTTCGAATATACGACTCTGTCTTATACGATCGACGGGCAAACGGTCAACAAGAGATTGATTTCCCAGATCACCGATACGATCGGCAGAGTGACGACAATCGAATACAAAGAAGATCCGTCGTTTACCGTCGGTCTCATCGAGAATCCTCCTTACAGCGCAAGCGACAGCTATAAAGCGTCTCAAAATCCGAATAACACCGATTCCGGCGATCTGCAGGGCAAGTTCCAGGTCATCGTCCGTCTGCCCGGAAATAAACAGATCGTATACGACAAATCGGCGGTGTTGGTCAGTTCGTCCAAGCATGTCATGCGCACAAGGCTGCAAAGGGTTTTCGATGCAGATAACCATGTGAAATATCACTATTGGTACGAGCAGCCCGAGCTTGGCTTTACTTACATGAACGGTAAGAACTACGCCGTGTACAACCGCTACGAGAATCTGGTGCAGATCGATTACGCCAAAACGAACCGGATCAAGCGCTATGCTTACAATACATACACAAAGCGGCTGAGCTCGGGCAGCATGCAATACCGCAAAATTTTTGAAGCCGAAGAGCGGATTAAAAAAAGCTATGACGCATCCAAGAGCGGCTTCTTAGACCGTTTCGTTACGGAAATTAAAAACAAAACCGGGTACAGCTATACGAACGAGCCGGACGGATTCGGCACCTCGGGATACAATGAATATAACATGGCTTATTTGAAGGATACGTATCGCTATTCTACGCAGATCAAAGAACTGAATGGCAGCACAACAACCTACACGTATGACGGATTGCATCAATTGATTATGAAGGAAAGCAAAGGCCATGATCATAACGAGACGACGACCACCGAACACGACGAAATGAAGCTAATCAAAAAGAAAGAAACGGTATCGTTGCAGGTCGTGGACGGAAAAGCGCAAGGCGCATCTGTGAAAAAAATTGAAAATTACCGTTATGACGAATACGGGAATTTGACCAACTATACAGGGCCCGAAGCTACGCGGGATACGAACGGCTATCCGCTCGACAGCAAGCATACTGTTGTGTATACGTATGCCTATGACAAATTTCACGTTCTCACATCGAAGACCTGGAATATAGACAAAATCACCAATTCGCAGATTCTTTACGATGTCGACAATAAAGGAAATGTAATCAAGGAAACCAAAGTAAACGTCGGGGACGCTGCAAACTGGACCACGATCGATTATCAATATGACAGCTATGGCAACGTAACGCAGAAAAAGCAGAATGCGAGCGGTCAATCTTTTGTAACGAATTATGAATACGGAGTTGATGCGAGTGGCAAGGACACAAAAGGAGCATATTTGTCGAAAAAATATACCGTTGTCGACGGAATCCCATTGGCTCATACGTACGCCTATGATTTTAATACGGGCAACTTAACTATAGAAGTGGATCCGAATGGCAACCAGACCGTTTACGAATATGATGTGCTTAGCAGAGTGACTCAAACCAACCTGCCCGACGGATCTCTCAAAAAGTACGTTTATCAAGAGAATCCTTATGCCGATATGAACATTCAATATACGGATCCTAATGGAAACCAATTCAGTTACACCTACGATATTCTGGGAAATCTGCTGCAATCCATGTTGCAAGCCGACGGTCAGATGCAAACGCTAACGACTTACGAATACGATGCCAAAGGAAACAAAACCAAAGAAACGGATGCGAACGGCCACAGCATCCTGTACGCCTATGACAGTGCGTATGGACTCGTTCGTAAAACCTATAAGGAAAAAGACACGATCGACAAAGGCTCCATTGTCGTTAAATACACGATATTAAACGACCGCGACACTCCTCTTCTCGTCACGATCACGGATCAGGACGGGTATGCGAACAAATACTATTACGACATTCTGAACCGACTGGTCAAGCTGGAAAAGACGCCGGACAACAGTCATTTTTTCTCTACCATCTACTCGTACAATTTTGTGGGAGACTTGTTGTCCGAAACCGACGCCAGAGGCGGAGTGACACGCTATGAGTACGATTATCAGAGCAGGCGGATAAAGAAGATCGATACGCTCGGGAATGAAACCGGGTACGTGTATAATGCTCTGGATCAGATTTCGCAGCAAGCGGAGCCCGGGGGCAAAATGACTCGGATACTCTACGATGCAGCAGGTCGGGAAACCGAACAGAGGGTTCATGAAAATGAATCCACTGATTATTTCTACACAAAATATAGTTATGATGCGGCGGGCAACACCGTTAACGTCAAGAAGGGTCAAATCGTGCGCGGACTGGACAGTGTCGCTTCCGACATTTCCTACGCGTATGACTCTATGAATCGCGTATCCGATGAATATCATAAAATCGACGTAGGCCGTAAGTCGCATATCCATTATCGCTATGACCCGAACGGGAATAAGACGCAGGAGCTCCGCTATGCGGATGCAGGAGAGAATGAGTTCCTTGCCTATACGTACGACTACGACTATGCCGGCCGCGTCAAGGAAGAAAGCGGGACCTTGAGGGCAGCGGGCGGCGGCAGCGGTGACGATGTGCAAGGGAATTACAACAAAAAATACATTTACGATGACGTCGGCAACCTTATTGAGGAGCATGTAGATAACGGCAGCGGGTATGATGTGACCGCTTATACTTATGATTACCTGAATCACGTTGTCGAGAAAAAAGAACCTTTTACCGAAAGCAGTTCTTTCAAATATACCACCTATAAGTATGACAAACGGGGGAACCAAGTCTCGGCAACGATGACGGTTCAGGGGCAGGCGGCTACGGTGTCCATTGCTTACGACGGTCTGGGAAGACAGACGAGCACGATCGATCCGCTCGGCAATATGACCCGGTTCGTGTATGACGAGAACGGAAATCTCATTAAAAAAATCGATCCGCGGTACATGTCGCAATCTACGGATCAAGCGCCCGGTATCGAATATGCCTATGACGCGCTGAACCGTTTGGTGAAAACTTCTGTCTATGATGGCACCGCACGCACGGTAACGGATTACAGAGAATATGACGGCAGAGGCAACCTGACTCTGGAAGCGGACGGGGAAGGATACATCGAGAGCGATCCGGCCCGATCTGTAGGCAAAAAGTACGTGTACAACGTTCTTGACAAACAAACCGCTTTTATATCTGCGCAAACGGCGGAAGAAAATCGGATGAACGGGACCCATAAGGTGACGGCTGAGTATACGTACGATGCCACCGGCCATGTGCTCTCGCAAACGGACGCGCTGGGAAATCGAACAACGAACGCCTATTATTTGAACGGAATGCTGAAAGAAACCGTGTATCCGGACGGCAAGAAGGAGCTTTACGATTACGATCTCACGGGAAAAATCCGGGCCGCCAAGACGGACCGGGCAGGTCACACGACGAAGGCTTACAGCAACGTTTTTGGAAAGCCTTATCGCATAAATTACCCTGACGGAACCTCTAAAATATTAAAGTATTCATCGAAGGGAGAGTTGACGGAAAGCGTCGACCAGGCGGGAAATCGGACCCTGTACAATTACGATCCTTCCGGGAACGAAACGTCCAAGCGGGAATTTATCCGTACGGACGGCGCATACGATATCTACAAGCTGACTCAAAAAGCGTACGATGAAGCTAACCGCCTGATCGCGCAGGAAACCTTGGAGGCTCGAAAACCGCGAGGCGGCAGCGGCGAAACGGCCTTATCCTCCGGAGATAAAGTTCAGAATACCTATGACAAGGCGGGACGCTTGATTCGCGTATCCGGTCCGTTCGGAAGGGAAAAGGATTACGAATACGATCGTGCCGGCAACCGGGTAACGGAGAAGCAAAAAGTATCCGACAGCTATACGGACGTCAAGCGATTCGCATATGACGTGCAATCCCGGCTTGTCAGCGAATCGACGCTGGTTCAAACTTCCGGCTTGGAAATGCAGGCTTTAGCAGGGGCCAAGTTCGACAACGAATATGCGGATCGGGTACTATCGACGACATCGTACATGTACTATAAAAACGGTCTGATCAAGAGCAAAACGGACCCTAATGGCAACAAAACCACGTTTATTTTCGATGCGGATGGAAAGCTGACGAAACAGACCGATCCGCTGCTGGCGGCGACCGAATACCGCTATGACGACAACGGCAATCTGATTGAGCAATTGGATGCAAGGGGCGTTTCTACACGCTACGAATATGACGGGCTGAACCGCCTGATCCGGCAAATCGCTCCTGCAGCGGACGGATCTGACGCGACAACCCGTTACCTGTTTGATGCTATGGGCAATCTAATTAAGCAGATCTCACCGAACCAGTATGATCCGGCAAAGGATACAGCCGATCAGGCGTTGACGATGATCGGAACTTCCTACATTTACGACAACATGAACCGCTGGATTTCTACAGTTTCTCCCGATGGAGACCGGCTCACCTATATTCGATACGATGCCAACGGCCGGGTGCAAAAAACGGTAGACGGTTTGCGCTACACGGGAAATATGGAAGCATCTCAAGGAATTGCCTACGAATATGACGGATTAGGCCAGCTCGTTAAGGAAACCGATGCATTAGGCAATGCCACGTTGTATGCTTACGATGTATTGGGACGTCTGATTCGTCAAATCGACGCGAATGGCAACACGACCGTCTACGATTACAACCCGGACGGTACGCTGAAGTCTGTCGCCTATGCCGATGGAGGCGAGGTTTCGTTCGGCTACGACAAACTCGGCCGCAAAACCGTGGAAACGGATCAACTCGGCAATACGACAAAATATGCTTATAACGGTTTAGGCAAACAAAGAACAGTTACCGATCCTTACGGAAATACGCAGGAATTCAAAACCGATCTGGCGGGGAATCTGATTTCCCAGAAGGACAAGCGCGGCAGCGTCACGTTGTTCAAATATGACGCCAATCATCGGATGATCGAAAAGCGGACGCCGCTTGAATTCGATGCCGGCGGTAACGTTGTGTACGCTGTGGAAACGACCGTCCACGACAAGGTCGGCAACGTAATCAAGCAAGCGATAACCAGTTCGAGGGATACGTCTTTTATTCGTGAGACCAGTTATACGTATACCGACAACAATCTCTTATTAACCGTATCCGACAACGGCGGCGCCTATACGAAATACGCTTATGACAAGAACGGCAACGTGGTTAAGAAGGAAATGCTGCGGGATAAAAACCTGTATGACGTGGAGGAGTTCACGTACGACAACCAGGACAGGAAAATAGCCGATATTCGCTTGGTGGATGAGCAGAATATGGCGGACGCCGCAAGTCTGGCTAATATCGCCTATTTGCGCGATCCGGCGTATCCGGGACAAATTCGTCTAATTACTAGTTACGAGTACGATCTGCTCGGCAACAAAATCAAACAAATCGATCCGCGCGCTTACGCGTTCGCCGCGGAGGACACGGACAATCGCGACAGGTATGCCGTCACGTACACGTACGACGCCTTAAACCGCGTGGACAAAATCATCCGTAAACAGGACGGCCAAGACGTGTACACGCAATACACCTACGACAAGGCCGGTAATAAGATCGCCGTACGCAACGAACGGGGATTCGTCACGACGTATGCTTACGACGGCCTGAATCGTCTAATTACCGTGACCGATTCGCTGAACCAATCGGTGACGACTCAGTATGATTCTGCCGGCAACCGGATCGCGGTGACGAATGCCAAAGGCGACACGATGAGCTTCGCGTACGACAAATTGAACCGGTTGGTCACTACGACAGATGCATACGGCACGATCATCAGCGTGAATGTATACGATGCGAGTGGCAATGTGATCAAAAAGATCGATGCCAAAGGCTACCTCTCCGCCTCTAACGATGCGGCTCGTTACGGAACTCTGTATACGTACGATCTGGCGAATCGGCTGGTCCAAACCGTCGATCCGGAGCTTGCAGCGAAGAACAATCCGGCTTTGTTTCAGGCTGCGTATCGCTATAATGCAGCAGGAGAGAGAACGGAAGAAACCGATGCGCTAGGTAATAAAATGGCATTTGCGTACGATGCGGCAGGCCGCCTTGTTCAGGTGACTGATCCGCTCGGTATCGCGACCACATACGGTTACGACAATGCCGGCAACAAGCTTTATATGACCGATGGCCGCGGCAAAACGATCGAATACGCCTACGGCGCATTCGGCTTGCTGACACAGGTCACCAATGCAGACCGTAAAACGATTGAATACAGCTATGATCTTGGCTTGAACCTAGCTGTCATGATCGATCGCAACGGCAACCATACGCGTTACACCTACGACAACAGAAACCTGCTGTTGACCAAGACCGTCGACGAGACAGGCGATCGGATCAGCTATACGTATGATGAAAACGGGAACCGCGCTTCGATGACCGACGCTAGCGGGACCAGCAGCTATTCTTACGATAGCAACGATAAATTGCTTGAAGTGGTCAAGAACGGTTCGGTCCAATTGGCTTACACCTACGATGCGGTTGGCAACGTCTCGACCGTCACGGATCAGACCGGTTTCGTCACAACCTACACCTACGATCAATCGAGCCGGATGAGCACCGTCGTATTTCACGGAAAAACCGTCGCCTACGCCTACGATCCGAACGGCAATCGGACTTCGATCTCCTATGAAGGCGGAGTAAAGGAGAGCTATACGTACGACAAGAATAATCAGCTGTTAACCTTAACCAACCAAGCGCCGGGCGGCAGCGTCATTTCCCAATACAGCTATACCTACGACTACGTCGGAAAGCAGCTCTCGAAGACCGACGGTTTGGGAACGACGAATTACCTCTACGATGAGGCAGGCCGTATCCTGAAAGTAGAAGCGCCGGGCAAAACGACGATATATGCCTATGACGGGGCAGGCAACCGCCAGACGCTGAACGAAACCTATGCGTCTGATCAACTAAGCGGCTACGTTGATCCGAATACAAAACAGGCACTGCCCTACCGGCTCATGAAGAGTCAGTATGTCTATTCCAACGCGAATGAATTGTTGAAGCTCGTCGAGACGATGTACGATGACAACAACAAGGAAGTGCTGAGCAAGACAACCGATTATCTGTATGACAATAACGGCAACCAACTGCGAGCGAAGGTCAGCTTTGTTCTCCCGTATAACAGCGGCAAGCGGCAAGCGACCGACGGCAGTCTGTTCGGCGATGACGTTGCGGGCGATATCAGTGCCTTGATCGAAAGCGTCAGCAACACCTTTGACGGTTTTAATCGCTTGGTGAAGACGGAGAAGATCAAAGGCGGGAACCGCTCGACGGTCACTTTCGTCTATGACGGTAACGATCTGCGGACGCAAAAGGTCGCGCGTAACTCCGAGGATGGCTATGCGGAGAAGATTACGAACTATATTTATGACCGTCAGCATGTCATCTTGGAGACGGACGCTGCGGGTGCTCGTGCAGTTCGTTACGTGCACGGCATCAACTACATTGCCCGGATTGACGCGTCCAACAAGCTGTCCTACTATTTGTTCAACGGCCACGGCGACGTTGTGCAGACGGTAAGCGAAGCCGGAGAGGTCGAAAACCAGTATGACTATGACATTTTCGGCAACCCGACCTTGACGATTGAGATGTATGCTGCTTCTATCCGCTACGCGGGAGAGTTCTTCGATGCCGAAACCGGTCTGTACTATCTTCGCGCGCGGTATTATGATCCTTATATCGGGCGGTTTATATCGGAGGATACGTACGAGGGGAAAATCAACGATCCGCTGTCGTTGAACCGGTATACCTATGCACATAACGATCCGATCATGTATGTGGATCCGACGGGGCACTGGGTGGAAAGTGATTCAAAACTGAATAAAGAAGCGCAAGCCAAAATCATTGCGCTTACCAGCGCATATTACAAGGCCACTTCTGCCGGGGAAAGGACAGCGATCAAGCAGCAGGCGGAATACATTCGGGACCAGTCCGCTTCCTATGCGTCAGTCGTTACGCCTCTGGTCTTCCAAACGAAGGCGATTGAAACGGTCGTGTCAAAAGCTGTCGACAGCCGCGGCTACATGACGAGCAAGGAATGGGAGAAAGCGACGCAAAGTGCTGGTATGAAAATTACATCCACTCCCAGTGCGAGCGCAAGCAGTGGAAGCACTTCGACGTCTACGACGACAATCATTGGAAGAACAAATCTGACGGTGGATTCCAAGAACATCGTCACGACGAATAAAGAAACGAAAGAAGTCACTTCGGCGGCATCGGCAAAAATCAGCTTGTCGTACAACGTCACAGAAAAAGAAGCCAAGTTTGTGCAATCCATGGCTAGCCCGGACATATCGCTGGAACAGGTTCTGGTTGCGCTGGATTTCATGAAGAACAACAATGGGAATATGACCAAAGACGGGTTAAAGCTTGCCGGGATGGACTATCAAAAAGGGTTATTCGGTACAAGTTACGGGGACAACATTAGTAGCATAGAAATGGCGTACGAACTGAGCAATAAAGGATTTACGATGACAGAAGCGGAAATGCTGTATCAGAGAGAGGTTCAAAGCAAAAACCTTGCCATGGCGTTTGGCGCAATGGCAGTGAGAGCAACAAGCAGCGGATTTACGATCAATTCAGGCAGGCTGACGAAGCCTTCAGAGATAACGATTAAGGCTCCGGTTCCCAAACAGCCGACCCCTCAGTTGACCAAACCTACTGCGGGGGATAACATTGGTAGTAACTTGCGGGCTCAGAGTGCGGGGAATGCCGGTTGGAGTATGTCTCGTGGTGGAGATGTAATTAATGGTCGAAAATACTCCGAGCATGCTCTAGAGAGAATGGCTCCTAATACTATTGAGGTAAGAGCAGAGTTAACAACCAGAGCAAAACAATCGGCGGCAAGCAAAGGACTTCAACCTGGATCCAAAGAGTATAATGATTACGTAAAAAAATATGTGGATCCGAGAGGTATCCCTCCGTCAGCAGTTGAGGACACAATTCAGAATGGGACTAAAACGGCAGGTAATACTGCAGGAACGACGGTGCATCGGTGTGTAGATGTCAATGTTGTTACAAATTCAAATGGGGACGTTATTACCGTTATCCCAAAATAGGAGAGGTTCAATGTGTTTACATCCTACAATGAATATGAACTTCTTGAAATATTTGAAAGTGAACCAGTAGCGATTGGGGAATCTGAAGCAGGGATGTTCATCTGCCGAAAAGAGGATGCCTTTGGTTTTAAGTTAACGATGACAGTTTCCATCTATGAAAGGGAATGCCTGCTTGCCCTGACCTATCCCAATCTAAAAGCTCCTATATTCGATTTGAAACTGGTCGAAGTACAGAAGATAAGCACTAAGAATGCAGTATTGAATATTGATTATTGTGAAAAAACTATATCCATCCGTTTTAATCCTAGTTTTTCAGTATCGAACACCTAGACTCTAAGCTTTCGTGCAGCGCTTTGCAGCCTACCACCGACCGGGGAAGCCGCTAAACAGGCCGCTTCTCCGCTTACTCTTTTTGCAAGCGCGGCAGTTTGCTGTAGTATAGTCCTCCACAGTGTTCTCTGCCTGACGGTGGCCCGCAGGGTTCGTCACAACCTACACCTACGATCAATCGAGCCGGATGAGCACCGTCGTATTTCACGGAAAAACCGTCGCCTACGCCTACGATCCGAACGGCAATCGGACTTCGATCTCCTATGAAGGCGGAGTAAAGGAGAGCTATACGTACGACAAGAATAATCAGCTGTTAACCTTAACCAACCAAGCGCCGGGCGGCAGCGTCATTTCCCAATACAGCTATACCTACGACTACGTCGGAAAGCAGCTCTCGAAGACCGACGGTTTGGGAACGACGAATTACCTCTACGATGAGGCAGGCCGTATCCTGAAAGTAGAAGCGCCGGGCAAAACGACGATATATGCCTATGACGGGGCAGGCAACCGCCAGACGCTGAACGAAACCTATGCGTCTGATCAACTAAGCGGCTACGTTGATCCGAATACAAAACAGGCACTGCCCTACCGGCTCATGAAGAGTCAGTATGTCTATTCCAACGCGAATGAATTGTTGAAGCTCGTCGAGACGATGTACGATGACAACAACAAGGAAGTGCTGAGGAAGACAACCGATTATCTGTATGACAATAACGGCAACCAACTGCGAGCGAAGGTCAGCTTTGTTCTCCCGTATAACAGCGGCAAGCGGCAAGCGACCGACGGCAGTCTGTTCGGCGATGACGTTACGGGCGATATCAGTGCCTTGATCGAAAGCGTCAGCAACACCTTTGACGGTTTTAATCGCTTGGTGAAGACGGAGAAGATCAAAGGCGGAAACCGCTCGACGGTCACTTTCGTCTATGACGGTAACGATCTGCGGACGCAAAAGGTCGCGCGTAACTCCGAGGATGGCTATGCGGAGAAGATTACGAACTATATTTATGACCGTCAGCATGTCATCTTGGAGACGGACGCTGCGGGTGCTCGTGCAGTTCGTTACGTGCACGGCATCAACTACATTGCCCGGATTGACGCGTCCAACAAGCTGTCCTACTATTTGTTCAACGGCCACGGCGACGTTGTGCAGACGGTAAGCGAAGCCGGAGAGGTCGAAAACCAGTATGACTATGACATTTTCGGCAACCCGACCTTGACGATCGAGATGTATGCTGCTTCTATCCGCTACGCGGGAGAGTTCTTCGATGCCGAAACCGGTCTGTACTATCTTCGCGCGCGGTATTATGATCCTTATATCGGGCGGTTTATATCGGAGGATACGTATTGGGGCGAGGATGAAAACCCTCTTAGCTTGAATCGGTATACGTATGGTCATAATAATCCAATAATGTTTATTGATCCAACAGGGCACGCTGTATTACGTGGACTATTTGGTGGCTTGGGTAACGTGCTCGGCAGTGGTGTTGGTGGAGGAATAGTAGGCGCCATTATTAAAATAGGTTTAAGTATTACGGACAAAGTAACAAGCAAAAATAATTCAAGTTCAAATAGCTATAATAGCTCTAAAGGTTCTAATGGATCTAACAATCGGAACGATTCAAGTAGTGAGCGTAGAACATATCCTGAAATGGTCAAATCTTCTCTGGATAAATTAATAAATCATGAATTGCCGATGGATGATTATTCGGAAGAAGACGAATCTTCACTGATGAAAAAAGCAATGGAGGGTAGTGTTCAAGAACAAAGAAAAAGGGAACAGTTAATTACGCGAATTGATCAGCAGATTGTAAAAATAAATAGGCTAATCGAGGAGAATAAACGATCACAAGCTATTTCACAAAAGCAAATAGATGAATTAGTGATCCTGAAGAAGAAACTGGAAAGCGTTGATATAAAGAAACCAATAAGCGAAGCGAATCAAACATTAATAAAATTAAATTCTCTTGTAGCGAAAACAGAGGATAGTCTTGCCCGTCTGGAAAAATCCCAAAAAGATTACGAAAACAGCTTTATTCTATTTTCTGCAGTTTTTAATCAAAAACCTAAGAAAAAAGAAACTGATATTTTTGGGGCGTTTACAGGTTCTTTTATTACAACGGTGCTTAACAGAACAGGAGAAACGTTTGATTATGGGATAAACTTGCTTCAGGATCCAAAAGGTACTGGAGAAGCGACCCTGAAAAACCTTAAGGAAACGGGTTTAAATGCATATGAAGTGATAGAATATACATTGAAAGATCCTAAAGGAGCTAAAAAGAATGTAGAACAAATAATAGATGATTTCAAAGGTCTATCCTCTGAGGAAAAGGCTGCGATGGCTGGGTTATTCTTTGGAGAACTCATCCAAGGGGGCAAAACCAAGCTTATACCTAAAAAGGGTTCCGGCCATGATTTGCCAAACGCAATTGAGGGTGCGGGTAAAGCAGTGACCTATTCACCCGCTAATCCAGGGCCTCTAAAGCAAAGCGTAGCAGAAACCTTTAGTGGTGCAACATATAAGCAGGTAGTGTTAACAGAAGATACAACATTTTATAGAGTATATGGCGGAGAGGCAGGAAAGGTCGGCAGCTATATGTCGAGAGTGCCTCAAAATGGTGGAATACAGTCACAGGTAGACCTTGCGTTAAAGCCTGAATGGGGAAATACTACTCAATATGTTACTAAAGTTACTGTTCCAAAGGGTACTGTAATATATGAAGGTACAGCAGCACCTCAAACCATAAATGGGGGAGCAGGTCAATTGATTGGCGGCGGCAATCAAGTTTATATTCCGGAGGTGAATGCAAATTGGTTTGGCAAATAGAATGTGATTGTAATGAAAGGCATGGTATAGATATTGACTCTTTTAAGCTATTTGAAGAAATAAAGTCTTATTTTGATGAACAAGTTAAAAAAGGAGTATTTAAAGACACTCCCGTAACTGAACCGTTTTATGTGGGACGTAGTGATGTTCAAGACATTAACTGGTATGCTTCAAAGTGGTACAAGTGCAATGTATGTGGATGTCTATGGGAGTTCGATTATCCTGACTTCCCTGCCAAAGGATTTGTAAGAAAATTTGAAGATGGAGTGTACCATTCAGACTCACACTAAGCATGTGTTTTCAAAAACAACCTTGATTGGCTACATGCCTTTCAAGGTATCTTTTTTTGGGGGCTACCCAGTGCCGAATAATCCCATCATTCAACCAATAACCCGTATAACCCATGTAATACCCGTATAAAGATATTCTGAAAGATGCAACTCCTCCGACGTCGTTCAGGTTTGAATTAACTAACAATTCGCCCCTGTCGCCAGGAGAGTTTCAACTCGAGTCGGAGTGGCTGGAAGATGCCGAAGGTGTTCGCCCTTTTCCATTCATATCTTCTGTTTACTTCGTAAAACACGGATATCTGCTTTGAGCCAAGAAGGACGTCACAAATATCGCAGATAAAACGTTATACAAAGTAAATACAAGTTCGAGGGAGGGCCAAAGTTGCTAGAACAGGAAACACTACATGCCTTTGTTAGCGGAGATGAGAGAGCGCTTGAAGAAGTAATAGATACATATAGCAAGTCGCTTCTTCGATACTGCATCTCCATTTTGTGTGATGTTGAAGAGGCAAAGGATGTGGTGCAAGATACCTTTATTAAAGCATACGAAAAAAGAAGGCAGTTTCAGCTAGGCACATCGATGAATGCTTGGTTGTATCGCATTGCCTATACAACGGCCATCAATGCGGTGAGAAGGCGGAAACTCAGTTTTAAGCTCTGGAAAGCGAGTGAAGATATGAGCTCTGCTCGAGACATAAGCCCCGCTCAAGAAAGTTACATATCTGAGCCTCTTTATAGTATATTATCGTCTTTATCAGTGGCAGACAGGGCATTGCTTTACGGCAGAGTTTTGGATGAACGGTCATACCAAGAGCTGTCGCACATATTAAGCGTATCAGAATCAACACTTCGAAAACGATTCGAACGGCTGAGGAGCAGACTTGCTAAAGAGGTAGAGCATAGGGAAACTTATGCAAAAGAGGAGTGGGTGCAATGAAGATGGAACTCATCCGAAAACAATTGGAGGAAATTACTCCCCCAGAAGTGCGGTTCAAGCAACATGTATTGCATCAGATTCGAATTCGCAGGCAAAATCGCAAACGACACATGCAGATCTCCGCAGCAGTCGTGCTGCTAGTTGTCATCATTTGTATTGTGCAATTTCAACAGATTGCAGCTATGGCTGAAAATGTATACAGAAGCATTCAAATATCACTCCATAACGAAACCTTGGTTATCGACAACAATCTTGAAATGATACCGATTGAGGTGAATGGTCTCACATGGGTCGGCAAACAGCCGAACAGAGTCGGATATAAGTCTTATACCGATATCAAGGCCGCAGAAGATGAACTTAAGATCAAGCTGTTGCACAACACAATGAGTAACGAATCAACGGTTGATTTCGGCTACTTCGAAAAACGAAATATTGCAGAGCTCTTATTGCGTGATTTTTTCATTGGAGATTTGAAAAACTTCAGTGAAACCATTTTGGAAAACGGTGATAGACAACACACCTACAGTGCAGATCAGGAGACCGTCTATAAGTCTCCTGTAAGTATGAAGGTTTCATTTTTCACTGGAAGAGGCGCAGAATATGAGATGGACAACCTGGATACCTATAATTATGAAGAAAAATATATAAGCCCTGTGAATGGCATTACAGCATACCTTTTAAAAGACACGTTCCAAGCCACGTCTGATGAGAGTAGTCTATTGATTTATGCAGCAGGAAGTATTACAGAGAAGCTTACCGTTTTTGTACACAACAATTTGCTTTATACCATTTACGGAAACATCCCATCCTCGGAGATGAAAAAAATTGTGGACGCTTTTGTAGTTGAAAAATAAGCGGTGACACGGGCAATCAATTGGAGATAAAAAATGAGCTGCGAACCATTTGAACAAGACCCCTGCCTGTTTCTAGTCTTTGTTCTGTCGAAGGAATGTTCTATACCTTTTTTGCTGCTCTGCCTATTTTTCTTCATCCATTCATTCACGGACCTGTTTTGGTCTGTTTTTTCTTTCATGTGTTTTTATACCGTGCGATTTCTGGAGGCGCCCAAGCCGGACAGGAGCATCAGAGTGCTAACGACAAGCAGCAGCAACAGCGGAGGGCCCCAGCTTGCCGTGATGTCATGAAGCAAACCGAACAAGATCGGCCCGGTAGCCGCCAGCAAATATCCAACCGATTGCGACATGCCGGACAGAGAAGCGGAATCGAAGGCATCTTTCGTTCGCAAGCTTAAAAAGATCATGGCCAAGCTGAACGCACATCCACCGCCAATTCCGAGTAAAACGGTCCACAATGGAATAAGCGCATTTCCTCCGAAATAAAGACCTCCCAATGAAACAAACAGCAGACCCGTCATGATGATAACGAGCAAACGTTGCGTCTTCATACGTCCCGCCACGATCGGCACAATGAACGATACGGGCAGCGCAGCAATCTGAAACAGCGACAGCATCCAACCGCCGCTGTCTTCATTCAAGCCCCGGCTTGTCATGATTTCAGGCAGCCAGGCGACCAAAACATAGAACAAGAGAGACTGCATCCCCATAAAAATCGTAACCATCCAAGCCAGTGGCGAACGCCACAGACTTCGGCGCTTCGACGCGCCGATCGTCGCTGCCCCAGCAGACGCAAGACTCGGCCGAGCTTGTGGCAACCAGAACAGCGCGGCCAACAGAACGAGTATGCCCCAAACGCCAAGCGCGCCATTCCAGCCGAAGCCGAGGTCGCGGGCGACTGGAACACTGACACCGGATGCGATCGCCCCGCATAAATTCATTGACACGGAGTACACGCCGGTCATGAGGCCGACTTGATGAGAAAAATCCCGTTTGACCAGACTTGGAATGAGCACGTTGCAAGCCGCAATCGCCAGTCCAATCAAAGCAGTGCCTACAAACAAAGAAGCGGTTGCGGTCAACGAACGGATCGCGATACCCGCCATGAGTAAAACCAGCGCATAAAGCAGGGTTCGCTCCACCCCGAAGCGGCGTGCCAGAATGGGGGCGAACGGTGAGAGCAGCGCGAAAGCAAGCAACGGCAGTGTCGTGAGCAGACCTGCCGTGGCATTCGACAGTCCGAGGGATTCGCGAATCGAGCCGACCAATGGGCCTACCGACGTTAGCGGCGACCGCATGGTCAGTGCGATCAGGACGATGCCAAGGATGATCGGCCAACCCAATGACAACGACTTCTTCGCCATCGTTGACTTCGTATCGCTAAGTACGCTCATGGCCGCTCGCCTCCTTCGATCTCAAGGACAGCTTTCGATTTCGCAATATGACGGTGAACCGTTGCCACGGCACGATCGGCGTCTTGGTCGATAATCGCTTCGACCAGTTGCCGGTGCATCTCCAAGAAATCCGCATCGGCTTCATAACGAGTCAAGCTTGTAATCGAATCCTGTGACGCGTCCGCGATATGGTTATATAATTCGATCAAGATTTCATTATGAGACGCCTCAATGATGCTTTGGTGAAGGCGGATATCTTCCGTTACAATGCCATCCATGTCACCGCGTGCTACCGCCTCCTCCCAGCGTTCCAGTTGGAGAAGAAGCTCGCGCGCTTCGTCGTCCGTTCTGCGCTGTGCGGCCAGATGGGCTCCCTCGCGTTCGAGTGCATGCCGGACTTCCAACGTCTGCAGCGTATCGGAGCGCATGATTCGTTTTTGCAGTACGACTCCCAGCACGCTCGAAGAGCAGACGTACGTTCCGTCCCCTTGCTTCGTCTTCAAGAGTCCCGCGTGGATCAACGCCCGAATGGCTTCTCTCAATGTATTGCGGCTAACATTCAATTCGACCATCAATTCCGGCTCGGCCGGAATACGCATTCCGACAACCCACTTGCCGGATTCGATCTGTCTTTCCATTTGCAATGCGACTTGCTCGACCAGCGTCAGCCGATTTGTTTTTTGAAGCATACGTCAGTCCTCATTTCATCTATTTATCAAACATAGGATGTTTGGTTAATTGGTATTTTAACATGATGATCTTGAGGAAACAACTCCTTGCCATCAAAGCGTTCCCGAAGGCCTTGTCCGTCTTGCGCGATATTATCCAGGTTTTTCTTGCCTCTAGAGGAACTATACTGCGATTGTCGCGTTATATGTATAGCTAGAGAAGACAGCGTCACCGCCAAGTCGACGAACCGGAGCTGTAGGCGACGGCGGCTTGTCGGCACGATCGATTCGAACGCTGCCGGACAGGCTGCCGACCCGGGAAGGAGAAACCGATGAGAGCCAGAGTCCTATATCTGATCGCTGCGGCCGTCATCGCGGCCGTGTGGCTGGCCAATTACGGGTATTACCGATATTACCGGCTGCCCGAGGCGGGTTTTCTCCGCCATTACATAGAGACGACATATACGCCCTCGGTCGCCTTCGACCTGCTATACGTCGCCAACAAGGATGACAAACGCAAGCCCGTCTCCGCAAGCGCGGGCGGCCTGGAGGCGCTGCAGTTCTATCCGGTGCAGGTTCATCAGGAGCTGCGCCGGCAGACGATCTATGTCATGCGCGGCTACTTCGACGAGAACCGGATGCTGGAGCGTCCGGAGCGGGAGCCTCTCAGGTTAAGCGAATTAACGGTGCGCTACAGCGACGGCAGCGAGAGGGTGGAGGACGTCGGAGAGATCATCGTATCTCTTCCGGCTTGGCCGCCGGACACATCGAAGGAAGCTCCGGTTCAGATGAGCTCCGTCACAGGATCGAGTCGTCACGAGGGCTCGGCGATTGTGAGCGCGACCCGGCCGGTAACGCTGACGGGGGTGTCCTCCGCCTGGCTGGAGCGGCTCGGGGATTCGTTCCAGTATGAGATCAAGACGTTCCCGGAACAGGGCGCGCCTTATCCGAAAAGCGCGGCTTATCCTCTAGAGCTGAAGGAGGGGCAGACGCTGATGCTGGAGTACCGGTATCGGCTGCCGGAGACTGGCGACGCCTTATCCGTCTACAGATTGCAGCTGAGAGAGCGCTTCGAGGAGCCTGACGGTGAAACGTACGATTACGTCGTATTCGCCAATTATACGCCGTATCCGACCGATGCCCAGATGCGCGCCTACGTTCGTGAGAAGAGGGGGAGGGGAGAATGAGGAGAGCTTTCGCTCAGCTCGCCTGGGGGCTTGGCTTCGAGCTGATCGACGTGAAGATATCCGAATTCGACCTGCTTCCCGATGTGGTCGGATACGGGCTGATCGTGGCGGGGCTGTCGAAGCTCGGCTTGCGGAACGCCCGGTACAGATGGGCGCGGAATGCGGCCGGCGCGCTGCTCGTTCTGTCGGTCCTGTCGGCATTGGGTCTGGCGCAGACGGAGTATTCGCTGACGGGCGGCATCGAGCCTTCCGTCAACGTGCTGGCGCTGACCGGGATGACGCTGGCGATCGAATTGGCAATGTACTTCGGCATCTGCGACGGAATTCGTCTGGACGCGGCGGAGCGAGGCAAGATGCAGCTGGCCGAATCCGCAGGCAAGCGTTGGCGGCTCGCCTTCGCGGCCGGCGTCGTCATGCAGCTGCTGCTGCCCTTTCAATTGAACTATTCGGTGCAGGAGATGTTTCCCGTCCTGCTGCTGTCGGCAACGGCTTTGCTGATCTCCGGCTTGTCCGTTCTCTTCCTGGCGAGGAGGGCGGCGCGCGAAGTCGCGGCCAATCCGGAGAACGGAGACGGCGATACGGATGGGGGAGCAGGAGCGTTCGTAGATTTGCGCTTGTAGACGAGTGCCGGGGGGAGGAGTACAAGCCATGAACAAGGAAATCCAGGCGTTGGCGCTGGGCCATTATTCGGACGCGATCTATCATCCGTTCGCGGGAGTGGACGAGGAGCTGCGGTACATCTTCCGGGATCGGATCGACGTTAGGTGCACGGGGGATTACGGGATGCTGAAGGAGGAGTATTTGGCTCCCTACCGTCTGTTCATCTCGTATACGGAATTTGTCGAGGAAAAATTGCCGGCGGAGCGCGTCGGGGCTCTGCTGTCGTTCGTAGCGAGAGGAGGAGGACTGCTGGCCGTTCACAACGGCATTTCCCTGCAGCGCAACCAAGAGCTCGCAGCGCTGCTCGGCGGCAAGTTTATGCACCATCCTCCGTTAACCGAGCTGCCGATTCGAATCCGCGAGCCGAATCACCGGATCATGGATCGCGTAGAGCCGTTTACCGTGGAGGACGAGCCTTACCGGTTCGAATTCAATCCCCATATCCGCACGACAATTCTGGCCGAATACGAGCATGACGGTTCGTATTGGCCCGCGGCCTGGACGCATGAGTTCGGGCTCGGCAGAGTCGTTTATCTGATGCCCGGCCATCAGCTGTCCACGTTTAAAAATGAGGGCTACCGCCAGTTGATGGTGAATGCCGGCCTGTGGGCGGCCAGAGCGCTGTAGCCGGGAATTTCGGGCCACTGACGGGACGTCTTGCACTCCCGATGCACGACGGGCCTCGAAACGGGAGGATGGACGCGAATCGGCGCGAAACGCGCGGAAGGGTTACCGCTCTCGAGTCCGTCTAACCTCGGGGGTCGGGGGTCGCATTTTGCGGTCGATTTCGGCCAAGCTTTCGTGTATGATGGTGTTGAATTGACCAAATGAGAAGTAGTTTACAGTTTGCGTAGTTCTTCTATGGTAAGGTTGTGAACCAGAAGCCTATGAGGAGATGAAGACTGTGACGATTAAAGAAGAATTGAAGGGCAAGAACATCATCATTCCCGATAATCCGGTATCGAATTTTCTGTTCAACAATACGAGGTCGGGTCTGCTGTGGCTGGTCGTGCGGCTGTACTTGGGCTATGCCTGGCTGGACGCCGGCTGGCACAAGGTGACCAGCGACGCCTGGGTTGGCAGCAATGCGGGAGCGGGTCTGACCGGGTTCGTGCAGGGCGCGATCGGCAAGGCGGAGGCCGGCAAGGACGTGACAGGCTGGTACGCCTCGTTCCTGGAAAGCGCCGTGCTGCCCAACGCCAAGCTGTTCTCCTATGTGGTGGCGTTCGGCGAAGTGCTGGTCGGTCTCGGACTTATTCTCGGCTTGTTAACGGGAATCGCCGCGTTCTTCGGGGCGTTCATGAACGCAAGCTTCCTGTTTGCGGGCACGCTGAGCACCAATCCGCTGCTGTTTATTCTGGCGACGTGGATCGTGCTTGGCTGGAAGGTCGCGGGCTGGTACGGACTGGACAGATGGGCGCTGCCTTTGCTCGGCACTCCGTGGGGACGCAAGAAGGGCTCGGATCGGTCTGTAGCCGGTTAAATAACGATGGAATAGGCAGAGAGACCGCGCTTGCGCGGTCTCTCTATCGATTGCTTAAGTCAATAGCCTTCGGATCAGCCTCCGATCTAAGCCCGGTTCCCGCCAGGCCTGGCAATTACGCCTATCGTGCGAAAGCCGCGGGAACGCCTGCGTCGACCGTGATCATGCAGCCGGTCGTTTTGGCCGACTTCGACGAAGCCAAAAATTTGACCGCTTCCGCTACATCGGCCGGGTACACGTTCAGGCGCAAGGCGCTTCTGCTGCGGTAGTAATCCTCCAGCTCTTCCGGCTGCACGCCGTAGGCCGCTGCCCTCTCGTTGCGCCAGGCGGAGCTGAATATGCCCGAGCCTTGCAGCACGGCGTCCGGGAGCACCGAATTTACCCGAATGCCGAATTCTCCGCCTTCCGCCGCAAGGCAGCGGGCCAAGTGGGTTTCGAGCGCCTTCGCGGCGCTGTACGCCGAGGCGCCCTTGCCGGCGTATACCGCGTTTTTGGACGCTACGAATACCACGCATCCGCCGGTTTGCTGCTCTTTCATTCTTCTGAAAGCCTCGCGCGCCACAAGGAAATAACCCGTTCCCAGCACGTCCATGTTCAACTGCCATTCCTTCAGAGAGGTTTCGTCGAAGGGGCTGGACGTCGCCAGTCCGGCATTGTTCACCACAATATCAATGCCGCCGAAACGCAGGGCCGCCATATCGAATGCCCGGCGGACATCCTGCTCGCTGGTTACGTCCATCTTAACAGCTAATGCCGCTTCTCCGCTGCCGATCGAGCCGTTCAACTCCTCCGCCAGCCTTTGAACTCCTTCTTCATTGAGATCCGCCAGAACGACATGGGCGCCCTCGCGGACGAATTGCCGAGCGGTCTCGCTTCCGATCCCGCCTGCCGCTCCGGTAATCAGTACGACTTGACGGGCGAACTCGGCTTCGGGTGGCGCCAGCGAAAGCTTGTAGACTTCCAGAGGCCAGTATTCGATCCCGTAAGATTCGCGCTCATCCAAGGAAACGAAGCGTTCGCCCAGCGCGGAGACTCCCTTCATTACGGCGATGGCGCGATGGTACAGCGAAGCGCTAAGCATGGCGTGAAACCGGCTGCGGCCGGTGCTGATCATACCGATGCCCGGAATCAGAATGATCCGCGGCGACGCTTCATATGCTGTATCTCCGTCCACGCGGTTTCTTGCGAAATAGGCCGAATATTCGGCGATATAAGCTTCCACATCGTCGCGCAGCCTGCGCTTCAGGCCGTCGATATCACCATCGGCGGGATTCCAGTCGACGAACAGAGGAAGCCGTTTCGTATGAATGAGATGGTCGGGGCACGCCGCTCCGATCTGAGAGATCTGGGCGGATTCATTCCCGTTTACGAAAGCCAGCACATCATCGTTATCGTCGTAATTCAGAATCATCCGCTTGTCCAGGCCGACCAGCCCGCGCACATACGGCAGGATGGCGGTCAGAATCCGCTTGCGTTCCTCCGCAGGCAGCGCTCGATGCCGCGAACCTCCGTACAGTACGGCATGGCGCGCCTTTTCTTCGATATAAAGCTCCGCTTGGCGAATCGCCGAGATCGTGCTGCGATAGCAAGCTTCGGAGCTGTCTCCCCAGGTGACCAGGCCGTGCTTGGCCATCAGCACGAGCTCGGCGTCGGGGTTGTTCTGCAAAGCTTCCAAAATCAGCTTCGACATCTCGAAGCCCGGTCGGACATAAGGAACCCAGACGAACCGATTGCCGTAAATTTCCCGGGCGATCTCCCGTCCGTTCTCCGAGCAGCAAAGGCTGATAATCGCGTCCGGATGGGTATGATCGATATGACGGTACGGCAAAAACGCATGCAGCAGCGTTTCGATTGAAGCCCGCGGGCGCCGACTATCCGTCATGCAGCGTTCCAAATATTCGACCATCTTCTCGTCCGTCATGGAAGCTCGGCTAATCAACTCGCGGATGGGCTCCAGGCTGAGCGCGGTGAACTGATTTTCGGACATCGTCCCCAGATCGGAGCCGCTTCCTTTGACCCAAAGCGTAAGGGTCCCCCTGCCCCGAAAATCCTTTTCAATCGTTTTCATCGACGTGTTTCCGCCGCCCCAATTCGCTACTCTGCGATCGGTCCCCAACAGGCGGGAGCGGTACGCCAGTTCCGGCAATCCTTCCGGCAAGCTGTTCGCTGCCTGACGATCCCATAAATCTTGAATCATTCCGAGTGTCCTCCCCCGTGGCCATACATCTTATTGGTCAAAAAGAAGCTTTCGCATAAACCGGCTAGCGCCGACCGCGTCCTTGGAAGCGATCAAATCCCGGATCCTTTCGGGGTCGGCCCGGTCCATTACGCGTTCGAACGCGAGCAGCCATTGCACGCTTTCGTTCACCGCGTCGCGTCCGTTCTCGCGATAAGGAAACTGGTCTACGGTGATCCAGCCCTTGTATTCCGTACGGCTCAGCCAGTAATAAAATTCGAGAAATTCCAGCGTATGAACGGTGCCGACGATCATGTCGTCATCCCAGTGCCGGTAATTGTCGTTAATGTGAACATGCTTCAGTTTATTTCCGTATTTCTTGAGCATCGCAACTGATTCCGCCGGGTTCTCGTATCCGAGCAGCGCATGCCCGTAATCCAATGCGATCCCGCAGTTTTCGGCCCCGATTTCATTCACCATAAGCAAAGCGACTCCAACCGTGCTGACATAGCTGTGCGTGCGAGGCTCCTTCAGCTTGTATTCCAGAACGATGTCAATGTCGGGACGGTAGAGGCAGGCTTCCTTAACGCCCGCTGCGAACCAGTCGCGTTCCCGAATGTAATCGGCCTGGAACAAGGAGTCGTATCCATCCTGCCCCGGCCAGATCGTCACCATGCCGCAATTCGCTTCACTCGCCAGATCCATCGCCTGCTTCGTCGCCCCGATCGCCTGCGAGCGAATTTCCGCATCGATGCTCGACAGGCTGCCTTGCTTGAACTTGCTCTGCGTAAAAAGATCCACGGCCAATGAAACGATAGCGAGTCCCGTTCGTTCCGAGTGCGCCTTGACCTCATCCCATTGCTCCGCTATTTCCGGGGTCAGCACGATATCCACGCCGGACAGATGCTCGATGGAGGCCGCCCGATCGAACAGCTCCTGCACGGAGAAGGGCTCGCTGTAAGCCGGACAGTAACGGTCGAAGCAGGAGCCGACATTTTGCAAAAAAACCGAGTAACGATAGCCCATATTTATTCTCCTTTCCGTTCTTAAACCGCATGGAACAGGCGCACGAAGGCAAAGCCGCCGCGCAGTTCAACCTTTAGTCCCCGGAAGGCCAACTCCGCTCCATCGGTTGTTTCGCTGCCGTCCGTGAGCGGATCGGTCACCCGATAGGCGCGCGAGGCGTCCAGCCCCTTCATACGGACACGCAAACTGACGTCGCCCTCGGCCACGAATCCGAATACGATGCTGTTGCGGCCGGCGCGATCCGCGAATTGTACGATGTCCGGCTGGTCCGCTCGGCCCGGCGAAGAGGTGAGCGGATAGAAGTTCTCTACGAGCAGCCACCGCCATTCCTTGTATCGCTCAATTAGACGGGCCGCCCGGGCGGTTAATTCCTTTGACCAACTGGCCACGTCCCCGTTGATGGAGAACGTTCCCAGCATTCGTGACACAAAATCCAAATCGCCGAAACAGTCGTCGCCAGCGCCGATCTTCAGGACGGTTACGGCGCTGTTGAGCAGATTG
Source organism: Cohnella hongkongensis (assembly GCF_042654645.1). Classification (NCBI taxonomy): domain Bacteria; kingdom Bacillati; phylum Bacillota; class Bacilli; order Caryophanales; family Paenibacillaceae; genus Cohnella; species Cohnella hongkongensis. Next base: position 476,728 of record NZ_JBHSEP010000002.1, on the reverse strand, counting down.
CCGGGCAAAAACCGGCTGGCGCCGCTCTGTATATATCTGCAAATATTAGGGTCAAAGCTGTGATCGGAAATCCAAGCCGTATGGCATCTCCGGAGAATGCCCAGATCGATCCTTCTTCCGCCGGAAGCGCAAGCTTCGAACAGAACGTGCGGGTATCGCTCCTTAAGCCGGTCGAACATGCGATACAGACCCTCAACGTATCGGAACATCAGCTTTCCGGAACGATCCGCCCGGCGAAAATATTCCATAGGCTCGATATTATAGTCGAAGCGGATCCATTTCAAATCCAGCTTTTCGATCCAGAAGGCTGTCGTTTCAATCGCCCAATCGACCGCGTCGGACATCGCCAGGTTCAAATGCCGGTACTCCTGATGCATCAGTCTTGGAACGTGCTCGGCGGTCAGAAACCATTCAGGCCGTTCCCGGCAAATATCGCTCTCGCGATGCGCTCTTTCCAGCTCCAACCAAAAGCCCATCTTCATTCCCAGATTCCGCACGAATGCGGATAACGGCTCAATGCCTTCCGGGAACTTGCTTTCGTCGACGGAATACCAGTTCCCTACGCCCTTGTCGAAGCTCTCCCTGAACCAGCCCGCATCAAGGACGAAGTACTCCATTCCGAGCTCCGCGCACCTCAGCGCCTGCCGTTTCAAAAAATCGATGTCGAACTCGTTGTTGATGCCCGCCCACGTATCGTAGCTGACCGTCGGCAGCTTCGGTTGACGATCGCAGGACGGCACGATATGTTCAAGCACATAACGGCGAAAGCTGTTGCAGCCGTCATCCGCGTCTCCTTCGTAAAACACCAAGTGTACCGTCGGAAGCGCCAGGAGCTCGTCCGGCTGCAGCTTCAGGCCATCGACCGGAATGACGAACTCGTTCTCGTGTACGCCCAGTTCGGGCACATAGCTTAGCTGCTGCCGCCACAGCCCCGACCATTCCAGGCCGGATACGACGCCGGCTCCCGGAACGGCGCTCAGCAGAAACGGCAAGTCCCGGTTCGAGGATCGGCCGTCCGGCGCCGAAGACAAAGCGACAGGGGAGGCGATCTGCCTGTTGGTGCGCGAGAAGGTGCCCGTGCGCGTAAATTCCGTAAAGGCCAGGGGAGGATAATAGTCCTCGTCCGTGCCGCCGGAAACGGCGCGGCTGATCATGCGATCGGAAGCCCATATCAGACGCAGCGGATATATCAACTGCCACTCGTCCGGTTCGGGGCTTATACCTCTTAGCGTCGTTTGAATCTCCAGCACATGATCCGTCTGCCTTCTCAGCTCTACGACCGCTTCCGTACGACGGCTTGTTAAAGCCAGCTTCAGGGATCGTTCGCCTGCCATGTCCGCTTGGAGCAGATCCCACTCCGCTTCTTGCTCCCGGCCCGCCGGGACGAAATCGAATGACAAAAGCTCTTGCAGATCCGATGGAAGAGCCTGCTTCAACCAATTATTCAATATGACTGTAGAATTGTTCATATCCAAGCTCTCCTTGTAGTCCTCTGATCTATCCTTTTACGCTGCCTTCGACCAGCCCTTCTACGAATCTGCGCTGCAGCAGCAAATACAGAATCAGAATCGGGGCGGTCGTGATGACGCCGGCAGCCGAAATCAACGTCCAATCGCTGCTGTATCGGCCCGAGAAGGCCAAGTAACGGGTAGCCACCGTCCGGGTCTCGTCCGAAATGAGAAAAGCGTTGGCGAAAAAAAACTCGTTCCACGTCCATAGCGAGACGAGAACGGCAAGCGTCATGAAGGCGGATTTGGCGATCGGCACGATCATTTTCAGAAGCACCATCGTTTCGCTGCAGCCGTCGATCTTGGCGCTTTCAATCAGCTCGTTCGGAATTTTCACCAAAAAGGCCCGGAGCATAAAAATGCTGAATGGCAAAAATATGGCGGAGTAAATTAAAATCATGCCCCCGAGCGTGTCCATTAAGTTGAACTTTTGCCACAAATAAAATAGCGGAACCAAAAACAAGCCAAGGGGGATCGACATCGTAAACAGCAGCAGTCCCATTACGGCGTTGGAGCCCTTGAACCGCAATTTTGCTAGGGCATAAGCGGCCAGCCCCGCGCTGACGCAGATGATAAGGATGCAGGATATGCCGACGAGCACGCTGTTCCCGAATGCTCGGGCATATTCCCCTTGTACCCAAGCATCGGAAAAATTGGTCCATACGAGTCGCTCGGGCAAATGAAAAGGGTTGTCGTTTAACCCGCCGGCCGGTTTGAGCGCATTATTCAGCATGAGCAGCAGGGGACCGAGGACGAAAATCAGGATGGCAACGATCGGAATATGAACCCACAATCGCTTCAGTCTCACACGTCCCACCCTTTCCTTCGAATGATGCCAAAACCGACGATCACAATAACGCTGAATAACCCCATGGTCGTCGCAACGGCGCTGGCGTACCCCGGCTGGTAATCGTAGAGAGCCAGCTTGTACATATAAGTGGCAAGCAGCTCGGTAGCCCGCCCGGGTCCCCCTTGGGTCATCACATAGACGTAATCGAACGCGGTAAACGACCAAATAATGATCAGCATATAGATCAGCACCAGCGTCGGCCGCAGCTGGGGAAGAACGACATGCCAGAAAATGCGGATCCGGTTCGCTCCTTCCAATTTGGCGGATTCCTCCTGATGGACGTCCTTTTGCTGCAAAGCCATCAGAAACAGCACAAAAATAAACCCCCAGAAATGCCACGTATCGGCAAGCGCAACGGAGAAAAGCGCCAGCTTTTCGTTCCCCAACCAATTCAACGCCAGCCAACCGGCGCCGGCCCTTTCCAGTACTTCATTGATCCCGACGAACGGATTGTAGATCCAGGACCATGTCTTGGCCGTTACGACGGTGGAGATGATGTAGGGGACGAACAGGATGGAGCGATACAGCATCTGGCCTCTGCCGATCCCGCTCACGAGGAGGGCTGCGGACAATCCGAGCAGAACGGGAACCGTAAGGAAAAACAGCATCCATTTCAAGTTGTTGAACAGCGCTTGATAAAAAATGGCGTCTTTGAACAGGTGTGCATAATTGTCGAGGCCGATAAAACCGAAGGAGCGGATTCCATCCCAGTCCGTCATGGACAGGAAGACGGTCCCGATGATCGGCCCGCCCACAACCAAGGCCAGCAGCAAAAGCGTCGGGAGAAGCATCAGCCAAGGGTGCCAAGCTTTCATGACGGTTTGTAGACCTCCTTAAGCCTCCAAGAGGGAAGCGGAATTCCGCCGCACCTCTTGGCAGGCAATCTTCCGGTAGCGCTAATCCTTGAAGTTGAACAAGCTGCCGTTTTTCGCATCTTCCTCCGCCTTGGCCTGCGTATGATCCAGGAACTCGTCCACCGTCATTTGCTGCAGAAGAACGGAGTCCAGATTTTGCCACAGATAAGAATCCGTTCTGGGCGGGTAATACGTCCACGACAAGTATCCGGCGCTTCCTTCGAGCGCCTTGTCCAGCGTTTCATATACTTGCTTCACCAGTGGGTCTAGCGCATCGGAACCGGAACCGACCTCCTTGACCGGATAGAACTGGCCGAACTGAAGCGCGGCCGCGGCCGTTTCCGCCGTATACAGGCGGTCAAGAAAATCGCTGGCCAAGCCAGGAATCGAAGTGTTGGCGTTTATGCCCGTCATCGATCCGAGTCCGATTTGCAGATCGGCTTCCACGCCGGAGCGCCAAGCCGGCATCGTGAAAAATCCGACCTCGAAATCGGGCTTTTTGTCGGCGAGCCGGGCCAGCACCCAAGTGCCTTCGTTGTCCATGGCCGCTTTGCCGCTCGCAAACAGGTTCCAGCCGTCATCCATCGTTAGGATCGGCGCCTTCTTGTCCGAAATGTATCCGTTTTGATAAAGATCGACCAGCTTCTGGGCGGCTTCCTTCATCAGCTCGTTGTTCCAGGGAATATCGCCCTTCAGCATCCGCTTCATTTCCTCGGAGCCCAAGGTGTTGCCGAATGCGATCGAATACCACCAGGCGTTCGCCGCTTTGACATCGCCGGAGCCGTAGCCGAAAGGAATAATGCCCTTGTCCATCATGCTTTGGCCGAGGCTGAACAGCTCCTCGTAGCTGGTCGGTACGCTCCATCCGTTCTCCCGGAACATATCTTTGTTGTACCAGACGAGCATTGTTTCATATTCGCTCGGAAGCCCGTACAGCTTGCCGTTGACGAACCCCGTTTCGTAAGCCCAATCGAAGAAACGATCCTTCCAGCCGTACTTGTCGGCATAATCGTCGAGAGGCAGCAAATAATTCGCTTTGGCGAATTCGGCGAGCAGCGTCGGACCGTCCGTGGTCACGATGTCGGGACCGGCCCCCGCGGCCAACTGCTGCCTGGCAGCAGCGGTCGGGTTCTCGGTTTCCACCCATTTGACGCTCGATCCGGGATGGGCCTTTTCGAAAGGCTGGATGACGAGCCGGTTATAAAGCTCTTTTTCCGCGACATCTACTTTTTGCGTGATCCAGTAAATATCGCCCTTTTCCTGCTGTTCCGATTCGGAAGGGCCGCCGGGTGACGGACTCGAATCGGAACGGCCGCCGCACGCCGAGATCAGAACCGCCATCAGTACGAACAGGGTCGCCAGTTTGACCCGATTGCCTTGAATTCCTTTTTTCATGGTATTGCCCCCTTTGAGTGGAAGTTTGTTCAAAAAATTTCATGAAGAATCGGCTGGAGTGATGTATAGCTCTCTCATTTCGCAACGTTCCGGCATCGACAGCGCGTGCAGGAGCGAATCCGCAATGTCCTCCGGCTGCGTAATGTCGTGCCTGTCGGCCGTTTCGCGCAGAATCGTCGTGTTGACGGAACCCGTGAACAGCGTCGTGAAGCGGACGCCGCTCCCCCGGTATTCCTCCGCCAAGCTTTTGGCCAGACCGTGCACCGCATGCTTGGTCGCGCAGTACGGTCCCATTTTGCCGATCCCTTTGAACGATGCGTCAGACGCCACAAAGACGATATGGCCCGTCCGGTTAAGGGGACGTCTGATCAACATTTCCCGCGTGGCCAGAAATACGGCATCCACATTGATGGCGAACAGGCTCCTCCAGGAGTCGAACGATTGCTCGGCGAATGGCGTTTCCTCGGCAATGCCGGCGTTGTTGATCAGAATATCGACGGGTCGCCCCAAACGGCCGTCGATTTCTTCGAAAAGCCGCTTCACCTCCTTTTCCTGAGTCAAGTCGGCCGCGATGGCGAAGCCCGGGGTCGGGCTGAAGGTCAGCTCCAAATCAAGCGTTTTCAATTCGCTTGAAGCCCTCGCAGTGCCGATGACGGTCACGTCTTGGGCGGTCAGTCTCGTCGCGATCGCCCGGCCGATTCCTCTGCTGGCTCCCGTTACTAGCGCTGTCTTGCCGCTTAAACGACTCTTCATGCCGGACCGCCGGGCTTCATTCTGGTCAACTCCGTCCAATTGCGCTGCGGGTCGTACCCCAAGTCTCTGCGGGCGGAAGAGATATCGAATGCGGCCTCGGGATGTCCCGCCACGATGAAATAGCTGCTTTGAGCGGCCCGTTGGGTCGTCACGGCGCCTTCGATGGCTTGCGCCAAGTCTTCCGGAGCGACGTATTGGAACCAATGTTTGTCCGGATTATCCGGAACCGAAGGGGGCTCGTTCTGCCCGTCGCCGTCGATGACGCCGGGGCGGATATGGATGACCGGGACGGAATACGCTTGCGAATAAGCGCGGCCGATTTCTTCTCCCAGCCATTTGCCCAACACGTAATACAGGTCGTAAGAGCCGGCCCGGAACGGATCGTCTTCGCGTACCGGCTTGTCCAGCGGACCTTCCCGATACCCGATCGCAAGTATGCTGCTGATGTTGACAATTTTGCGCACGCCTGCCTGTACGGCCGCCTCCATCGTGTTCCAGGTGCCCTTCACCATGATGTCGTTAAAGGCGCCGAGCGGCAGATGCTCCCGGTTGCGCACGATGGAAACCAAATGAATGACGATGTCCTGATCTTCGCATGCCTTGCGGATATCCTCGAAGGAGGTGATGTCCCCCTGGACGAAGTCGTGAAGCGGGCGGTCATCGGACGGAGTCACGCGGTCGAAGCCCCTTAGGCGATACCCCTGCCTTGCGAGCCGCTCGACAACGAAACGTGCCAAATAACCGCTGGCTCCGGTAATCAGAATGCGGGGCGAATTAGATATTTGTGTCACTCCCAATCTCTCCTTACGTCAGTTATAATGTTTGTAAGCGCTATCTAATTGCTATTTTATTGATGTCTTCTACCGATCTCCATAGATATATGTGTTTTAGATGTGTATATATGTGTCGAATAGAATGAAGGGAGAAAAGGAGGAAAACGATGGATTTTTCCGCTTTCAAGCCGTTGTTCGCGAAGCATGCGACCCTTGCAAACCTGAATCGGGTCGAATATATCAACAATCCGAATTTGCAGGCGGATCTGGATCTTTACTTCTGCGGCTATGAGAAGGTCGATCCCGATTTCGCCTGCGGACCGATGGTCAGAGACAGCTATTTGATCCACTACATTGAGCATGGAAGCGGCTGGTACTGGTTCAACAAACAGAAATATAAGGCGCAAAGCTCGGATATCTTCGTTATCTTTCCTGGAGATGTCATTTCTTATGAAACCGTTCGGGAGGATGCTTGGACATTTTATTGGTTTGCCTTCAACGGCAAACGGGCGGCGGAATGCATCAACCGAATCGGCGTAAGCCGCGACCAGCCGGTGCGGCGGGTCGGGCAGGAGCATCGGATCGTAGAACTTAACAGCGCCTTGCTGAACGCCTTCGAAAACGGCGGACATTCGATGGAGCTTGCCGGTATTCTCTATCTGCTGATTTCCGAGTTGGAAAAGTCGAATCCGCATGTAAATTCGGAGTCCAAAGCCATTAACAACGCTTCCGCCAACATCCAGAAAGCGCTGCTTTACATTGACCACAACTATATGCATGCCATTAACGTGAAGCATATCGCCGATTACGTCGGGTTGGAGCGTGCTTACTTTTCCAAGCTGTTCAAGAAAGAGGTCGGAGAATCGCCGTACGATTACTTGATCCAGTATCGGTTGCGCAAGTCGATCCAATTGATGCATAATACGGAACTGTCGATTGTTGAAATCGGAAGGCTGGTCGGGATTGAGGACGGTCATCACTTTTCCAGGCTGTTCAAGCAAATTATAGGAATTTCTCCGAATCAGTACCGGAAAATTATGAAGAGAACGCCGTCTTCGATCGATTCCCCGAAATAAAAGGGGTACGAGCCTGACGGGCGGCAAGCCGGGATAAACGGGGAGCAAGCCGTCAATGCTGATCTGAGAAGGGAGGCGAACGCGTGGAAGTCTGGTTTATGGGAACGAGTGCGGGGATGCCGATCGCGGAGAGGAACGTCTCTTCCGTCGCGCTGAACCTGACCCGGGGCAAAGGAACGCTATGGATGTTCGACTGCGGGGAAGGAACGCAGCATCAGCTGCTCCGCACGCCGCTGAAGCTGAGCCGGTTGACGAAGCTGTTCATTACGCATCTGCACGGCGACCATCTGTTCGGAGTGCCCGGCTTGCTGAGCAGCAGATCCTCGCTCGGGGGCTTGGAGCCGCTGGACGTATACGGTCCTCCGGGCTTGCGCGAATTTATAGAAGCCGCGATGAGGCTGTCCGGCACCCATCTCGACTATCCGCTTAACGTGCATGAGATTGAAGAAGAAGGCCGCGTACTCGATGCCGAAGGGCATATCGTCGAATGCGCTATGCTGGATCATCGGGTTCCCTGCTTTGGCTATCGGGTTGCGGAGAAGCCGCGCTCCGGCGCTCTTCGCGTCGACGTTCTCGCAGCGGCGGGGGTTCCGCCGGGCCCGGCGTACGGCAGGCTGAAGGCCGGAGAAGACATCGAGCTGGAGGACGGCACCGTCATTCACGCCGCAGATGCGCTGCGCGACCCGATTGCGGGCCGCGTCGTCGCAGTGATGGGAGATACCCGACCGTGCGAAGGGGCGATCCGGCTGGCTAGAGGGGCCGATCTGCTAGTGCACGAGGCGACGTTCGCCGCCGATCTGGCGGAGAAGGCCGATCTGTACGGCCACTCTACGGCGCTGCAGGCCGCCGAGACCGCCAGAGCCGCCGGAGCGGCCCGGCTGCTGATGACCCATTTCAGCTCCCGGTACAGACGGGAGGATCTCGCCCTGCTGGAGGAGCAGGCCCGGAGCGTCTTCCCGAACTCGGAAGCGGCGAGCGAGCGGACGCCCTACCCGGTTCCTCCGGTGCGAAGAGGCGAGGAGGAGTAACGGGAGGGGAGCTGTCCGGATGCGGTTACCGCTGCGCCAGGCCGGCATGCTTGCGGCGAAATTGGCCGGGCGTGAGCTTCTTCTCCCGCAGGAAAACTCTCGTGAAGTAGTGAACCGACGAGAACCCGGTCTCCTCGGCGATCCCCTTGATCGGGAGATCGCTGCCCGCCAGCAGTCCGGCGGCCCGTCGGATGCGTTCGCCGCGCACGTAATTCGTGAAGTTCTCCCCGATTCCGCGGGAGAACAAGCGGGAGAGGTGTCGCTCCGACACGTTCAAGTTGCCCGCGATTTCCCGCAGGCTTAGCGGGCGGGACAGATTGTCCCGGATATAGAGCTTGGCCTGGCGAAGCAGAACGTCCGCGCTCCCGATCTCCCGCGACCGGGAGGGCGCGCGAGCCTCCTCGCTGCCGAACAGGCCGGGGAAGCTCAGCAGCAAGGCGCCCGCAGCGGCCAGCAGGGCGCCCGGCGACAGACTCCTTCTGTCCTCACGCAGCAGCAGGCACTTCCACAGCAGCGACGCCGGCAGGTCTCCGTCGTCGTAGACGCACGTCTCGCCTTTCTCGGCAAGCGCCCGGTAGGATTCATACGCTTCGTCGGTCGAACTGTGCTCCTCCGGCTCGAACGCGACATACAGCAAATACATGCCGTCTCTCGAACGAATCTGATGATGGACGCCCGGTCTCGAACAGAAGTGGGCTCCGGGCCGCAGCGGATAGTCGATCCCTTTCTCCGAATACTCCCCTTCTCCCTCCAGCACGTAACAGATTTCGAAAAAGGAATGCTTGTGCACCGGATTGCTGAAATGCCGGGGATTGACGCCCCAGTAATGAATTTTGAAGTCCGCTCCGTTCCCGCTTACTCTTGTCGCCTGCCCGTTCAGCAGCGCTTGCGTTTCATGGCTGAGATCCATGTATCCCGCTCTCCCCGTATCGAGTTCAAGTCCTTATTGTGCAAAAACAGGTCATCTCCGGTCAAAGACCGGGCATGCTCGACACCTATACAATAAAGCAGGAAGGACATCGAATTCAATCTCTTCGAGGACGAAGGAGGAACGGGCATGATACGTGCGGAGGATGCGGAATTTTACAAAGAAAACGGGTACTTGCTGGTGAAGGGCGTCTTTCGTTCGGAGGAGGTCAAGCAGATGCGTGCGGCGGTGGACGCCATCATCCAGAGAGCGGCCGCGACGAATCGGGACGCGAACGCCGCCTGGCAGGGAGACTATCTGCCTCCCGAGCAGCTGAAGAAGCTGGTGCTTAAGGGCTTTCACGACGTTCACTACCATGACGCGGCTTTCATGCGCGCGGCGATCCATCCGAACATGGCTGCGGTACTGTCGAAGCTGATCGGCCCGAACGTGCAGCTGCATCATTCCAAAATGCTGGTGAAGCCGCCGGAGAACGGCGCCGCATTCCCGATGCACCAGGACTACCCTTATTTTCCCCACGAGAAGCACACGATGCTGGCCGCCAGCGTCCATCTGGACGACGCCGACGAAGAGAACGGCTGTCTGCGGGTCGTTCCGGGATCGCACAAGCAGGGACCGCTGCCCCATGTCGGCAGGCATTATCTCGATCACAGGACGTATCCGATCACAGACGGCACGCTGTGCGAGGCGGAGGCCGGGGACGTGCTGTTCTTTAACTATTTGACGATCCACGGCTCCTCGGTCAACCGGAGCGAACGGACGAGAAGGAATGTGCTGTTCCAATACCGCGACCCGACTGATTTTCCGACCGAGAACGTGCATTTCGATTGGGGAATGGGACTGATGATCAGCGGCGAAAATCCCCACTTCGATAAAGTGAAGCCCGATTATCGCATCGTCGGCTAGCCGCTCAAAGAGACAAGAAAAACGCAAACGAAACTTGGTTTATCGGAAATACACCGGACCGCGAAACTCTTATGATGAAGCCATGGATCCAAAAATCCAAATAGTGCTGAGGGAGTCGAGTCCGATGTTGAACGAGAGCCAATTGGCCGAATTCGAGCGCAACGGTTTTCTGAAAGGAGGAGTCGTGCTAAGCGACGACGAGGTGGAGGCGCTTCGCGAAGAGCTGGAGCTGGTCATGGCGGGGAAATCGGTGAAAAAGCCGGTGCTGGCCCACAACATGCTAGCCGACGGGGAAGAGGGAGCGACTCCCTATGACGGAATGAAAATGATCGTGAACGAGAAAGTCATTCAGATCGTCAACATCTGGATGGCCAGCGACGCGTTCTTTCAGCACGCCGCGAATAAGAGAATCGTCGAGGAGATCGCTCAGCTGTGCAATACCGACACGGTACGCATCTGGCACGATCAGGTCCAATATAAGCCGCCGGTGACGGGCGGGCCGACCGCCTGGCACCAGGATCATCCGCTCTGGCCGATCATCCAGCCGGCCGATCTGGTCAGCGCCTGGGTCGCCCTCGACGATGCGGTTGTCGAGAACGGCTGCATGTGGATGGTGCCAGGCAGTCACAAGTGGGGCGATCAGCAGAAATATTTGACGAGCGACAAGGACTTCATGCCCTGCCATCGCCGCCCGGAGCTGCTGCCGGAAGGCGCGGAGGTGAAAGCGGTCCCGTTCGAGATTAAGAAAGGGCAGGTCGGCTACCACCACAGCCTGACCTGGCACGGCAGTCCGCACAACCGCTCGGATAAGAAGCGCCGGGCGATCGCCGTTCACTACATGCCGGGCCATACGAGGTACGTGCCGTCCAGCGACCATGTCATGCTGTCTTACGTCGGCGTGAACAAAGGCGATATTTTGCAAGGGCCGCACTTTCCGGTCGTCTATTCGACCGTCGGCGCGAGCTGACCGAAGATCAGGAGCCCCTCCTCCCCGCTTGGGACGGAGGGGCTTTGCGTTCCGGGAACGAGCTATGTTCCTGACGATCCTGCTGCCTGCGCTGATGCGGCAGAGGATGCGGATTGCCGACTTCCGGTTGGCGCATTGGAACCGGAGGCTGTCCGTTCTCCTGTCGTCGTCGCTGGAGGAGCTGTGCACTTCTGCGGGACAACGCGCTCGAGAAGTGCCCGGCCGCTGCCGCTTCCGATCTCGCAGCGCTGACGTATATGGAGGAACATCACAGTCGAAGCGCCGCTCTGGCAGGAAGAGGGGCGCAGGCTCGCGCTCGGCCCCTAAGCATCCTTGCCCTGCATCCGGAATTCGGTCGGAGTCAGCCCGGTCAGCTTCTTAAACTGGTGGCTGAAATAATGAATGCTCGTAAAGCCCAGCCGTTCGGCCATCGAATCGATCTTCTCGCCGTGAAGGAGCGCCCGCTTGGCCTTCTTAATCCGCTCTCCGATGACATACTGCTTCGGGAGCAGACCAAACTCTTCCTTAAACAGCTTGGAGAAATGAATCGGATGGTAGCCGCACATGGCCGCCAGCTCGGCAACCGTCCAGTTTCTGCCCGGCTGCTCCTGCATCGCCGCGATAGCGGGCTCGATTTTGCTGCCGGCGGCGGACGGCGCGGCGCGGACGTTGAGCAGCTGCCTAAACACGTGCGTTAAAGCCTGGGTCATGAGCCCTCTCAGCACGGCGCCGTATCCCGGCTGCTCCAGCTCGTACTCCTTAACGATCCTCGTCAGAATCGGCTCCAGCCCCGACACGGTAAAATGCGTCGGAAGCGTCGCGGGACCGTAAGGCGGAATGTCGGGAGCCGGATGAACCGGTTGTCCGTCCGGTACGTCCCGTCCGGCGTCGCGAATCGACAGTCCCGGATGAAACGGGGCCGTCGATTCATGCCGCCAATGGAAATGAATGCTGTAGTAGTCGGTCCGTTCCGCTGCGAACAGCTCGTGAGGGCATTCCGGGCCGTAATGCGCGCACTCCCCGTTTCTAACCTCGTACGTCTTTCCTCCGATCGACAACTCCGCATAGCCGGATACGACGTAGAAGAGCTGGCTGTCCGGAATGACGCGCCTGCCCCACTTCGAATCGGCGGACGTCGTTTCCCTTCTGGCGAAATTAACGGTAGGCATAAGCTCGTCAAGCGACCGGATCGTCATGGCGATTCCTCTCTCGTCGTCGATAATAATCCTCATAGCTAGGAAGAAAGCAGCCGTCCGGCATCGGATTATGCGGCGAGCGACACGAGCGACGCGAGCGACAGCGAGGGAGCGCCCCCTCGAGGAGCTTCCGCCCGGCGAGACGCGGCCGACCGAAGCCGACCCGAATGCAGCAGGCCGATCGCCGGAGCCGACTCGGAGTCGGAGTCGATCGCGGCGAGCGACGCCAGCATCGCCTCGACGTCGCCGACCTCGTATGCGGTCGCGATCGCCCGCGCATAGGCCGCCAGTCCGGGCTGATCGGCGGCCCGCCGATCTTCTCCGTTCTCCAGATCCTCCCGCACTCGCGGAAGATTCCGCCTGGCCCGATGCAGGGCGGCTTTCGCCGCTCCTTCCGTCACGCGCAGCCGCTCTGCCGTCTCCGCGCTCGAATAGCCGAGCACATCGCGCAGCAGGAACGCCGCTCTCTGCAGAGGCGGCAGATGCTCGGCCAGCGCGCGGAAGGCAGCTTCGATCTCCAGAGCGCCGATGCTGGCCGCTCCCCCTTCCGGCGGCCGCACGGTCTTCAGGATGCGCGACAGCTTGGCGCTGCGGCGAGCGCGATCGATCCAAGCGTTCTTCGCGATCCGCAGCAAGTAGGCTTCCGGATTCGGATGCGTGTCGAAGCGGGGACCAGCGAGAGCCTTAAGCCAGGCGTCCTGGGCGAGATCCTCCGCCTCCCAAGCCGATTCGGTCAAGGACAGGCAATATTTTCGCAGCGAGTCGTGAAGCTCGGCGACGTCCCGTATCTTCGTCGTCGTTTCTGTCTCGCGTGTGCTTTCGGTGTGGTTCGCGTACATGGCATTCCCTCCTCGCATACCTGGGCGGAATTCGTCTTGCTATCGTAAACGAACGAAACGCGAGAAAGGATACGCGCAAGCGTCGAAAATTCGAACTTTCTTTTCCCTTACAGTGTATTCGATTTTCCCCGCGGAGCAAAGACGAATTCGTCGGGCCGGCCGTATCTTTCCGAAGCCTCCGTTCGTCTACGGGGTGAGGTCGGTCAACTAACGATGAAGAAAATGGAGGAATGCGGAATGACCCTGCATGTGCCGTATGTGGTGGAGCAGACGAACAGAGGAGAGAGGTCGTACGATATTTATTCCCGGCTGTTGAAGGACAGGATCGTCTTCCTCGGCACGGCCATCGACGATCAGGTCGCCAACAGCGTGGTCGCCCAGCTGCTGTTCCTGGCGGCGGAAGATCCGGACAAGGAGATCAGCATGTACATCAACTCGCCGGGAGGTTCGACCTCGGCGGCGTTCGCAATGTACGACACGATGAGGTTCATCAAGCCGGAAGTTCATACGATCTGCATGGGCATGGCCGCTTCGGCCGGAGCCTTCCTGCTGCTTGCGGGAGCAAGGGGCAAGAGGTTCGCGCTTCCCAACAGCGAGATTATGATTCACCAGCCCAGCGGCGGCGCGCAGGGGCAGGCGACCGACATCGAGATCAGCGCCCGGCGCATCGTGAGGACGAAGGAGAAGCTGAACCGGATCTTCTCCGAACGCACGGGACAGCCGCTGGAGAGGATCGAGAGGGACATGGAGCGCGATTTCTTCATGACGGCCGAGGAGGCGTTGGAATACGGCATCGTCGACCGGATCATCCCGTCGGCGGACGTTCCCGGTTGACCCTGATTCGGGCTAGACTCCCTCTCCGGACGCCTGATCTTCGAGCAGGGAAAGTACGCGCCGTTGCAGCAGCTCCCAGTTTAACGCGCCGAGCACGCCGCCCCGGATCACTCCCTGGCTGTCGATGAAAATCGTCGTCGGTATCGGCCGGATCCGGTACTTGGCCGCGATCGTCCCTCGCGTATCGAGCGGAACGGGGAAGGCGAAGCCGAAGCTTCGCGCGAACTCTTCCGCCGACTCTGTGCGGTCGGCGGCCGTCAAGTTCACGGCCACGATATGCACGCTTTCCCCGTACAGCCTGTGCAGCTTCACGAGCAGGGGGGCCTCCTCCCTGCACGGGCCGCACCATGACGCCCAGAAGTTCAGCACGACAGGCTTTCCCCTCGACTCCTCAAGCGAATACGTTCGACCGTCCAATCCGCTCAGCGAGAAGGCCGGAGCGGCATAGCCGATCTCCGGCTTCTCGGGAAGCGCGGCGTTGGCGCTCCGCTCGGGCGCTTCGCCGCGAGGAAGGAGCGGCTGCCGCATGAGGAGAAAGCCCCCCAGCAGCGCAGCAGCCGCAATCGCGATCGCCCAATTCCGCCCTTTGTTCATGAAGGATTCCCGCTTTCCGAAGGTGGTCTTCCAACCGACTCGAACGATAAGGAGCATCGATTGACAGAAGGAAGCCGGAGCTTTATGATAACCTTATAATTCCGGTATATTTACTAAGGATTAGTCGGTCGCTCCATCGTCAGGAACAGCTGGAGGAGGACTGTTGCGAAGGAACCGTCTCTTTTCATTGTTGACCACCTTCTCGGCAATCCATACCCGGTCCGGCCGACCGAAGAACGGAGGGATGATAGATGAAGGCGGTTATTGAGCCGATCGTATACGAGAACGCTTCGCCCGAAGCCCGCGCGGAGTACGAGCGTCAATATCGGATCAACGGCACGGTCACGAACGCGAAGAAGACGCTGCTTCGCCATCTGCCTTCGTACCATGCGTACGAAGAATGGAACAGGCTGAAGGAGGAGCTGCTCCAGTTTATTAGTCACCGGGCGTTTATCGTGTTCTGTTATGCGATTTCCCTTGAAGGGGAGAGCTTGTTGAATTCGACGTATTATCGCAAGGCGCTGACCGATCGGGGGGAGAATCCGGACGAGCTGCTGCTTGACGACGAGGAGCAGGCGCTGGAACGGTACGGCAGACAACTGGCGAACAAGCCGAACGATGTGCCCGACGCGCTATTCGCCCATCTGGGACAGTACTATTCGCCGGAGCAGCTCGTGGCGCTGACCGCGTTCGCCGGGCAGATGATCGCGACGAACGTATTCAACAGCGCGCTGCGCGTCGAACTGGACGTCTTTTTGCTTCATTTTACGAACTAGCGAACGGCTCGGGCGCTCCGCAGCGCAGCCTTTCAGATTCAAGGCGATTGCCGACCGGTTGGAGAGACGGCGCCGGACCTGAATCGGGTGAGAGGGCTCCGCGTCCCTGCGGACTGGTCGTCACCTTAATCCGAAGGCCGTATGTTCACGTTGGTGGCAGGGAGAAGCGATTCGAAGGAATTTCGGTAAAGGAAGATCAACGCTTTCCTTTCGTTCCGACGAATGGAGCTTGACGATGCTCGCTTGCCGTGCCATAATGTACACGCGTACATTACATGATGACAGACAGGGAGATGACTGTGGCGAATCGTAAAGAGGTCGCCAAGCTGGCCGGCGTATCCGAGGCGACCGTGTCGCGCGTGCTGAACGGAGTCGGGCCGATCAAGGAGTCGACCCGGCAGCGGGTGCTGCAGGCGGCCAAGCAATTGAACTACGAGTTGAACGCCGTCGCGTCGAGCTTCGCCAGAGGCCGAAGCGGGAATCTCGGCGTTGTTCTGCCCCATGTGCCTAAAGTGCATCTATTCTCGACCTATTATTTTTCCGAGCTGCTCGGGGGAATCGGCGACGCCGTCCATTCGGCCGGCTACGGGCTGCTGCTGCTGTTCCGCGATCCTTCCGTCGTGTACGACTACGTTTCTCTGTACCGCACGCAGCGCGTGGATGCTTGCGTCATTCTCGGCTCCAGCGCCATCGACGCGGAGAGGGAGGCTGTCCATCGGCTGGCCGACGAGCGGCTGCCGTTCTGCGTCATGGATCAGAAATTCGATCATCCCCAGCTTAATATTGTGGCTGCGGATCATGAGCAGGGCAGCTACGAGGCGGTTAAGCACCTCCTTGACCAAGGGTGCGGAACGATCGGATTTCTGAACGGAGCGCCGCAATACTCGAACAGCCGGGACAGAATGGCCGGGTACGCAAGGGCGCTGGGGGAAGCCGGCATCGCCGTGGACGACACCCTCGTCTACGAGGGCAACTACAGCCGCACGAGCGGGAAGAGGGCGGCCGGCCAAGTCTATCGGGATCTCGACCGGCTCGACGCCATATTCGTCAGCAACGATCGAATGGCGATCGGCCTGATGCAGGGGCTGCGGGAATTCGGCTGCCGCTTGCCGGACGATCTGAAGATCGTCGCCTACGACGATTCCGACGCGGCCAGCTTTACGGAGCCTCCGCTTACGACGGTAAGGGTGCCGTTCTACGAGATGGGCCGGTTGGCGGCAAGCCGCCTGCTGGAGCAGCTCGCGGACAGGGAGAAGTCCGGCGCTCCGGGGCCGGTCATTCGCGAGAAGCTGAACACCGAGCTCGTTATCCGCAAGTCTAGCGGCCATTAATCGAACGGGGAGGAAGACGGATGAAAAAAGCGTTGATCGTCTGGGGCGGCTGGGATGGGCATCAGCCGAGGGAGGTCGCGGAGATTTTCCGCGGCCAGCTCGTCGCGGAAGGCTTCGAGGTGGAGGTGTCGGATACGCTGGAGGCTTTCGCCGACGGAGAGAAGCTGAAGGGGCTGGACCTGATCGTCCCGGTATGGACGATGGGGCGCATCTCCCAAGAGTGGGTGAACAACGTATCCGCGGCCGTGCAGGGAGGCGTCGGACTGGCGGGCTGCCATGGCGGCATGTGCGACGCGTTCCGCGAAAATACGGATTGGCAGTTCATGACCGGGGGACAATGGATCGCGCACCCGGGCAACGACGGCACGGAGTACACGGTCGAGATCAAAGCGGGCTCCAGTCCGCTGGTAGAAGGAATCGAGGATTTCACCGTGTCGACGGAGCAGTATTATCTCCATGTCGATCCGGCGAACGAAGTGCTGGCGACGACGCGCTTTCCGGTGGCGCCGGGGCCGCATACGCCGAACAAATCGGTCGATATGCCGGTCATCTGGACGAAGCGATGGGGCTACGGGCGCGTCTACTACAATTCGCTCGGCCACCAGGCGAACATCATGGAAATTCCGGTCGTCAAGGAACTGATGCGCAGAGGCTTTAATTGGTGCGCCGAGGGCAAGGCTCTCGCTCCGGCGGATCAGACCGCGCAAGCGTACACAGGCATGCAGGACAATCAACTTTAATCCGGGAATGAGGGCTGATCGTGGACAAAATCAAAGTCGGCGTCATCGGTACAGGAAATATTAGCGGCATCTATTTTCAGAACGGCAACCGCTTCGGGCCGATGGAGGTCGTCGCGTGCGCGGATCTGGACGTGGCCCGGGCGAAGGCGAAGGGCGAGGAATTCGGTGTTCGCGGCTGTTCGGTGGAGGAATTGCTCGCCGATCCCGACATTCGGATGGTCATTAATCTGACGATTCCGCTGGCTCACGCGCCGGTGTGTCTGCAGGCGCTGGAGGCGGGCAAGCATGTCTACGTGGAGAAGCCGCTGGCGGCGACCCGAGAGGAAGGGCTGCAGGTGCTGGAGCTGGCGAAGCGCAAAGGACTGCTGGTCGGGAGCGCGCCGGATACGTTCCTCGGAGGCGGCGTGCAGACGGCGATCAAGCTGATTCGCGACGGGTGGATCGGCACCCCGATCGGCGCTGCGGCGTTTATGACGAGCGGCGGACACGAGAGCTGGCACCCGGCGCCGGAATTTTATTATCAGAAGGGCGGCGGTCCGATGTTCGACATGGGGCCGTATTATTTGACCGCTTTGATCGCGATGCTGGGGCCGATCTCGCGGGTGACGGGCTCGGCCCGCATCTCCTTCCCGGAGAGAACGATTACGAGCCAACCGAAGCTCGGACAGAAGGTGAAGGTGGAGGTGCCGACCCATGTCGCGGGCATTATAGATTTCGCGGCGGGGCCGATCGGCACGCTGCTGACGAGCTTCGATACGAAGGGCGGCTCGACGCTGCCGCGAATCGAGGTGTACGGCAGCGAAGGAACCTTGCTCGTGCCGGATCCGAATACGTTCGGCGGTCCGGTTCGCATCTGCCGGGCCGGCGCCCGGGAATGGTCGGACATTCCGCTTACGCACGGCAAGGCGGAGAACGCGCGGGGCGTCGGCGCCGCCGACATGGCTTCCGCGATTCTGACCGGCCGCAAGCACCGCGCCAGCGGCGAGCTGGCGTATCACGTGCTGGAAGCGATGTACGGCTTTCACGACGCATCCGAGCAAGGAAAGCACTACGTCATGAAGAGCGCCTGCGAGATTCCGGCTCCTCTGCCGCTCGGACTGGCCGATTTTGCATTGGACTGATCCATTAAAGCTGCGATTGTGATACAATCGATGGCGGCGCAAGACGGCCGGCGTATTCGGCCGCCGATCTTGGGCCGCTATGACGCTATGGGCGGAAAGAACGGAGACGACACTTCGAGAGATGGACACCAAATGGAAATATTACGCCGGGCTTGTGGCGGTAGCGGCGATATGGGGCGCTAATTTCGGCGTTTCCCGGAGCGCGCTGGAGACGTTCGACCCGGTTCTTTTTGCTTTTCTGAGATTCGGCTTGGCCGTGCCGTGCTTTTTCCTCCTGCTGAGATGGAAGGAAGGCAGTGTCGGACTGCCGTGGAAGGTCAAGCTGCAGCTCGCGGCGATCGGCCTGGTCGGGGTGACCGGGCTGGAGATTGCCGTAATGTACTCGATCAAGTATACGACGCTCGCCAACGCGTCGCTGCTGAACGTGGCCCCGTGGCCGATCTTCGCCGCTTTGTTCGCTCCGCTGTTCGTGAAGGAGAGCTTCTCTCGCCGTCTCGCCATCGGAGGCGCAGCGGCAGTCGTCGGCGTGTCGTTCGTCATTGCGGGCGGGGAGGAGGGCTTCGATCTGTCGTCCGACCATATGATCGGCAACCTGCTCGCCTTCGGAGTCAGCATCGTCGGCGCGCTGTACAATCTCTGCTGCATGTCGCTGATGAAGCGCTACTCCTCCTTGCGAATCAACGCATGGATCATTTTGTTCGGCAGCCTGTTCATGCTTCCTTTTACGCTCGGGAGCTGGGGGAGGGTTGAATGGAGCGGCTTGGAGGCGGGGCATTACGCGGCAGTCGTCTACAACGTGATCGTCTGCACCGTTGTCGCGTTCCTCGTATGGAACGCCAGCATGTTCAAGATCGGAGCGGCCCGCGCCAACTTCTTCCGCTACGTTGTGCCCGCTACGGCCGTCGTCGCCGGGCTGCTCTTCTTCGACGAAGCGGTCACGGGCTGGCAGATCGTCGGAGCCGTCTGCATGGCGGCCGGACTCGGCTGGATCAGCACGGAGAGAAGGCGCGAGCCTGCCCGGACGCTCATAGAGACGCCGGGAATGTCCCCTAAGTAGGCGTCTCTATGAGGTCGCTTCGGGGATCTTCCCGTTATTTCAGCGCGGCTTCGATCGTCGTGACGGACAGCGGATCGACATATTCGCCGTTTTTGAGCACGGAGTAATGGAGATGGGGGCCGGTGGAATCTCCCGTGCTGCCCATCCTTCCGATCGGATCGCCCGATTTCACCGTGTCGCCGGCTTCGACCGACAGCTCGTCCAGATGCCGATATTCGGTGCTCCATTCGTCGTTATGCTCGATGATGACCGTCAGACCTTTGGCTTTGACGTACTCGGCTACGACGACTTTGCCGGCAGCCGCGGCGAAAAGCTCCGTACCCGCCTGACCGGCAATGTCGATGCCGTCGTGCAGCGTTCGCTCAGAGGTTGACGGATGGACGCGAACGCCGTAACGGGAACTGATCTTGGCGCCTTCAGGCAGCTGGAGCCGCAGCTCGGCGCCGGCTTCGTCCTGCGATTCGACGCCGGACGAAGCGGGCCTGGATTGAGGCTCGGGCTTGTCCGCCGCGAAAGCGGGCGGAAGCGCCAGCGCGCCGGCCAGAATGAAGATTGCCGCCCCGATGTAAGGGGCTTTTTTTCGTGCGGGTTTATAATCACGGATCATGACGATTCTCCTTGCGATTCGTTTTTTATTTCCGAAGAAGCCGACTCCCGACAGGGCCGCTTTGCGGGCGACGCCGATCTCCAGCAGCTTGATTACACAGGAGGCGTATGCGTCCCGGAGGCCGGAGACGCGAAGCACGTTCGCATCGCAAGCGCTCTCCTGGTCGGCGCGCATCCTCCGCAGGCCGTACCATACGAGCGGATTAAACCAATGCACGGAAGCGGCCAGGCAAGCGATCAGGTTGGCCGGAATATCGTTGCGCTTAAGATGGGCCAGCTCGTGCCGAAGGACGCATTCCCATTCGACGGGGTCCAGGCGGCCGATTAAATCCGCCGGAATCAGCACGACCGGCGAGCGGACGCCGAACAGGACGGGGCCCGACACCAGACGGGTAAGGCGAAGCCCGACGCGCGAGCCGATGCCGAGGCTGCCCCGCAACTGCGCGAACAGCCGCTCGAGCTCGGGCGGGGCGGCCGGCACGGCTTCCCGCCGAAGCGCCCTCGACATCCTGAGATGGCCGGCCAGCAGCGCGAGAGCGACGGCTGCGACGCCCGCCAGCCATACGGCAGCCGCGGCTTGAACGACCGCTCCGGTTGGCGCCAGGTCGGCTCCGCGCGGCCCGGCGGCAGGAGCGGGAGACGCCGCCCCTTCCGTCCGTTCCGAAGCCTTCGAGACCACGGCTCCGGGCTCGGGAAGAACGCGAGGCTCGACCGTGCCGCCATCCGGCCATCGCGCCTCGATGCCGCCCGGCCAGGCCATCCAGCGCAGCTGGCTTCCGGCCTCCTCCGGAAGCAGCGGAATGACCAGCTTCGCTAGAAGCAGAAACCATAAAGCATAGCTCCACGCCGGAGACAGCGCCTTGCGGCAAACCTTCCGCAAGGCCAGGATAAGCAGGACAAGAACGGCCGCTTCCGCCGAACCGATCAGCACGCGCTCCAACAGACGCGCCGCGAGCTCCATGCCTACTCCTCCTTTTCCCGGAGCAGCGCCTTCAGCTCCCGGACGTCTTCGGAAGAGAGCTTCCCGGATTCCAGGAAGTGCACCATAATCGGCTTAAGCGAGCCTCCGTATATCCGGTCGAGGAAGGAGCGGCTGGCTTCCCGAACGCAGTCCTCCTCGTTCACGAGGGGGTAGTAGGCATATTCCCGCCCGTCCTTGCGGAAGCCGAGCGCTTGCTTCTGAACGAGCCGGCCGATCAGCGTCTTGACCGTCTTCGGCTTCCAGGGCTTGCTCCCGCTAAGACGGGAGATAATGTCGGCGGCCGTTAATGGCGACGATTGCCATACGATCCGCATAATATCCCATTCCGCATCCGAGATGGGGGGAGAGTCGGACATGCAGCTTCCTCCGTTCGTTCATCACCGGTGATGGACATCAAAAAAAGATTACAGTTGTAGTCTACGTGAATAGATTACAACTGTAATCTTGATCTGTCAAGCTGCCCGAGGGTAAGGTTTAGCGTACGCGGGCGGAAGGGACGGAGGCTTTCGCTTTCAGGCGTTCGTAGCGGCTCAATATTTCCTGGTGGAGGGCGTGTGTATCGGGGATGCCCATATGCTTGCGGATCACGTGTCCGGCGCCTCTTTGGCGAATGGACGTCTGCAGGATGACCGCTTCGAGATCGCCGTCGTCGTCGTACAGCAGCGCGGAGGCGATGGCGGACGCCAGATGCGGAACCGGAATGCCGTTATCGTGAGCCTGCAGCGCCGGGCGCACGAACCGTTCGTTCCGGGACAGCTTGCGCAAAGGGGAGCGTCCGACGCGGACGATCTTGTCGACGATGGCGGAATTCTCGAATCTGCGCAGCGTTTTGCGAACGTAATGGCGATGTTCGCCGGGAGGAAATCCGTGCTTGGCGATCAGAAGGCGGGACGTCTCGTCCAGCGCGCGCTCGACGCTCCGGCGGAGATCGGCGTCCTGCATCGCCTCCTGGATCGTCCGGTACCCTTGGCGATAGCCATAGTAGGCGGCGACGGAATGCCCGGTGTTGACCGTAAAGAGCTTTCGTTCGATGAAAGGTTCAAGCGAATCGACGTAGCGAGCGCCTTCGATCGCCGGGAAGCGGTCGATCAACGGGACCCGCTCGATAATCCACTCGCAGTAAGGCTCGACTTGAACGGCAAGCGGGTCGGCATGCTGCTGCGGGGGGACGATGCGATCGACCGCCGTATTCGGGAAGAGGATGAGGCTTTCCGCCAGCGGCTGCCACTGCGGAGCCAAATGGTGCATGACCCACCTGCGCAGCAGGGCGCTGCCGCTCAGCGCGTTCTCGCAAGCCATCACCAGCAGGGGCCGGGGATCGCTGGCGAGGCGAGCTTCGATTCCCCGGGCGATCGGCTCGGCAATCTCGGGCAACGCGGAGGCGCCGACCGCCGTCGTGACGACGTCCGCCTCCGCCACCTTGCGGATCACGGCGTCGCGGTCCTTCAGATTGACGCCGGTGACGCCGTCTACCCATATGCTCTGCTTCGGTTCTCCGGCGAAGGTAACCTTGTATCGCTTCTTCTGCTGGAGGGCCTTGACCTGATTTCCGTTGCGGGCCGCGAAGCACACTTCGTAGCCCGAGCGGGACAGCATCAAGCCGATGAACCCTCTTCCGATATTGCCTGCTCCAAATTGTACGGCTTTCATGGTCTCGTTTCCTCCATTCCTTCCAATCTGCTTGCGGGGCCTCAGGATACGGCGGCGCGGCCGACGAGCCGGCGAAAATCAATGTCCGTCAGCGAATCGGCCCGATAGTGGGCTCGGGGGAAGCTCAGCGTCTCCGTCAGCACGTTCGGTACGACGACGCATATCAATCCGGCCGCCGCAGCCGCCCTGGCTCCGTTAGGAGAATCCTCGATGGCGACCGCTTCCTCCGGACGAACGCCCAATCCGCTCAGCGCCTGCAAATAAAGCTCGGGATCGGGCTTGACCCGGCTTACGTGATCGGCTGTTCGGATGCATTCGAAGTAGTCCGTCAGCTTCAGGCGATCCAGATGCGAGCGAACCCACTGCTCGGAGGAGCTGGAGGCCAGGCCGATCTTCAGGCCCAAAGCTTTGGCCGACTCCAGATAGCTCAGCACGCCGGGGCGGACCGTTTCCTCCTCCATCCGCTTGGCGTGATTGTCGTGAATGTTTTCGCGGAACGCCTCTTTGTCGATCGGCAGTCCGAGCTCGGTCATGAGGTATTCGTAAGGATTAAAGCGGTGCAGGCTCGTGCCGATGCATTGGGAATATTGCTCCAGCGTCAACTCGACGCCGTGCGAGAGATAAGCTTCGCGGAACGCTTGATACCAAGCGGTCTCCGTATCGATAATCGTTCCGTCGAAGTCGAAAATAATGGCTTTGATCATGAACCTGTCTCCCTTCGCGCCTTCGCGCTGGATTGGCTTTCCGGTGAGTCCGGAGGGCGAAAATGACAAAAAGAGCCCTGTTGTCAGGGCCCGGCTTCCTCATGATCCGAAGCAAAGATTAGCCCCATCTTATGCCTACGAGGTTAGCTGACGGACTCGGGAAGATGGTCTCCCTACGTTCGGCCTGCGAACGATTCGCCCCAATAATGGTTCCCCCGCTTTTCGGCAGTTGGCGCCGAAAACTAAGCGTAGCTTCAGTATATATCAACGACAGAAATGTGTCAATAAATATAACATAAAGAGGTTGTTAGAGTCATAATAGAATCTTTTCAGTCAAATTAAATAACGCATATATTACGTATAAGTGCCGCTCACCGATTCCCGGCGTATTCCGGAAGCTTCCGGAGCTCCTTTCTGTATTCCGAGGGGGAGTGGCCGCTCCACGCTCTGAACTTCTTGGAAAAATAAAGCGCGTCCCCGTAGCCGACCGACGAGGCGACCTGTTCAATCGTCATCTGCGAGGCCAGCAGCAGCTCGGCCCGCTGCATGCGAATCTGCAGCAGGTACTGCATCGGCGACATTCCGGTCGCCTGCTTGAACAGCTTGCACAGATGGGTTCGATGATAGCCGAGCATCCCGGCGATGCCCGAGACGGAGATCGGCTGAGCGTACTGCAGCGTCAAATATTGCAGCGCCTGCTTCACGATATGGTCGGCGTCTGCGGCGGCCGGGGCCGCGAGACGATTTTTGGCGCGGGCGGCGCCGAGCTGGTGCAGCAGAAGGCGGAGCCAGCCTTCGGCCTCCAGATTGGACAGCTCGGCTCCGAGCGAGCCCTCGAAGCAGCGCCGGAGCTGCTCGTAGGCGTTGCGGACGTGCGGATTCAGGCTGCCGGCTACGACCGGGTTGTCCGGAGAGGCGCCGATCGCCTCCATCGCCGCCGCGGCTCCGGAGCCGACAAAGGCGAACCAGGCATAGCGCCAAGGCGCTCTGTCGTCCGCCTGATACGAGAACAGCTCGCCCGGGAAAATCATAAAGGAGTCTCCCGCGCCGCAGCGGTAGGACCGGCCCCCTATCGTGAAATCTCCGTACCCGGACAGCACGGTGTGAATGAGATAATAATCGTGAACGGCTGGCCCCATCTTGTGCAGAGGGACCGGCTGGCCTTCCCCGCTGAAGAGAACGGCCAGCTCACCGCCGGAGGGAGAAGGGTTCATGCCGAGGACGTATTCGTCATGATCCGGAGTCATGGCGCTCACCTGCCTGAAGTCTTTTGCTCCTACTATAGCAAACAAACGACAAATGTCCATATAGATGCGCGATGCCTCCATATTCTTGCGAGTGCGCTTGCATTACATTGGAGGTAGCTTATCATCTTATTTATCCGGAGGTTATCGACTTGTCCAAAATTACTTTTATCGGCGCGGGAAGTACGGTTTTCGCCAAAAACGTGCTCGGGGACGTCATGCATACGCCTGCGCTGCAAGGCTTCGAGATCGCGCTGTTCGACATCGACCCGGTTCGTCTGAAGGACTCCGAGAACATTCTCAATAACATCAAAAAGACATCCGGAAGCACCTGCGTCATCAAGTCCTACGGCGACCGCAAGGAGGCGCTTCGCGGAGCGAAATACGTCGTCAACGCGATTCAGGTCGGCGGCTACGACCCATGTACAATCACGGATTTCGAGGTCCCGAAAAAGTACGGCCTGCGGCAGACGATCGCGGATACGGTCGGCATCGGCGGCATTTTCCGCAACCTGCGGACGATCCCGGTCATGCTCGACTTCGCCAAGGACATTCGCGAGGTCTGTCCGGACGCTCTGTTCCTGAACTATACGAACCCGATGGCCGTCCTGACGAACGTCATGAATACCTACGGCGGCGTAAACACGGTCGGCCTGTGCCACAGCGTGCAGGTGTGCGTACGGGATCTGTTCGACAATCTCGGCATGGACGCGACGGGCGTCAAGTCGAAGATCGCCGGCATCAACCATATGGCCTGGCTGCTCGAGGTCTCGAAGGACGGCGTCGATCTGTATCCGGAGATCAAGCGGCGCGCGGCGGAGAAGCAGAAGGAGAAGCATCACGACATGGTCCGGTTCGAGCTGATGCTGAAATTCGGCTACTACATTACCGAGTCCTCGGAGCACAACGCCGAATACCATCCATACTTCATCAAGCGCAGCTATCCGGAGCTGATTGAGCGCTTTAATATTCCGCTGGACGAATATCCGCGCCGCTGCGTCGAGCAGATCAGCAAATGGGAGAAGCTGCGCGAAGAGCTGCTGAACGACTCCAGGCTGGAGCACGAGCGCTCGCACGAATACGCCTCTTACATCCTCGAGGCGATCGAGACGAACGTTCCGTTCAAGATCGGCGGCAACGTCATGAACGCCGGCGGCCTGATTCCGAACCTGCCGCGCGAAGCTTGCGTCGAGGTGCCCTGCCTCGTCGACCGTTCCGGCGTCACTCCGACCTATGTCGGCAATCTGCCGCCGCAGCTCGCCGCGCTGAACCGCACGAACATCAACACGCAGCTGCTGACGATCGAAGCCGCGATTACGGGCAAGAGAGAGCACATCTACCACGCGGCGATGCTGGATCCGCATACGTCCGCCGAGCTGTCGATGGACGACATCGTCTCCCTGTGCGACGACTTGATCGAAGCGCACGGGGATTGGCTGCCGAAGTTCTCTGTGGTATAGTACGTAGGTAGCGCCATAATCGAAGAAGAAAATCCGGAACGCCGACGCCGGCGGCCGGGAGAGGTTCGCGAACTCCCTCTATAAAAAACTAAGGAAAACGAACGCCAGATTGCCGGCCAAGCAAGGCTGTCCCGCAGACGGAGCGTTCCGGATGATCGCCGTATCGGCCGATCCTCATCCGGAGCGCTCTGCGGCTGTGACGCGGGATCGCCTTCGGCCGTCGACGATGCGCCGTTTTTTTCACGTTTCTTTAGCGGAACAGTTGATCTGCGAATTCTCTTTCTTCATCACAAGGAAGGGGATTTTTTTATGCGCAAGCCGGAAGATCTGCAAGACCTCACGCTGCTCGGCAATCAAGGGACGAAGTACGCGTTCGAGTACGATCCGGGCATTCTGGAGTCGTTCGACAACAAGCACCCGGGGCGGGACTATTTCGTCAAGTTCAACTGCCCCGAATTCACCAGCCTGTGTCCGATTACGGGCCAGCCCGACTTCGCGACGCTGTACATCTCTTACATTCCGGATCGGAAAATGGTGGAGAGCAAATCGCTGAAGCTGTATCTGTTCAGCTTTCGGAACCACGGGGATTTTCACGAGGACTGCATGAACATCATCATGAACGACCTGATCGCCCTGATGAACCCGCGCTACATCGAGGTGTGGGGCAAGTTTACGCCGCGCGGCGGCATTTCGATCGATCCGTACTGCAACTGGGGCCAGCCGGGCACGAAATACGAACGGATGGCCGAGCACCGTCTGTTGAACCACGACCTCTATCCGGAGAAGGTGGATAACCGATGAGCAAAGGCACAGGAACGAAAGTCACGCTGATCGCGCTGTATCTGCTGGCCATCGTCGCCGCCAATGTCGTGACGGCCGCCAACGCACCGATCCGGATCGGATATTTGATCATTCCGGCCGGTTCGTTCCTGATCGGCGCGACGTTCATCTTCCGCGATCTGGTGCAGAACGCGATCGGACGCCGCAACACGTACATCGTCATCGCGACGGCAATGGCCGCGTCCGCGCTCAGCTCGTTTCTGCTGGACGATACGCTGTGGATCGTGGGCGCTTCGGCGCTCACCTTCCTGTTCTCGGAAACGGCGGACACCGAAATCTATACCCGGCTGAGGCTGCCGATGTCGCTGCGGGTGCTGTACAGCGGGATGGTCGGGGGCGCGGTGGACAGCGTCGTATTTGTCGTCGTCGGCTTGTCTCCGCTCGGGGCCGGCTTCCTGCCCTGGAGCCTCGTCGGCTACGCCATCGCCGGCCAGATCGCCGTCAAGGCCGGCATGCAGTTGGTCGGCGCCGTTACGATTCAGCTTCTGCCGCGCACCGGTTAGATGCGGCAGATTTCCTCCGGACAAGTCGGACAGGTGTTGCAGCGGCAAATCTGCTGCAGAGCGCAGAGGTTGCGGATAATGATCTTCCCGTAGCGGAAATCGAGAATTTCCTTTTCTTTGAACTCGTTCAGCATCCGGTTGACGCTCTCGCGAGTCGCTCCGATAAAATCGGCCAGCTCCGCGTGGGTCAGCTTCATATCGATGCGGATGCCGTAGGCTTCGGCGACGCCGAACGAATGGCTGAGACGAATCAGCGTCGAAGCCAGCGCTCCCGGCTTGCCGAAGAGCAGCAAGTCGCGGAACTTCGACTGCGTCACCCGATGATTGTACGCCATCCATCCCATAAAGCCGAAGGCCAGCTCCCCGTCCTGGCGCATAATCGCCTCCAGATCGAGCCGGTTGATGACGCCGACCTCGGTATTTTCCGTCACTTCGGCGGTAAACGCATATTGCAGACCCGTCTGTCCTCCGGCCAGCTCGCAGATCATATCGCCCGCCTGAAGGATCGACAGAATGTATTCCTTGCCGTCCTCCGTCGATTTCCGCAGCTTCACTCTTCCGCTTCGGATGTAGTAGGCGAACTCCGCTTCGTCGCCCTCCCAGAACAGGAAGCCTCCAGCGGGAACGCGCATGGGAACCATGATGCTTTCCAGACGCTCGAACTGCTTCGGTCCGCAGAAGTTGGCGATTCCCATATGTCCGGGACACGCCCGAACCCTCGTCCGTTCATTTACCGTCGCTGTCGCCAGCCCATTGCCGCTTCCCATTGCTGCCATCTCCCCTCGTTCTGTTACCTCTATCGTACCTTGAGCAGGAAATGAATGTTATCCGGGAATACGCTGAAATGCTCAAGGGGAATTCCCCTATTTTTTTGTGAGGAATATCACATTTTGAACGACTTCCCGCAACGGCGGGGAATTTTGTAGCGGCGGGGGCTGGCGAATGAGGGATTTAACGTTCTGTCGGACCGTTAAAGTGCCCGGAGGCCGGCGAATGAGCGAATTAACGGTCTGTTGAACCGTTAAAGTGTCCGGGGTCAGATAGGTGGAAGGAGTCGTGTTCTTAGCGCAAAGATGGGGGATTTCTCCCCGGGTCTTTCAGGGGATTCCCTGACTTACAAGGAGGGTCGCTCTCGTTACAATAGAAGAAGAAAAAGGAGCGATCGGAGGATGGCCTTATGCAAACGATGGATACGCGGATACAGGGGGTGCTCGACGAGATCAGGGAGGTGCTGGCGAGCGATCTGACGGCGCTCGCCGTCATCGACCGCCGGGAGCGCAGCGCGCGCTGGAGATGGGCGTCCGGCAATCTGAACGAACGGTATTCCTATATTACCGTAGGGTACGGACAAGGAATTGAAGGCGAAGTGATCAAAGTGGGACGCGGATTGGCTTGGGATAACGGCAGCGACAAGAAGAGAGCCGATTCCATTCTGCTCACGGAGCAGCTGCAGTCGGCCTACGCGGTGCCGATCGTCGCGGAGCGGGACATCGTCGGCATCCTGCTTGCGGGCAACCGGACGAAGCGGGCTTACAGCTCGCCGGAGAAAGAGGCCGTGGCGAACGCGGCCGCGAAGATAGCCGAATGGATTCGGGATTTGATATGATAATGGCATAAGGAGGCGGGAGAATGATCCGAATATTGCTGGTCGACGATCATGCCGTCGTTCGCTCCGGATTGGCGATGCTGCTCAGCGCCAAGGAAGACATGGAAGTGGTCGGCGAAGCCGCCGAAGGCGAGGAAGCGATCGCCAAAGCGACGCAGTGCAGACCGGACGTCGTGCTGATGGACCTCAGCATGCCGCACGGCAAGGACGGGCTGTCGACGACGGCCGAGCTGAAGAAGCTGCTTCCGGACACGTCCGTATTGATTCTGACGATGCACGACGATGAAGAATATTTGTTCAGAGCCATTCATCTGGGCGCATCCGGCTATTTGCTCAAGAGCGCTCCGCACGAGGAGATGATCAGCGCCATCCGCCATGTGGCCCAGGGCAACGCGTATTTGCACCCGACGGCGACCAAGCGGCTGATGAGCGAATACTTGGACAAGCTGAAGAACGGCGGAGGGGACGCGGGAACGTACGAATCGCTGTCCGAGAGGGAGAAGGAGATTCTGGCCAAGGTTGCCCAGGGCTACACGAACAAGGATATCGCCGAGCAGCTCGTCATCAGCGTGAAAACGGTCGAGTCCCACAAGAGCAACCTGATGGACAAACTAAATCTTAAAACAAGGCCCGATCTGGTCAAGTTCGCCATGAAGAAAGGACTGCTGAATTTTGACG
This sequence comes from Cohnella hongkongensis, assembly GCF_042654645.1. Classification (NCBI taxonomy): domain Bacteria; kingdom Bacillati; phylum Bacillota; class Bacilli; order Caryophanales; family Paenibacillaceae; genus Cohnella; species Cohnella hongkongensis. The sequence continues at coordinate 446,929 of NZ_JBHSEP010000002.1, read as the reverse complement.
CATGACTACGGGAATTACGGCTCGGCGGAAAGCGGCTCGCACGAGGACATGATCCGGCAGCTGTCCGATCTCAAGTACGCGCTGGACGAAGCGTCGATCGTCGCGGTTACCGACCGATCGGGGAAAATTCATTACGTCAACGACCGGTTCTGCGACATTTCCGGCTATTCGCGGGCCGAGCTGATCGGCCAGGATCACCGGATCATCAATTCGGGGCACCACGGCAAGGAGTTCATGAAAGAGCTGTGGAGAACGATCGGATCGGGCCGCGTATGGAGAGGCGAGATCAAGAATCGCGCCAAAAACGGAAGCTTCTACTGGGTGGATACGACGATCGTTCCGTTCCTGAATGAAGAAGGAAAGCCGTACCAGTACTTATCCATTCGCCACGAGGTCACGGCGCGCAAGCAGGCGGAGGAGGAGCTGCAGCTGCTGCTTTCGCAGATGATGCGCATTCAGGAGGAGGAGCGGCGGCGGTTTTCGCGCGATCTGCACGACGGCATCGGCCAAAGCCTGTTCTCGCTGCTGATCTCCGTCGACGCGATATTGTCCGGCGGCCAATACGAGCATCTGAATAAGGTGAGGGAGCAGATTGCGAATCTGATGGCGGACGTCCGCGGGCTGGCCTGGGAGCTGCGGCCCTCGGTGCTCGACGATCTCGGCGTCATTCCGGCGCTGCGCACGTATCTGGAGACGTATACCAAGCATTACGGCATACAGGTCGCTTTCTCCTCCAACCTGAAGAAGAGGCTGAGCATCCAAGTGGAGACGACGATCTACCGCGTCATCCAGGAGGCGTTGACGAACGTCGGCCGCTATGCCGACGTCTCCGAGGCGTCGGTTGACGTCCGCGATACCGGAGGCTGCGTGGAGATCGTCGTCGAAGACAAGGGCAGAGGCTTCGTGCGGGACGGCAGCAAGGAAGGCGTAGGCCTGTTCAGCATGGAAGAGCGCGCCAGGGCGATCGGCGGCGAGCTTCGCATCCGCTCCGTTCCAGGCTCGGGCACGCGGGTCTCTTTGATCATTCCCCAGCGCACAAACGAATCCATCGGCTCGCCCTAGCGGCGGGCTATTTAAAATGGTCAGCCAGAGTTTTCTGGCTGGCCTATTTTTGTCGCCTGTCTACTTGTTCGACGAAAAGTGGTATCCGAGCGGTGTAGCCGGCAATACGATCCAAAAGCTTGACCCGGCGTTCCAGCGATTGTCAATTCGATTGCAGTATATCCGCTATCGGGGGCCGCTGGCTCAAGTCAGCATTATGCCTCCATGGACGCAAGCGCCTGGAAGCATGATTCTGGGCGCCTATGCGTATCCGTATGAACAAGAGCAGATAGATTACGCCCGCGGTCTTCCGTTGCCGCTGCACCGGCCGGATTCGCCCCATATGCATGGCATACTGCATGGGATCAAGTGGGACGTGCCGCCAGGGGATTGGCTCGTCTGCTTCGTGATTCAAGACCGCTCTGACAACTACATCGATCCGCTGCATCCGGGAGCGGTAGAGGCATTTCGCGACAGAGTGTATGAATCGTCCAAAATCGAAGTCGGCCATTATTTCGGCCATACGATTAAAGGATTTTTCTTCGACGAACCGTTGTACTACAACAAGGAGCAGGAAGTCCCGTGGGGCTACCGATTGCGGGAGCGGTTTATTGAGGCTAAGGGATATGACCCGCTGGTCTATTTACCGGCGTTATGGCTGTCCGGGAAAAATGCGGCCGCGGCGACCTTCGTATATGACTACTATGAAGTTTTGAACAGCGAGTATGCGAGGACGTACTGCCGTCCCCTGTACGAGTGGTGTGCGGCGAACGGGCTAAAATATGTGGGTCACTGGTACGAGCACGAAGCGGCGCCGGCGCATGGCGAGCGGTATATGTTCCATAATCGGACGACCGAAGGTCCGGGAGATTTCTTTCGCGTGTCCCGCTATGCCCATGAAGGCGGCGTCGATGTGGTATGCAACCAGATTATCCCGGGACACCGCAATCGGGATTATTGGGGACTGCCGAAGCTGGGAAGCTCGGCCGCCCATATCTATGGGCTCGAGCAGGATTTGGCGTTGTCCGAGACGTTCGGCGCTTACGGCTGGCATCTCGGCTTGCGCATGATGAAATGGCTGACGGACTGGCAAGCCGTCAAAGGGATCAATCATTTTATTCTGCACGCCTTTAACCCGAAGTGGCCGGATCTGGATTGCCCGCCTTATTTCTCCGATGGCGGTCTGAATCCGCAGTGGCCGTATTTCAGCAATTACGTCACTTATGTCAACCGGCTGCAAGACGCGTTTCGCGGCGGTCGTCACGTCGCTTCGTTGCTGCTGCTCTATCCGGGCTCGGTCGCCTATTCCGGGAATACCGTGCCGATCGAGGACGTTCAGCAGATTCTGTGCGAGCATCAATACGACTACGACCTGATTCCGCAAGAGGTGCTCGTGGCTGACGTAACCGCTTCGGACGGCCAGCTTCGCTTGCAGCAGGAAACGTATCAAGGGATCGTCATTCCCGGGCTGGAGTATATCCCGGCGCCGCTGCTTCAGAAGCTGATGGAGATCCGCGACGCGGGCATTCCGGTGTTCTTCTCCGACCGCTATCCGAACGCCGTGCTCGACGCAGTGGACGGGGTATCCGAACAATGGACGGACAGATTGACAGCGTTTTGCCAGTTGCCGCACGTGCATGTGACCGAGTATACGGCGGATTTGCCGCAAGCGTGGATGGAGGCAGGCATTCAGCGGCAAGTGACGCTGGACGGAACCGGCGCCGGCGGATTGCGGCTCTTGCACCGCATCAAGGACGAGGAGTCCATCTGGCTGCTGAGCAACGAATGCGTAGATGAGGCAGCGGAAGGCTGGTTTGCGCTGGCAGGCGCCGGCGATGCCGAAGCGTTCGTCGCATGGGAGCCGCTAACCGGCGACAAATGGCGTCCTGATCTGCGAAAAACGGACACCGGCACCGAGTTTTATCTATGCTTGCCCCCGTATCGTTCGCTTATCTTAACCGCGGATCATGATCCGGGCAGCGAGATGCCTGGTTTCGCCGTGCCCGCGCCGTATCGCAGCGCAGCTGCGGTTGTACGCCGCCTTCCCATTTCCGCCGAACATGTGCGCTTCGACTGGAAAGAAGGCACACGGTCCGGTTTTGAATCCTGGCTGGAGCTGGATCCGGCCTTTTCCGGCACAGTCGTCTATACGTGGGAGCTGGAACTGGGGGAAGAGAGGATCCCGGACGGGGAACGGCTGCTGCTCGATCTCGGACGCGTGGAGGAGATTGCGGAAGTTGCGGTGAACGGCGTTCGGATCGGGCATTCGTTCGTTCCTCCTTACCGGTTCGATGTTACTGCGGCGATGCGTCCGGGAATGAACGCGTTCACAGTGGCGGTAACGAATGTCGTATCGAACCGCATGAGCGCAGAAGAAGCGTTCGGCGACAGCGGGGCGAACTGGCGGAAGCTGCGGCAGCAATTTGCAATTCCCAAGGAGGGCGGACTGCTCGGGCCTGTTGTGCTGGAGCAGGTACAACAACAAAGCAGGCCCTCTTCATAAAGAAGCGCTCGAGCTCGATTAGCTTTGCAGAGCCCGAACCCGCTCCGCGATCAGCTTGCCGTGATGACGCCCGCTTTCAATGAAGATTTCGTTCGCCTCGCGTCCGGCGGCGATGACGCCGGCGATGAACAGTCCCGGCACGTTCGTCTCCATCGTCTCCGGTTCGAAGGCAGGCACCGTCGTCTCCGGATCGACGATCACTCCCGCGTCGGTCAGCAGCGTCCGCTCCGGCCGGAAGCCGGTTAGCGCCAGCACGAAGTCGTTGTCGAGCCGGTATGGCGCGGCCCCTTCCTCCGTCGGCTGAATCGTGACGCTGTCCGGGTCGATCCGCACGACGCGCGAGGAGAACAGCATCCGGATGTTGCCTTTGTTCACGTTGCTTTCGAACAGCGGCCGCACCCAAGGCTTGATGCTGGGCGAATAGCTGTCCCCCCGGTACACGACCGTAATTTCCGCGCCCACTCTGAGCAGCTCCATCGCCGCATCCACCGCGGAGTTGTTGCCGCCGATAATCGCGACCTTCATTCCCGTGTACGGATGCGCCTCGCCGAAGAAATGAGTCACCTTCGGCAGCTCCTCGCCGGGAATGCCCAGCATGTTCGGGTGATCGAAGTAGCCGGTCGCGACGGTGACATACCGGGTCTCGTACGCGCGGGCGCCGCCGAACCGGTCGGCCGTCTCGACGAGGAACGAGCCGTCCGGCTGCGGCCGAATGGAGACGGCCTCCTCGTAGGCGCGTATGCGCAGCTTCCGCCGCAGCGCCACGTCCCGGTAGTACTGCAGCGCTTCGCGGCGGGACGGCTTGTCGTTGGGCGTCGTGAACGGAATGCCGCCGATCTCGAGCAGCTCGGCGGTGCTGAAGAAGTTCATATAGGTCGGATATTGATAGATGGAATGGACGACGGCATGCTTCTCGATCAGCAGCGGCTCGATTCCGGCCGCTTGCAGCTCGAGGGCGGCCGACAGGCCGCAGGGGCCTGCTCCGATAATGACGGCTTGTTCTTTCTGTGCGTGGCTCTGTGCGCTCATGGCGAATCTCCCATCCGATTCTTTTTGCTTCTCATTGTACCATGTCACTCGCCTTCCGCCGAAACTTCGCATCGCGTCGTTTCGCCATTTTCACCAATTGTTCATGATTGAGGGCAAACCGGGCGATAGTTTGTGATTTAATTCACATTATAAGGCGGAAATGCGAGTCATAATGAAGGCGTAAGGAAACGAGAAAACGAAGGGAGATGGCAGCTATGGTCATCAAGTTTCTGAGAGAGAACGTCTGGGCAGCGGCGGTGCTGACACTGCTTCGGATCTACCTCGGCTGGCAATGGCTCGATGCCGGTTGGCATAAAATGGGCGGAGAAGGCTTCAATGCGGCAGGGTTTCTGAAGAACGCGATCCAAAACCCGGTTCTCGACAAAGCGACCAATCAAGCGATCTATCCGACGTATACCGGGTTTCTGGAGCATTTTGCCCTGCCGAACGTCAAGCTGATCAACTTCCTGATTCCGGTCGGAGAGTTCCTTGTCGGCTTGGGGCTTATCGTCGGAGGATTGACGGCGGCGGCCGCATTCTTCGGACTTCTGATGAACTTCCTGTTCCTGTTCGCCGGAACGGTATCGACGAACCCTTGGCTGACGCTGCTTGGGATCATCGTCTTCATCGGCGGAGCGAATGCCGGCAAGTTCGGCCTGGATTACTACCTTCTTCCCTGGATCCGTCTGGGCTGGAAGAAGCTGACCGGCGGCAAGGGAGGCAATACGACGGATGCGCGCACGGCATAATATCGCAAACACGGAGCGAAGGCTGCCCGTCCCGCAAGGGAGGAGGCAGCCTTCGCTTTGTTACGACGGGAATCCGGCGGCCGAAGCGCCGTCCGGGATGATCGACAGCACCCATTCGCACCATTCGATGTTCGTTCTGCAGACCATCTTCCCCTTGTTCAGCATAATGTAAGCGCCGAAGTACGGGGAATCGTACGACGGTATTCCGTCTCCCCCCGCATTGGCCATCCGGCGCACCGTCTGAATTTTCTCCTCGAGCCGCAGCGCTTTCGCCCGATAGTGCTCCAGCCGGGCCGTGAACAGCTTGCGCGAAACCGACGGATCCACGAATGAGACGCAGAACGCCTTCAGCATGAGCTCGTCGCGCATGACCGGATCGGAGGCCGGAACGGTCAGCCACTCCCGCAGGGCGTCGAAGCCTTTCTCCTGTAGCGAGTACACCTTTTTGTCGGGCTTGTCGTTCTGCTGCACCAGCTCGCAGACCACCATCCCCTTCTCCTCGAGCCGAGCGAGCAGCGGATAGATCTGACTGTGCTTGGCCGGCCAGAAGGGCTGGATTCTCTGGGTCAGGTCGTAACCGGATAAGGAAGAGTAGGAGAGCAGGCTAAGCAGGCCGTAGGCCAACGTGTTCATGGACGAATCCTCCAAAATAGCATACTTTGACAGATGGGGATTTTGGCGTTATTATTATTTGCCAGCATATATGTAAAAAAATACATAGGAACAAACGGAGGCGCGGGGATCGCATAATGGAAGAACGCAATAATCAAGACATACGTTTCTTGCCGATAATGGTTGCAATTTTTACGGGTTCGTTTCTGTGCATTCTGGCTTCGAGCACGATCAATATCGCCCTGGAAATTTTGAAGGACCATTTTCAGACGAGCTTGGACACCGTCACATGGACGCTGACCGGCTTCATGCTGGCCATGGGTACAACGGCGCCGATCGTCGGTTATCTGGGAGAGAAGTTCAGCTACAAGCGGTTATACTTGTTTTCCTTGATTGGCTTTACGCTGGCTTCGGCTTTGTGCGCCGCCGCATGGGACGAAACGGCGCTTATCGGCTTCCGCGTCATGCAGGGAGCTTTCAGCGGACTGATCATTCCGACGACGATGGCGCTGATCTATCAGATTATTCCGCGGGAAAGACAAGCGATGGCAATGGCCCTGTGGGGGCTGGCTTCGATGATGGCGCCGGCGTTCGGTCCGACGGTCAGCGGATGGCTGCTTCAAAACTACGATTGGCAGTGGATGTTTCTCATGAACGTGCCGATCGGCCTGATCGCGATTTGGTGCGTTGCGGCTTATATCCCTTATTATCGGCTGAACGTGCCCAAGAGTTTCGATGCGGTCGGCTTCGTAACGGTCATCGTCAGCAGCACGTCGTTGCTGCTCGCGCTGGGACAGGGGCACAAATGGGGCTGGGACTCCTGGGAGACGCTGTCGCTGCTGATCGGCGGCCTGCTCTCGCTCGCGCTGTTCGTCTGGAGGGAAATGACGGCGGATTCGCCGCTGCTGGATTTGCGGGTATTCCGCAACGGGAGATACACGATTAACGTCATCATCACCAACATCTTGACGATCAGCCTGTACTCCGGGACGTTTCTGACGCCCGTCTTCCTGCAGCGGATCCAGCACGTGTCGGCGATGGATACCGGACTGATCCTGCTGCCGGCGTCGCTGGCGATGGCGCTCGTCATGCCGGTCGTCGGCAAGCTGTACAACTCGGTCGGTCCGCGCTGGCTCATGTTCGTCGGCATCGTGCTGCTGACGGTCGGAACGCTGACGTTAAGCTGGCTGAGCCTCGACGTGTCCCATGCCTACATTTTGTTCTGGATGGTCGTCCGCAACCTCGGCATCGCGCTCGTCATGATGCCGTCCAGCAACGCCGGCATGGAGCTGGTGCCCCGAGAGCTGTCCGGCCACGCCTCCGCGATCATGAACTGGACCCGGAACGTGTTCGGATCGTTCGCCATCGCCATCTTCACGACGATGCTCGCCACGAGATCCGCGCATCACGGCGCTTCCTTCGTCCAGTCCGGCGAGACCGACATGGCGTTCGTCTCGGCCATGTCGTTCACGATGAGCGTGAACGACGTCTACCTGGTCGCCACCTTCGTCGCGATCGCCGCGCTGCCGCTCAGTCTGTTCGTCGGCAAAGTCAAGCTGCGGAAGGAAGATCAGCCGGATAAGAAAGCCGCTTAACCGAACCGGAGGCGGGAGGGAAAACAATCCGTCCCGCCTCCGGTTTATTCATGCTATAATGAGACGTTTAACGCATGCTCCGGCGAACGGGGCCGCGGTTCGAAAACTCCCGCGTTATCAAAACTAGGAGGATGGTTTTCTATGTTCAATTTCGGGTGGGGCGTGCTGTTCGTCCTGGTCAACTTCGCGTTGTTCCTGCTTTGTTACCGATTGTTCGGGAGGAACGGCCTTTACGCCTGGGTGGCGGCCGCCGTCATTCTGGCCAACATTCAGGTCGTGAAGACGATCGGCATGTTCGGTTTCGTCATGACGCTGGGCAACACGATGTACGGAACGATTTATTTAACAACGGATTTGATCAACGAGAAGTTCGGGGAGAAGGAAGCGAAGAGGGCCGTCTGGTTCGGATTTTTCTTCCTGCTGATGTCGACGGCGATCATGCAGATGGTGCTCGTCTTTCAGCCGCAGGAGACCGACTTCGGCGATCCCGCGCTGCAGCAGATTTTCGGTCTCGCGCCGCGCATCGCGCTGGGCAGCCTCGCCGCGTACTTCGTCAGCCAGTTTCTCGACGTGAAAATATTCAGCAAGCTTAAAGCCAGGTTCCCGACGCGCGGCCAGCTCTGGATTCGCAATAACGGGAGCACGGGCGTCAGCCAGATGGTCGATACGCTGATCTTCTGCACGATTGCCTTCGCCGGGGAATACTCCTGGGACGTCTGGTGGGAGATCGCGCTCACAACCTATGTTTTGAAATTCGTCGTTTCGGCGGCGTCGACCCCGGTTATTTACTGGGCTCGAAGCTTTAAATTTAAGGAAGCTTAGGGCTGGAAAAGAGGGTTTTCGGCGTCGAAATCGAAATCGGAAAGGATGACGGGGGACGACAGCCGAACCCGAGAGCGGATAAGCGACGAGGTGACCGGATCGCGATGGAGAAGGACGTTCGAGAGCGCAAGCTGGCCGGAGAGATCGACCGATTGGAGCGGCAGTATCTGGTGGGGCGGGATCGCGAAATCCGCCGGTTTCTGGAATGTCTCGCCGACGGGGCTTCCGCGGCGCGCCTGATTAACCTGTACGGCACCGGCGGCATAGGGAAGAGTTATTTGCTGGACGAGTTTCGCCGTCAGTCCGAGGCTGCCCGGGTCGGCTTCCTGCTTATGGACTGCCGCGCGCTTCCGCACGATCCGGCAGGCTTTTGCCTGCAGCTGCTTCGTTCCCTGCGCTATCCGGAGGAGCGGCTGGACGGTCTTCGGACAGACGTTCGCTCGATGACGGACGTCTGCCTGGAAGCCCTTCGCGGCGCTGCGGGAAAGGGCAGGCGGGTTCTGGCCCTCGATACGTTCGAGGAGATCGGGGCGCTGGAAGCTTGGCTGAGGGAGCAGTTCCTTCCGCAGCTTGGCCCGGATACGCTAGTCGTCGTAGCCGGGAGAGTTCCGCTGCAGGGCCCGTGGCTCGTCTCCCCGGCCTGGAGACAGCTGATCGTCCGCATGCCGCTGGACGATCTGAATTACGAGGACGTCAAGCAGTACTTGAGCCGATCGGGCATCGAACGGGAGGAGCTCGTTCGCCGGGCCTGGTCCCGCACCCGGGGGCACCCGCTGACGCTGTCCCTGTACGTATCGACGACGCTTGCTCAATCCGTTCCGCCGCTCCCCTCCGCCGCCGTCGAGAACGCCTTTGCGCTGGCGGTGAGCGCGTGGTTGAAGGAGGTGCCCGATTCCGCCCTTCGGGAAGCGGTGGAAGCCGCCGCCGTCTTGCGGCATTTTAACCAGGAGCTGTTGAGCTTCGTTCTGGAGAGGCAGGTGCCGACGGAGCCGTTTCTGCAGCTGACCGGGTTCTCGTTCGTTCGCAAGACCGACAGCGGCTGGATGCTGCACGACATGCTGCGCGACGCGATCGGTTACGAGCTGCGCCAGCGGGCGCCCGGCCGCTACGACCGCTTATGGAAGCGATGCGTGACCTACTATTATCTCGCCTTGACGAAATCGCCTCCGGGCAAATCGGCCGCATGGGAACGGGTGGACTGGGTGTACTACATCGGCGACCGCCTGGTCCGGACTTTATTTTACCAGCAATTCGTCCCCGGCTTCGCCGAGCCTCTGCATCCCGGCAATTGGCCGGAGGCCGAGCAGTATATCGAAGACCGGCTCGCCACGGCCCGCGACATTCGCATCGCCGGGCAGGACCCGGAGTCCGGAGAACCGTTCGAATATTTTATCGGGGCCTCCGAAGGCGTCAACGCTTATCGGCGCTTGAACCTCCAAGAGCTCTATCGTCTGGATCCGGGCATCGTCAAGCTGCTCCGGGACGCTGCCGGACGCGTATGCGGAATGGCGGCGGTCGTGCCGATTCACGAGCGGACGCTGGACGATCTGCTGAGCCGTCCGCTTTCCTCCGCTTATTTCTCCACTCTGCCCCAGTCCGAGCTGGATTTGCTGAGAACCCCTCGCGAACAAGCGGCCGGGCATTTCGTCATGTTCGTAGAGGTGAGGGACTATTCCGATCCGACCTTGTGCCATACGGCCGGACTGACGTTCATCCAGCACATGCTGTCCGCCGGCTTGGTGGTGACGACTGCCCCGGCCATCCCTTTCTTTCAAGCGATCTTTCGCGGCCTCGGCTTCGAGCAGGTCAAGGAGGTCGAGCATTACGAGTACGGCGACGGCAAGCCTGCGCCGTATTTCGTGCTGGACACCAGGGGGCCGAAGCTCCGGGACTACTTGAACAAAATGATTGCCTCGGCCGGAATCCCGGAGGCCCGGCGCGAGCGGGACGAACGGGACGAACGGTTTCATCTGCTGTCCAGGCGGGAGAGAGAGGTCGTCGAGCTTCTGATCCGGGGCCGCTCCAATCTGGAGATCGCTCAAGAACTATTTTTGAGCGAAGCGACGGTCAAGAAGCATATCTCCAATATTTACGGCAAGCTTCAAGTCAGGAAGAGAACCCAATTGCTCCATCTGCTCGTGGGGCGGCAGCCGTCTTCGGACTGACCGCATCCCCGGCCCCGCAGCCTCTCCCTTCTGCTACTTTTTTACGACTTTCAGCTAATACCCGCCGCAGTCGCGCGATGCTAATCTTAGATTGTTGTGAGCGAAATCGCGATTGCGGAAGGATGTGTTCGATCATGAAGAAGCTTTGGAGAAAGAAACCGGTTCTGATTCTGCTTTGTATCGCCGCCTTATTGTCCAGCTCGCTCGGGTCCGCGTACGCGGCCGCCAACCTGGAGCCGATCAAAGCCTTTTTTAACCGGGGCGCGACGTTCGTGCTGAACGGCGAAGCGTGGCAGCCCAAGGACGCGAACGGCAGGCCGATGTCGGCGATCTACTACAACGGGGTCAACTATTTGCCGGTTCGCGCCGTAGCCGAAGCTCTGAAAGTGCCGGTCAGCTTCGATGCCGCGACGCAAAAAATCTATATCGGAGGCCAGCCGGGAGAGCGGACGCCGATCTTCGCCATGCCGATGGAGATCGACAACATCTACGTCATTCCGTCCAGAGTTCCGAAGGATACGCTCGTTAACGGCGAGTCCTACAAGCAAGTTCTGAAAATCGACCAGTACGGCGACATTGTCTTCACTTTGGACCGCAAGTACAAGCGGCTTGTCCTGGATGCCGCCGTCGTCAGTCCCGGGGAGCACGACGTGGAATTTACGCTGTACAACGCCGGGGAAGCAGCCGGCAGCACGGCGCTTACCGTACTCGAAACGCACACGGCAAGCCGGGAGGATTCGGCTGCCCGGATGGTTTTCGACGTTGCCGGTCTGGAGAAAATCCGGATTCACGTGCAAAGCCGCGAGCTGAACCCGTATATCTATGCGAGAATTATGGATACGTCGTATTTCGATAATGAGCCGGCTTCTTCGACGGAAGGGCGTTGAGTTGAGCGCCATGGGGGCATTTCTTAAACGCCTGGTCGCGGCCGTCCTCCTCTTTCTGATCCTGGCTGCGGGCTGGCCGGCAGGCAGCGCGAACGCCGCGAAGGTTCAGCGGTTCGATATCCGCACGGACAAGGATTATTTGATTGCGGGGCTTCCGTACGCGACCTCCGTCGTAACCGATAAAGCCGGCACTACGCTAATGTTCGCGACTTACGATTATTCCGTGAACAACGGCGCAACGTGGAGCATGCTGGACGTCGCCACGGCCGGCGGCACCACCAGCTTCCGCTTGCCGCTCGATCCGCAGCTGACGAGGGCGGTTTTCCGCATCGGAGCGGAGTTTCACCCTATCCTGGGCTCGAAGACGTATTCGGAGAAGACGATCGGCCCCTACAGCATATTGCAGCCGCTCGGACCGACGAACGTCACGGCCAAGGCGAACCCGGACGGCACGGTTCTGCTGTCCTGGGACGACAATTCCAATATGGAAACCCGATATCTGATTACCCGGAACGGACCTGACGGCACACAAGTTTTCGCCGTGGGGAATACGACGGAGTATGTCGGACCGATCGCTTATACCGACAAGAATACGAACAAAAATAAAGACACGATTTACGTCTATACGATATCCGCCGACATCGACGAGAAGTATCCGCTGCCGGACAATCTGCTTCCCGGTATCGTGTACGTCGCGGTCAAAACCAAAGCGCCGATCCATCCGATCAAGGCGATAACCGAAATACTCGATACGGACCTGGACAAATTTCTGAAAGCGCCCGTTCAGCCTGTCGACGACAAACGGTCGATTTTCGACAAGCGTCCGGAGCTTGTGATCCCCCAGTCGGTCTGGGAGGAATTCAACAACGGAAGCAAGACGCTGCCCGCCATAGCCGTTAACAGCGTCGAGCTGAACGTCAAGTCGGCGACGCTGCAGCCGGGGGCGACCTTCGCCCTCGTCGCGAAGGTGCTGCCGTCCGATGCGACGAATCGGAAGGTGGTCTGGAGCAGCGACGACGAGCGGGTCGCCCGCGTAACCGCCGACGGTCAGGTTGCCGCCCTCGCGCCGGGCACGGCGAAAATTACGGCGAAGACGGAGGAGGGGGGCTTTGCCGCCTCGGCTATCGTCACCGTATCGGAGCCTCAGGCCGAGGAGCAGGGCCCGGCGGAGCCGGAAATCAAGCTGAGCGATATTGAGGATCATCCGGCGAAGCCGGAGATTATGGAGGCGGTCGCGCTCGGCTTCGTGGCCGGCTACCCGAACGGCATGTTCCTCCCCGATGCGAACGTGACCCGGGCCGAATTCGCCAAAATGCTGATGACCGGACTGAACCAGACCGGCGATGGAGGCGAGCTGCCGTTCCGAGACGAAAAGGAGGTCGGCAACTGGGCCCGGCCGATGGTTGCGGAGGCGGTGAAGCTGGGCGTGATTCAAGGGTACGCCGACGGCACATTCAGGCCGAACGCCAACATTACGCATGCGGAAATGATGGCTATGGTCGTTCGCGCCTCCGGCTTCTCCGTGGACGAGACGCCGGGCCGAACGGGATTCGCGGACGATGCGTCCATTCCGGCTTGGGCGAAGCCGTCCGTCTCGAAGGCGCAGGAAACCGGGATCATCATCGTCGGAGGGCTCTCCGCGAGGTTCGAGCCTCAGGCGCTCTCCACGCGCGCCGAAGCGGCATCGGCGATCGTGAAGATGCTGCATGCCAGAAAAACGCAACCCTAACGTCCGATTGCCCGAGGAACGCCGCTGCCCGACGAGGGAAGCGGCGTTCCTCGCGTCGGCGGACGGATTCTCCGTCCTCCGGGAGGCGCCGCGCGCGGCCGAATCAGCGCCGCTTGGCGAACTTTCTGCGAAAGCCCGAGGGCGAGAGGCCTTCCTTCTTGGAGAAACAGGTGGAATAATGCGAGATATGATGAAAGCCTACCTCGTCCGCAATTCGGGCAATGGACCAGGAGGTTTGCAGCAGCAGCCGTTTGGACTGTTCGAGCCGATAATACTGGAGATAGGTCATGGGCGTCATGCCGTAGACTTTCAGCATCGTCTTGGCCAGATAATTGGGGTGATAGTTCAAGTTCTTCTGCAGCACCGAGTTCGTAATGTCGCCGGCGTAGTTCTGGCGAATGAACAGCTCGACCCGCTCGGCGAGCTGGATCGCGGTGGCGTTCGCCGGCGAAGCGAGATCGCGGTCCAGGTGCTGCAGGAACAGCTGGAAGGAAGCCTGGCGCTTCCAGTTGCGCAGCGACTGCGGCTCGTTCTCCTGTTGAAAGAAAGTCTCCAGCGCCTCGAGGGCTTTCGCCGACAGCTTCATATGCTTGGGAATAAAGATGGAGCAGACGTCGGCGTGGTTGAGATACGCCAGCTTCTTGTGCTCCTCGATCAGATTCAGCTGCTTGCCGAGACATTCGTTCATATCGCTGCAGACCTGCCAGCTGCCGAACGTCTGAAAATGGATCCAAATGATTTCCGTGTCCGTTCGGCAAGGCGCGCTGCCGTAATGGTGGCCATCCGGGAGAAGAATCAGTCCTTCGCCCTCTTGGAGCTCCCAGTTCTGGCCGTTCTCGCCGATCGGGAGAACCCCTTTACGAACGACGATCAGATCGAACACTCGAATGTAATTCCGGTCGATATGGGTGTCCCCGACCCCGTAATACGTATGACCGCAGTCCACAAAATAAGGAATCGGCGGCGAGATGAAGTGAAGAATCGCTGAACTCACGCTCGTTCCTCCCCCAAGTTGGAATCGTGAATCCCCCGTTAGAAAATGCTGGCAGCTTTATAGTACTCCAAACTTACCGCACAAATAAAGAGTTTTAGATAATGCGGCGCGACACAGGCTCCTCAAGGGGGGCGGATCGATCTTCCCCGAAGTAGCGGCGGGGTCCAGCCATGCCATCGTCATCCGCCGTCCGACTTCTTAAAGGTTGAAAATATTAAAAATCAGGTTGAAATTGATTGTTTTTTTCTCCGGCGATTCATGTCACAATTTTGTTAAAGCGCTTTCTTGTCGGAACGGCTTCTAAAAATAAAATCGGGCTCAAAAAAACGTCCGCAGAACGAAGCTGTGCTGCGGACTCGTCCGAGGGAGCAAAGCCGGCAGGTTGATGCTAAACGTTTAACTCGATAACTTGAGCTTTTAAGAGGTCGAGTCGAACGGTTAGAATCCAAACATTTCAATGTTGAAGGGAGAGCGGAGCAATGAAAGCAGGAAAGAAACTAGGGGCAGGTCTGCTCGCGGCGGCTTTGGCATTCGGCGTCGTCGGCTGCGGGGGCAACAACGGGACGAACACGGCTCAGCCGGGGACTCCATCGGGAGGAGGGGCTTCCGGATCGCCGGAGAAGTCGCCTTCCAAGACAGAGAAGGTCAAGATTACGTATTCGATGTGGGGCAGCGAGGAGGAAGGGAAAACCGTCCAGGCGACCGCGGACCAATTCAATGCTTCCCAGGACAGAATCGAAGTGGAAGTGGTGGCGATTCCGTGGGAAAGCTACATGACGAAGCTGAATACGCAAGCAACGGGAGGTCAGTTGCCGGATACGGGGATGCTGAAGGAGGACGGCGTCATCCAGTGGTCCACCGAAGGCATGCTGAACGACGTAAGCTCCATGTACGAAGGAAGCGACAGCAAGCCGTTGGACAGCCTGGCCTACAAATATCAAGGCAAGACGGTCGCTTATGCGGCGGCCAATGAAATTCTCCTCCTGTATTACAACAAGGACATGTTCGACAAGGCGAACGTGCCTTATCCGCCCTCCGTATTGGATCAGGCTTGGACGTGGGACGAATTCGTAGCGACGGCCAAGAAGCTGACGATCGACAAGAACGGCAAACATCCCGGCGAAGACGGCTTCGATCCCCAGAGCATCGTTCAGTACGGCGCGTCCGTCGAAAATCTGCCGTGGCAGCTGGAAACCTGGGCGCTTAGCAATGGCGGAGGCTATTATTCCGCCGACGGCGCGGAAGTGAGAATCGGGGAAGACGCCAGCATCGAAGCGATTCAGAAGGTCGCGGATCTTTACTTGAAGGACCACGTTGCGCCGTTGTCCGTCGGCCAAACCGACGACGGCATTCAGCGCACCATTATTGCGGGCACGGTCGCCATGGCCACGAACGGCCAGTGGAACGTCGGAACCAGCTTGAACGTCGCCAAGGAAGAAGGCCTGAACTACGGCGTTGCGGTGCTGCCTTACATGAAGGACAAAGTGACCCTCAGCACGGGAGGCGCGAACGTCGTATTCTCTCAGACCAAGCATCCGGAAGAAGCGATGGAATGGCTCAAATGGTATAACTCCGAAGAAAACAACTGGGGACTCATTAGCTCGGGAATTTGGATGCCGACGCTCGAAAAGTGGTATACGGACGAAACCCTCACCCGCAAGTGGGTCGAAAATCCGAACTTCCCTGCTTATGACGAGTACAAATCCGCGGTAGTCGATTATGCGCGGTCTGCCGCCGCAAAACCCGCCGCCTGGTTCTACACCAACCATACGACGGAATTCAACACGCTGCTCGGCTCGATTCTTGGGGATGTGTGGACAGGGAAGACAACCGCCAAGGACGCCATCTCCAAAAATCTCGAGGCTTTGAAAGCCGCTCATTCGGGCAACCAATAAAAAAGAGAGGAAGGATGACCGCCGGGATCGCGCAAGCGGCGGTCATCCTTTAAACATGAGGAGGGGAGAGAGATATGGAAACCGTTAATAGACCTCCGGGACGCCGCTCCCGTTTTTCTGCAGGCGAGGAGCGCGTGGCGTATATCTGTTTGATTCCTGCCTTCCTCGGACTGATCTTCCTGACGTATCTGCCCCTGGCCGGGGTGCTTGGAATCAGCTTGACGAATTGGACCGGGCTGAAAAATCCCGAATTCGTCGGCTTCGATAATTATATCAAGCTGTTTACTACCGATCCTTATCTGAAAGACTCCATCCTGGCGACGATCTATTTTGCCGCCTTGTCCGTCGCCGGAAGCATGATTTATTCGCTTTTTATCGCGATGCTGCTGAACCGTAAAATTCCGGCGAGAGGTTTTTTCAGAGCCGTATTTTACGTGCCGTTTGTTTTGCCGGCCGTCGCCATCTATGTCGGATGGTCCTGGCTTTACGAGGCGAATTTCGGATTTTTCAACTTTCTTCTCTCCGAGATCGGGTTGAACAAAATTTTGTTTATTGCGGATTCCAGATACGTCGTTCCTTCGCTGTCCGTTATTGCGGTCTGGCTGGCGGGGAACTTGATCGTTATTTTTCTGGCCGGGCTTCAGAACGTTCCGAGCGTCTACCATGAAGCGGCCGAGATGGACGGCGCGAACGGATGGACGCGTTTCCGGCATATCACCTTGCCCTGCATGACGCCGATCATTTTCTACAACCTGCTGCTGAGCCTCATCGCCAATCTCCAGGTCATAACGCCGGCTCTGGCGCTGACGAACGGCGGCCCCGGCAATGCGTCCCGATTCATGACCTATCTGATGTACGATCAGGCATTCGTCAACTACAAGCTGGGCTACGCCTCCGCGACGACCTTTATTATTTTCGCTATTCTAGCCGCATTTACCGTCGTTTTGTTCAAGACGTCGAGTCTGTGGATCTTCTCGGAAGGAGGCGACGACAAATGAGCGCAGCGGCATACGGCAGATTGAAGAGCAGGAAGCGCAAGGACCGGGCAGCGAACCTCGCGTCGCTGGCGATCGTCGTGATCTTCGCCATTCTCGTCCTCTTTCCGATCTGGTGGATCTTCCGCACGTCTCTGATGACGAACGCCGAGATTTACAAATACCCGCCCTCTCTGCTGCCGGGGCAATGGCTGTTCTCCAACTACGAGAGAACGCTGGAGGTATTCGAATTCTGGAAGTACCTGTGGAATACGATGGTCATTATCGTTCCTTCCTGCCTGGCGGGAACGTTTACGGCCACTTTGTGCGGATACGCCTTCGCGCGGCTGCGGTTTCGGGGCAAACAGCTGATCTGGGCCCTCTGCGTCGGCTCGATGCTGCTGCCCGCCATGGTTACGCTCATTCCGCTGTATATTGGCTGGACGCGGGGGCTGGGGCTCCAGGACAGCTATCTGCCGTTGATACTGCCTTATTTCTGCGGCGGCGGCGCTTTTAATATTTTTCTGATCCGCCAATTCATCCTCTCTATTCCGAGAGAGCTTGACCAAGCCGCGACGATCGACGGCGCCGGCTATTTCCGCATCCTGTTCAGCATTATTATTCCGGCGATCAAGCCGGCCATGATCGTCGTCGCGCTGTTTATTTTTATCGGCTTATGGAACGATCTGCTCCAACAGATGATTTATATTAATTCGAGCGATAAATACACCATTGCCTTGGGCCTTACGAATTTTAGAGGTCAATTAAAGTCGGACTGGTCGCTGACGATGGCGGCTACGTGTCTGTCCTTTGCTCCGGGCGTCCTTTTTTATCTGATCGGTCAGAAGTATTTTGTCGAGGGAATTACGCTGACCGGACTGAAAAATTAGCCTGAAGGCGTGTTCCATTGAAATGCGTGTTCAAAAAGTCGGCTTTTTGAACACCCTCTTGAAAGGAGAATTATCGAAATGCGGGTTAAGCTTATGGATCAATTCTGGGAGCCCAGAATTCGCCGGACCGTTCAGGAAACGATTCCTTATCAGTGGAAGGCGCTGAATGACGAGATTGAAGGCGCGGAGCCGAGTCATGCCGTAGAGAACTTCCGCATCGCGGCGGGCGAGCAGGCCGGAACGTTCTACGGAATGGTTTTTCAGGACAGCGATGTCGCCAAATGGATCGAAGCGGCTGCGTACGGCTTGCGGCACTTTCCGAATCCGCAGCTCGAAGCCGTCATCGATGCGGTTGTCGATTTGATGGGGAGGGCCCAGCAGCCGGACGGCTATTTGAACACGTACTTCTCGGTCGCAGAGCCGGAGAAGCGCTGGAAGGACTTCTCGTTCGGACACGAGCTGTACTGCGCCGGTCATTTGATCGAGGCCGCGGTGGCTTACTACGAAACGACGGGCAAGCGGGCCTTCCTGGACATGATGTGCCGCTACGCCGATTATATCGACCGAATCATGGGGCCGGAATCGGACCAGATGCATGTATACTGCGGCCATGAGGAGATAGAGCTTGCGCTCGTCAAGCTGTTCCGGGCGACGAACGAGCAAAGGTATTTGCGCTTGAGCCGGTACTTCGTGGAGGAGCGCGGCAAGCAGCCGAGCTTCCTGAAGGAGGAGCCGGGGTTCGGCGGCACGTTCAAGGACCGCTGGTTCGAGCTGGACTACCATCAGGCTCACGCTCCCGTAAGGGAGCAGGAGACGGCGGAGGGGCATTCCGTGCGGGCGATGTATCTGTATGCGGCTATGGCGGATCTCGCGATCGCTTGCGAGGACGCTACGCTGGCCGATTCGCTCCGCAGGCTGTGGGACCATCTGACCTCCAAGCGGATGTATATTACGGGCGGGCTCGGTTCGCAGGGCCATGCCGAGCGGTTCACCGTCGATTACGATCTGCCTAACGACACGGCGTACACGGAGACGTGCGCGTCCATCGGACTTGTCCTGCTGGCGTACCGAATGCTTCAAATCGAAACCGACGGCAAATACGGGGATGTGATGGAGCGCGTTCTCTACAACGGCATGCTGAGCGGGATTTCGCTGGACGGCACGCGATATTTTTACGTCAACCCGCTGGAGGTTCATCCGGCAGTCGCCCGCTACCGCCACGACATGCAGCATGTCAAGACGGAGCGCGTGCCGTGGTTCGGCTGCGCTTGCTGTCCGCCCAATATCGCTCGACTGCTCACTTCTTTGGATACTTACTTTTTCACGCAGAACGGGACGGAGATCGCCATGCATCTGTACGCCGCCAACGAGAGCGAGTTCGACGTTCTCGGGAGCGTCATGAGACTGCACACGGAAACTCGTTATCCGTGGGACGGCAGCGTTCGGGTTCAGGTGCACGCCGACGGGCCGATCGATTGCGCGCTTTCTTTCCGGATTCCTTCCTGGTGCAGACATCCCCGCGTTCACGTCAACGGGGAAGCTCTGGCGCCGGATGCCGTCGTCGAACGGGGATATGCTCGGATCCGCAGAGCGTGGAGGGAAGGCGACGAAATCGAGCTGTATTTCCCGATGGTCGTCGAGCGGATCGAATCCAACCCCAAAGTGCGCGAGAATGCCGGAAAAATCGCTTTGCAATACGGACCGATCGTCTACTGCCTCGAGGAAGCGGACAACGGCCCGGACCTTACGGATATTTGCTTCCCTGCGGAATCCGAATTCGCAGCGGCGTATAGGGAAGACGTTCTGGGAGGCGTGGTCGTCTTGTCCGGCGAGGGGCTGCGTTCCGATCCGGGCTGGGAGGACGAATTGTACAGGCCGGTCGCGCGAAGGAAGCACAGCGTCCCGATCTCGGCCGTTCCCTATGCTTTCTGGGGCAATCGGAAGCCCGGCGAAATGATCGTTTGGATTCGCGAAAAATAAAACGGTATACTTTCTTTAAGGATTCAAATCTTAAGGGGCCCCCGGTCAAGTCGAGCCGGGGGTCCTTTTAAGATACGCTATCCTTCTCTGAATCATCTCCGACATAAACGTTATCCCGCCGATCCTAAGGACGGCGTAAGCCGTTTATGCTTGCTTGGCGCGTTTGCAACCTAATCGCTTCGCGGCGCATCTTATTCATGTAGGGAGGGGAAGCCGGTCTGGATGTTGTGAGAAGATTGGTCGCCAAGGACGAGTCCGCGCTGCGGGAGCTGATGGCCGAATACGGCGACGAGCTGACGCGCACCGCGTACTTGCTCGTTAAGGATCGGCAGACCGCCGAGGAGGCGGTGATGGATGCGTTCGTGCAGGCGTACGCCAAGATCGGCCAGCTTAAGCAGCCCGACAAGCTGCGGAGCTGGCTGCTGCGCATCGTTGCCAACCGCTGCCGGATGAGGATGCGAACCTGGAGCTGGAGAAGCCTGCTCCCGTTCGAACGCATAGAGAGCTTGGCGGAGGGAGCGGAGCCCGGTCCGGAGGAGCTGCTTCTGGCGCGGTGGCGCGGCGAGCGGCTAAGCGAAGCGATCCATAGGCTCGATTACAAGTATCGGGAAGTCATTGCGTTATATTACTTCAACGAATTAAGCGTATCGGAAATTGCGGAGCAGCTCGGCAGCAACGAGAATACGGTGAAAGCCAGACTGTCCAGAGGAAGGGCGAGGCTGCGGGCGCTGCTGGAGAAGGGGGACGAAGATGGAGCGGGAGTCTATGAATAAAAGGCTGCGGGAGGAGCTGGAAGAGCTGCGGTTCGGCGGACAGGAGAACGTTCTGCGGCGGGTGCGTCCCCGGTCCTGGCGCGACCGGCTGCTGGCGCTGTGGAACAAGGAGCTGGAGATTCCCGTTGTGCCGCTCGGGCTGAGCTTTGCCGTTATTTTGGCCGTGGTCGCCGCTGCCCAGCTGAGAAATCCGGACGGCGGCGAGGAGGACGCTTCGATGGACCGCAGGCAGCTCATCGAAGTCGGCGGCAATACGTATTGGAAGGACGAATATGAGAAGGCGGTGGCATCGATTGAAAGTGAAGGTCAAGGTTAAGCATCTCGTCGTTGCCGTCTTGCTTGTAGGGGTCTCGCTGTCCCTGCTGCAGTTCGTCGTTATCCCCAAGCTTCAGGTCCGAGGGGCGGTCAAGGCGTACGAGACCGGCGCTCCGGGAGGCAAGGAAGCGATGCGGGCCGCCATCGATCAGGCTCCTTTGTCCAAGAGATGGGAGCTGATTCGGGAGTATATGATCTCTTACGTGGACGCTTCCCCTGCGCACAGCTTCGACGTATACGTCGGTCCCGGATCGGTGATGAGCAGCTTTCCGCGGGGGGACGGAGACAGCCGGATCTGGAGCTGGGAGGAGAAGCTGCCGTATTTGCTGGAGTACGCGGCGGAAGGGCCGGCGGACAGTTATCGTTTCAGCGCGGCGAATCAGTTGGCGCAGTATTATATGAGCGAGGGCGATTCCGATCAGGCGCTGGCCGTGCTGGAACAGGCGGAGGAGCGCGGAGGGAGCTGGCGGGCGCAGCTGATGCTGGAGCGCGCGAAGCTGTATGCGAATCTGGGCGACTCCGAAGAGGCGATGCGTCTGATCGAACGGCTGGAGAACGAGCCTCGGACCGTCGATATGGATTTCGGCGGATCGGTGGCCCAGCTCAAGGCGAAGCTGCTGATCGGGGAAGGGCGGGGCGAGGAGGCGCTGGAAGCGGTCGAGCGGGAGCTGAAGGCGTTGGAGGAGCGGACGGCGGAGCTACAGTCCGAGTTTCCGGACGGGAAGGATTTCGTTCCGGCCAAGCTGGAGGAGCTGAAGCTGCTGCGGGAGCAGCTGGAGAAGGCGCTGGACGGAACCGGCGCGACTGTGTCGGGAGCAGTAAGGCGCAGCGACGGCACGCCGATGGCGCGCGTCGGCGTGTTTCTAAGAAGCGAGCGGGACGTCCATCACAGCATCGTCGACGGCGAGCCGTATCAAACGTTCACGGATGCCCAAGGCCGCTACGAATTCCGCAACGTCGTTCCCGGCAGCTACCAATTGTATCTCGGACTGCTGTTCGACCAGATCGACGGCTGGACGTGGCCGGCGATGACCGACGACTGGATCGATGCGGGAAGCGGCGAGGAGTTGACAGAAGACGTCACGCTTCGGCCGCTGATCGATATCCAGGAGCCGGTCAACGAGGCGGAGCTGACCGGATCGACGGTCAAATTCTCCTGGGAGCCGGTCGAAGGAGCGGCGCATTATACGCTGTACGGAACGATCCCGATCGAGAACGGGACGACGAGCAGCTTGATCGAGGACCGAATCGCGGATTCCGAGATCGAATTGCCCGTCGAGAGGTGGTATGAAGCCCCGACCGGCTATTCCTCGCGCGAGGAAGACGGCAAGACCCTTCCGGATTCCGCTTCGGTTCTCGGCTTTTCGAATCCGGATCTGCGGTATGCGTGGTACGTGGAGGCGTACGATAAAGACGGCCGGCTGATCACGAGAAGCAACGGCTATCGGCTGAACGAGAACACGATGGGAGCGCTGCCCTTCTTCTATTTGAAAGGACGGACGTTAACCGCCGCCGATCGCCTCATCCTGGACGGCCGTTTGGACGAGGCGCTGGCCGAATATGAGCGGGCATATGAAGCCGATTCGCGCGATAGACACAGCCTGCATATGATGATTCGCATCTATGGGGCTAAGTCCGCCTTCCCCCGATCCGAGGAATGGAGCGCGGAGGCGATCCCGTATTTGGAGGAGATGCTCCAGCTTGCTCCGGGCAAGAAGGACGTTCTCTTCCAGTTGTTCGACTATTACGACGAGCGAAGGGAGTGGGCCCAATCCAATGCGTATTACGGGCAGTATGTGGAGGCGAGCGGCGGAAAGCCGGGGAGCTACACGCAGTCGAGGTATGCGACGTCCTTAATTAAGCAAAAGCGAGCGGAAGAGGCGCTTGTCCAGTTCCGCGAAGCGATGGAGCGCGACCGGTCGCATCGCTTCGTCGGCTATTATTTGGCCGCCGGGCTCTATGCCGGCAAGCCGTTCGAGCGAGTCGCCGAGCTGGCGGCGGCATATCCGGAGCGGGCGCCCTATGAGAGCGGCACGCCCGATTGGAGGAAGCTCGTCGAGGCTCTTGCGGAGGAGAGCCGCGCCTACGGGGAGGAGTACGGCAGGCAGCTCCTGGGCGCGCTGGAAGCTTGCTTCGAAGAGGATCGCCAGGCGATGGACGCAATCGAGCCGCCGGCGCTCCGGGCTTTCGCGGACGCCTTGCGCAACGTGAATTGAAGCGCCGGCAAGCCGTTCGGGGAGCGCCCTTGGCGGCTTCTCGCAGACGCCCGCATTCGGATCCGGATAAAAACCGAAAATCGCTGTCGCGAGCGAGGAGGCCGCCCTTAGCGGCCTCTTATGCCGTTAAGCTCGCGATTGCTTGCCTTGACTTCCCCGTGCGGCAAATCTACACTGGTATAATTCATACGGTTAACGCAATCGGAGGGAATGAGGTTGGCTTCAGTCGCGGAAGGAAACAGAGCGGCGGCGAATTCGGGAACCCGGACGGTTCTGCCCGTACTGTTCGCTATCAGCCTGGTCCATATGCTGAACGATTCGATGCAGGCGGTCGTCCCCGCTTTGTATCCGATATTGCAGGAATCGTTGAACCTCTCGATGGTTCAGCTCGGCTTGATTGGCTTTATGCTCAATATGACCTCTTCGGTCATGCAGCCCGTCGTAGGCGCCTATTCGGACAAAAGAACGCTTCCGAACATGCTTCCGATCGGTATGGGGCTGAGTTTAATCGGCATGGTGGGGCTGGCGCTGGCGCCGCATTTCTGGGTGCTGCTGCTGGCCGTCGTCTTTATCGGGCTCGGCTCGGCGATTTTTCACCCGGAAGGCTCTCGGGTCGTCTATTTCGCGGCCGGAGGGCGAAGAGGCTTCGCCCAGTCGGTTTATCAGGTCGGGGGCAATGCGGGAAGCACGCTCGGGCCGCTGATGACGGCGCTCATCTTCGTGCATTTGGGTCAGATCGGAGCGATCTGGGGGACGTTGTTCGCCGGCTTCGCGATCGCGGTGCTTCTCGGTTTGCTTCCTTGGTACAAGCGCAAGCTGGCGGAATGGGAGCGGCAGCGCGCGGCTACGGCGGCGGCCCGGGCGGCCGGCACGACGATAACCGAGAAGGCGAGCCATCCGCGGGTCAAATTCGCGATGGGGATGCTCGTGTTTCTCGTCTTCGCGCGGTCCTGGTACCATTCCGGGATCGGCAGCTTCTATCAATTTTATCTGAAGTTCGATTACGGGCTGACGACGCAGCAGGCGCAAATTCCGGTCTTCCTGTTTCTGGCGGCGGGCGTGCTCGGCACATTTTTCGGCGGCGTGCTCGCGGATAAGTTCGGCCTGAAGAACATGATCGTGTTCTCGATCGCCGGCGCTTCCCCGCTGGCGCTTCTGCTGCCGCATCTGCCGCTGGTCTGGCTGTATCCGGTCATCGCGCTGCTCGGCTTCGTCATCCTCTCCGGCTTCTCCGTGAGCGTCGTCTACGCGCAGTTTCTGATGCCGGCCAACGTAGGCATGGCTTCGGGTCTCACGACCGGCCTGGCCTTCGGGATGGGGGCGATTGGCGGAGTCGCTCTCGGGAAAGCGATCGACCTGTTCGGCATCAACGACGTTATGTTCGCTATCAGCTTTTTCCCGCTCGTCGGACTGTTTGCGATCCTGCTGCCCTCCGACCGAGCTCGCAAGCCGGCGCCTTGAACTTCTGCGCACTTCGAACGAAGCGCCAACCAAGCAGTCTCCCGAAAAGTCTCCGAAAGGAGGCTTTTTTTCTGAGTTGTGCCCTGTCGGGAGCGCCCGCATAACGGCCTGACGGGCCGCAAGAGACCGCCGCCCGCGCCAATCTGCCTGCGTAACGGCCCGACAGGCCGCAAGAGGGTTCGCCTTGCGAAGGCCATTCCATATGTTCATGCGCTCAAGGGTCTATCGTCGTTATTCGGCCGTTCGGAGGGTAGGGGGCGAAACAGTGGGACAGGCGGCGGGCCAAGGCGAAGTGTCGGCTCTCGCGAATCGCATCGAATCGTGCCGGACCGCCCGGAACGCGCCGAATCGCGCCGAATCGCGCCGAACCGCACCGAAACACCGGGCCGCCCGTACGCGCCAATCGTACTATCGCCCCGAATCGCACCGAATCGCGCCGAACTGTGCAAATTGGCGAACGCTGTAACCTTCGGAGTCAACGCTTCGTCTATACGAAATGAAACCCCGACATGGAATGGAAGCGAGTAGTCTCGGAAAGCGAGGGAATCTGAATTGAAAATACGAATGGCTGCACTAGCCACTGCCTTCTGCGCATTGCTGCTGATCGTGAGCTGTGTCGCGGAGAAGACGAACGGAGCGCCGGACGGAGGGGAAGTCTCGCAGGAGCACGGGGGCGGCAGCCCCGCACCGGGAGGCTCCTCGGCCGGCGAAGGGGAGCCGTCTTCAGCGTATCCGGCAGCGTCCTTCAAGCCGGAGGTGGAGGTTCGCGTCGAAGAGCCGATCGTCCGTAACGAAAGCGCGCGGACACTAAAGCAGGAGGAGATCCGGCTGCCGGCCAAGAAGCCGAAGGAATACGTTCAGGGTCTGCTGCAAACGAGGCTGAAGACGAAGTCCGGCAAGGAGGGCGTTCGGCTGAAGTTCTCGCTGACCAACCTCTCCGGCCGGGAGCTTAAGCTGACGTTCGGCTCCGGGCTCCGCTACGATTATGTCGTCGTGAACAGCCGGGATGAAGAGATCTACAGATGGTCCGAAGATAAAGTGTTCACGCAAGCGCAGATTGAATCGAAGCTGAAGCGGGACGAATCGCTCGAGTTCGAGGAGATGTGGAGTCTCGTAGACCGCGACGGGGCCCCCGTCCCGGACGGCGACTACGTCGTTCGGCTGCACATTCCGGTCCGCGTCGAGCTGCCGGACGGGCAGGCTGCCGATCCTGAACAGCTGAAGGCGGAAGCCGCCCTGTCCGTCAAGAAGGAGCAGAGCTAACTGCAGCTCTGCTCCACGTCTATCCGGCCGTCCGCGCGAAGCGTGACTGTGGCCGTCCCCGACAGACTCTCCGTATAGCCGCAGACGACGGCTTCCTTCACTTCGCCGCCGGAGAAGTAAAACTTCTGATAGACGGCGCCTTCTCCGCTCAGGCTCAGCTCAGGCTTGATGCGGGCCGATTCCCCGGCCTCGATCGCCTGCCGGTAGGTATGCTTGGAGCTTCCGGACACGATGCCGCTCTCGACGGAGACGAGAGCGGCATCCGTCTCGTTGACGACCGTAACCCGCAGCGGTCCGAACGGTTCGACCAGCTTGATTCCCCACAGAATGAGCAGCACCAGCACGGCGGCGATAGCCAGATAGACGATCATCAGGCTTCTTAGCAGCTTCATGGCGTTCGATCACAAATCCCTTCGCAGCGCGCGAAGGACGTCGATTCGCGTCGCTCTCCGGGCCGGGCGGGAGCCGGACAGCAGGGCGACGGCGAGAGAGATCAGACCGGCGAGCGCAGCCAGGTAGCCGGGAATGAAGGAAAAGCGGAAATCTTTCGGAACCTGTTCGTCCATGAAGCCCTGGATGATCAGCGGGAGCCCGGCGTTCACGGCCATCGAGACGACGTAGGCGACTGCGGTGCCGATCGCCGCGCCGAGCAGGCCGATCATGGCGCTTTCCAGCAGGAAAATTCGCCGAATGGCCGAAGGATGAGCGCCGATCGCCTTCATGATGCCGATATCCTGCGCTCGTTCGGTAACGGCCATCGTCATCGTATTGTAGATGCCGATGGAGGCGATGAGCACGGCGATCGTGCCGACGAATACAAGGCCGATTTTCATGATGAGAAAGATAAGATTGATCTGCTCCAGCTCGTCGGCGACGGAGTGGATGAAGTAGCCCCGCTCCCGAATTTCCTCGGAAATCCCCTTCACTCGCGAAGCGCTGTCGGCAATGACCTGAACCTGGTTGTATGGCCGCGGCTCCTCCAGTCCGGGAGGCTCGTAGCCTTCGGCGTTTTCCTTGTCCGGCACCACTCGCGGCTCGCCCCACTGCGTGCCGGTAAAGCTCTCGATTTGCTCGAGAACGCCGCGGCCGACGTAAAGATTGGAGTCCGTCTGCCACTCGCGGGTCGGCTTGGCGGCGATGCCGACGATCCGGGCCTCGATGGCTTTCTTCCGCACCGATCCGTCCGTTTCCAGCTGGAACGCCTCGAGGCTCATCGTTTTGCCAAGCCATTCCTCGGCGGCAGGAGGTTCTTCGCCCGGCTTTAAGTCATCTTCGGCCATACGCACATGATAGCCGGCGACGATCTCGCCTTCGGCTTGCGGGAGCCGCCCGGCGCTGAGCGCGAAGCCGGCCTTCGACTCGGCCTCGAAGTCGACGTGGTAGACGTTTCCGCTGCCTGCCGCGACGCCTTCCACAGAGCGCTGCAGCGTTTGCCGAACGATGTTGCGGTACGTGACGGCTTTAACATGGTCGATGGAGCGCATAGAGGCGATGCTTTCCTCGTCCAGCTCGCGGATAACGCCGTCCTCGGCTGCTGTGCCGTAGATGTCGATGGCGGTGACGAGCCGGTCTCCGACGGCTTTGTCGACAATGCTTTTCTGCAGACCGAACCCGACGGAGGCGAGCACGATCAGGAAGGAGCAGCCCATCGCCGTCGCAAGCACGGTCATGAACAAGCGGGTTTTGTTTTTCTTCATATTTTGCCGGACGAACCGGATCTGATCATTGAATTTCATAAGGGCGGTCTTCTCCTTTCCCTGGGGCGTTCAGCAAATGGCCGTCCTTCAACGCCACGGTGCGATGCGCAGTGGCGGCGACCTGCTCGTCGTGAGTGATCAGGACGAACGTAATGCCGAGCTCCCGGTTCAATTCCTTGATGAGAGCCAGCAGCTGGCGCTCGTTGTCGCTGTCGAGGCTGCCGGTCGGCTCGTCCGCCAGCACGATCGGCGGATTCAGCATTAATGCTCTGGCGACGGACACTCTCTGCTGCTGCCCCCCGGACAGCTCGCCCGGGTAGTGGCCGGCGTATTCGGCGACTCCGACCTGATGGAGCAGCGCCATTACCCGCTTCTTGCGCTCCGCGGCGCCGATTCCCTTCAGCACGAGGGGCAGCTCCGCGTTCTCGAAGGCGGTCATGCTCGGGATCAGCTGAAAGCTCTGGAACATAAAGCCGAGATGAGCCAGACGGAAATTCGCCCAGTCCCCTTCGCTCAGTCCGGTTACGGTCTGCCCGGCGACGCGGATCGTTCCCGAAGTCGGCCGGATATACCCGGACATCAGGTTGAGCAGCGTCGATTTGCCGGAGCCGCTGCGTCCGACGATCGCGACGATCTCTCCCGCTTCGACGTGAAGATCGATATGGTGCAGGACGGGAACGACCCGTTCCTTGCCTTTTTTTCCGATGGAGAATTGATGGCTGACTTGAATCATTTCTATCATGCTCGCTGCCTCCGTTCCGATATGGCTGAACCGATGAGCTTCGTCTTAATGGAAAGCGGCCGCTGTCGGCGCTCTTGCGAAGCTCTCAGCACAAGACGATTATACAGGAGAAGATCTTAATGATTCGGTAACAACACCTAAAGAAAATCTTAAGATTGAAGAAGCCCGAAAGAAGGACTTTAACGAGGGCTCATCGAATACAAGAAATAGAAAACGTTTTCCATCAGTGAAAGGAGGAAGACCAATGAACGGAAATCAGGCATCGAAGATGGCGGCGGTGGTCCTGCTCGGAGGCACGGTTCTTCAGGGCTGCGTCGAAGGAGGGCCGTCGGCGCCGTCCGCCTCTCCGGCAACGAAGCCTTCCGCGGCTTCCGCTTCCGCGCCCGCGCCGTCCGAAGGGAAGCCGGCGATGGAGCTGAGAATTCACCTGAACCAGATCGGCTACGGAACGGAAGCGGCCAAAACCGCCGTCATCGCCGCGGACGAGCCCTATCCGGAGCTGAAGGCGGTCGTGACGGAGGCGCATGGCGGCGGTCGGCCGGTCTGGGAAGGAACGGCGCCCGCCGCGCAGTACGACAAGCTGTCGGGAGACTGGGTATCCCGGATCGACTTCACGGAGCTGAAGGCGGAAGGACAGTATCGGATGGAGGCGGAAGGCAGCGTATCTCCGCCGTTCCGGATCGGACGCGCCGTCTATGACGAACTGGCCGATCGCGTAGCCCGTTCCTACCGGCTGCAGCGCTCGGGTCAGGAGATCGACGATCCGGCGCTCGGGCTGCGAGTGGAGGCAGGGCATCTGCAGGACAGGGAGGCCGTGCTGTTCTACGAGGACGAACGGGGGCGGCGTCCGATCGTCGATGCGAGCGGAGGCTGGTACGATGCCGGCGACTACGGGAAATACGTGCCCCCGGCGGCGGTGACGGTCGCTCAGCTGATGCTGGCGTACGAGCTTCGTCCGGACTTCTTCGCGGAGCGGAAGTTTCTGAGCGAAGGGGAGAAGTCCCATTGGGAGAGGGCGGGCGGCGCCCCCGATCTGCTGACGGAAATCAAGTTCGAGCTGGATTGGCTGCTGCGCATGCAGCGGGAGGACGGAGCGGTCTACCATAAAGTGAGCGGCGGCGTATTTCCGGACTTCATCGCTCCGGCGGAGGATGTGCAGGACCGATCGGTATACGGCCTGTCGACGTACGGAACGGCCATGTTCGCCGCAGCGACGGCGATGGGGGCGAGAGTATTCGAGCCGTTCGACGCCGCGTATGCGGCCGAGCTGCTCGACAGAGCCCAGCGGGCGCAGTCGTGGCTGGACCGCCACCCGGACGCCTATTTTCGCCTCGACGAGCTGCAAAACAGCGGATCCGGTCCCTACGACAAGTCGACCGACCGCGAAGAGCGCTACTGGGCGCTGGCCGAGCTGCTGAAGACGACGGGGGAGGCCCGGTACGGAGAAGCGCTCGCTTCCGGCTACGCCGATCTGTCGGCCCGCTTGCCGGGAACCGTCGGCTGGAACGACGGGCAGCTGCTCGGCCAATGGGCGGAGGCGACGGCCGAGCGGGCTTCCGCGTCCGGCAAGGAAGCGGCCGCCCGGGCCATCGACGCGGCCGCTGCGGAGATTGTCGCGAACATCGAGCGCGACGGCTATCGGAGCTCCCTGAAGGAGCAGGATTACACGTGGGCGTCGAACAAAATCGCCCTGGCGAAGGGAGAGCTGCTGCTTCTCGCCAACGAGCTGGCGCCGGCTTCCGAATACGTTGCCGGAGCCGCTGACCAGCTGCACTACGTTCTGGGCAGGAACGCGCTCGGCATGAGCTTCGTCACCGGAGCCGGCACGACTTTCCCGAAGCGTCCCCATCATCGGATATCCGCAGCCAGCGGCATCCTCGTGCCGGGACTTCTCGTCGGAGGACCGAACCGCCAGCTGAACGATCCCGTGCTCGAGAAGCTTGCCGGCCAAGGGCTGCCGCCCGCGAAGAGCTATGTCGACGATCTGTTCAGCTACGCCGGGAACGAGTATGCCATCGACTACAACGCGCCGCTGCTGTTTACGCTGGCGTTCCTGGAGTGAGCAGCGCCGGAGCCGGAGCCGGAGCTTATCGGACCGTCAGGCGAACCTCGAGGCCGGAAGGATCCCGCGTCCGCAAGTGCCCGTCCGCCCGTTCCGCCTCGTAGCCGGACTGCTTCAGACGGCCGGCAATGCGTTCAAGCTCGTCCTCGTCGGGGACGACAATCGTGTAATAGGTCAGGCCGGTCGCGTCTGCCCGGGCCGGAGGCACGCCGACGCCGGCCCATACGTTCAGGCCGATATGGTGGTGATATCCTCCGGCGGAGATGAAATAGGCGCCCATCGTGCGCGACATATCCGCGGCGATCTCGAAGCCGATCGCGTCGCAATAGAAGGCGCGGGACGCGAAGAGATCGCTGACGTGCAGATGGATGTGGCCGAGTATCGTGTCCGGCGGGAGCCCGTTCCAGGGGGCGTCTCCGGCAAGCCGCAGCAAGCCCCGGACATCGACCGGATCGGTGCCCATCACGTAGTTGCCGCTAGCGTCCTTGCGCCATTGCGAACGGGGGCGGTCGCAATAAATCTCGATCCCGTTCTGGTCGGGGTCGGAGAGGTACAGCGCTTCGCTGACCAGATGATCGCCCTGGCCGACGGGAGTTCCGGATTCGATCAGCCGGCGCAGCGACAGGCCGAGCTGCTCGCGGGTCGGCACGAGAATCGCGAAGTGGTACAAGCCGGCGGCCGATCGTTCCGGCGTGACGGTGCCGCCCGGAATCTCCTCCAGGACGAGAAACTCCGTCCGGCCGTCAACCGTCAGTCTGGCGGCGGAATCGGAGCGGTCCAGCAAGCGGAAGCCGACGACCTCCTCGTAAAAGCGGATAGAGCGGTCCAGGCTGACGACTCTGAGCTGCAGCCGGCCAAGCGAGGTGTCGGGATGAATCGGTCGGGCCATCGGTCATTCCTCCGTTTTTTCAAAAACGGCCCGTCAGGCTCGAGGCCTGCGGGCGGTCGTTAGAATTGTTTTGTTATTGCCGATGAGTGGCTTGAGCAAACCTCTCCTGTATGAGGGAATTGCTGAGCTTCCAGGCGGACAAATCCTCCTGCACGAGCTGCGTCGAAGACTTCTTGGCGGGAGCGAACAGAAGCGCGTCCTTCGGCTGATCGCCGACGGCCAGACTGACTTCTCCGTTCTTGGATACGTAGACGTTCATCTCGGCATGCCTCCCAAAACCATTTTGACCATCAGGACGAGATAAGGATTTTTATTCATTATAGCATCATTGACGCTTTCCTGGTAGCTGACGTATTTGCGGCTGTCCCAGCCCGGTCCGGCGGGAAAATGCAGCGTCAGGACGTGCTCGCGGTGCTTGAAGCAGGCGTAGAACATCATCTTGCTTTGCGTGAAGTGGACGGTGTCCTTGTTCATCTGGTACGTAAGGGCGACATAGGAGCTCTTGTCGTCCGGCCGGAACGAGCGATTCCATGCGACGTCGCCCCATTTGGCCACGAAACGCATCCTGTCGTTGTCCCGGACGTACAGCGTCGCTCCGATGCAGGCCTCGTACGTCCCGACCGTCTCGGACACGTAGGCGCCGTACCGGTGCTCGATCGGCCCGCCCGACATCCGGCTTCCGACCGCGCTTAGAATCGCTTCGCAGTCCGGTCCGTCCGGCCCCGGCTGCAGGGAGACCAGCTCCGACAGCAGCCGGAACGCTTCGTCCGACTGCGCCAGCCGGCGGCTGTTCTCGGCGATCGAGCGTCGAAGCGGCAGCAGCATGGAGCCGCGCCGCAGCAAATCGCTGAAATAGGCGGGCCAATCGATGCGGACGCCAAGAGAGAGATCGTCGATATACACGTTGCGGACGGTCAGATCGTGAAGCAGAAACCAGACGTAAGGATCGACGTGAGCCGGCAGGCCGGGATGGTGGCGGAGCGCGGCCACGAGCTCGTCGGTGGACGGAGGCCGTCCAGACTCGGCGATATATTGCTCCAGAAACTCGTCGATCCACCGGCGCGCCGTTCCGAAAAAAGCGGCCTTAACCGTCGCGTCCGCGAACACGAGGACGGTTTTGCTTTTGTCGTAGGCTTGAATGAATTCCAGATGGGTCACCGTCCGCTGCGATTCCCGGTCATAGGTGCCGCCGCGGCTGCCGATGAAGAGCAGGAAGATATCGGCTTCCCCGACCGCGTCGAGGCACTTGGACACCGGATCCGCATGCGCCGGCCACGGTCCGAGGTTCTCCTCCCACATGACCGGCTCGTGTCCGAGCCGCCGCAGCTCGTCGAACGCCTCCTTGCGCAGCCGCTTCAGCCCGTCCTCGTGGACCGAGCTGATGAAGATTTTCGCTTTGATCAATTCGCCATCCCGCCCCCCGCCCTATTGATTAATTCCATTATAACCCATCCGCCCGGAACATGCCCGGCCCGCGAGGCTCGAACCGGCCGTGTTTCATACTCAGCATTTTCAATTGGCTTCAAATCGAATAAACTGAAAGGACAACGTCGGTCTTGTCTCTTGTTTTTTTGAATTAGGAAAGGGGAAAAAGCATGTCATTCGTAAGCGATATTCTGGAATTTAATCAACAGTTCGTAGAGCAGCGCAAATACGAGAAATATTTAACGGACAAGTATCCGGAGAAGAAGGTCGCCATTCTGACCTGCATGGACACCCGGCTTGTCCAACTGCTGCCCAAGGCTCTCAATCTGCGCAACGGAGACGCCAAATTCATCAAAAATGCGGGAGCGGTGCTGACGCAGCCGTTCGGGAGCGCCATGCGGAGCATTCTGATCGCCATTCACCAGATGGGGGCCAGGGAGGTGCTCGTGATCGGGCATCACGGATGCGGGATGACGCAGCTCGATTCGGGAGCGCTCGTGAAAAAGTTTAAGGAGAACGGCATCTCGGACGTCGTGCTGGACACGCTCGAAAATTCGGGCATCCGGATGGAGCGGTTCCTGAAGGGCTTCGACAAGCCGGAGGACGGCGTCAAGCACAGCGTCGATATGATTCGCAAGCATCCGCTCGTGCCCGGCTTCGTGCCGGTTCACGGCTTCCTGATCCATCCGGAGACGGGCAAGCTGGAGTGGCTGATCGACGGCTACGAGGGAGCTCAGCCCCGATAAAACGCCGCGACTGCCAGGTTCAGCCGCTTGTTCAGATTTTGTTGAGACCCCCTGAGTATGATAAAGAGAAATGCGTTATGCTCGGGAGGTTGAACAAGTTGGCTAAAATTATGGTTGTCGACGATGCCGCGTTTTTGCGGGCGATGCTGAAGGACATTTTGGTGAAGGCCGGTCACGAGGTCGTATCCGAGGCTGCGAACGGCCTCGAGGCAATCGATAAATATAAGTCCGTTCGTCCGGATCTGGTGACGATGGACATTACGATGCCCGTCATGGAAGGCGTTGAGGCGGTGAAGGAGATTCGCAAGATCGATCCTTCCGCCAACATCGTCATGTGCTCCGCGATGGGCCAGAAAAATCTGATCATCGAAGCGATCCAAAGCGGGGCCAAAGATTTTATCGTCAAGCCCTTTCAGTCGAATCGGGTTCTCGAGGCGGTATCCAGAGCGATCAGCTAAGGCTTCGAATAGCGAAGACGCTGCGGCGGCGCAGGGGAATGATTCCCTGCGCCGCCGATTTTTTTGGTGATATTTTTGCACTATTACGTTATACTTATAACTATAACGTTATGCTTTTTTGGGAGGCGATACCGTTGGGAACGCGAAATTAAAAATCGGCGAACTGGCCATGATGTCGGGCGTGACCAAAAGAACCGTCGACCATTACACCGTATTGGGGCTGCTTGCGGCAGAACGCACCGCCTCCAATTACCGTCTTTACGATCCGTCCATGCTCGAACGGATTCGCTGGATCGAAGAGCATAAAGCGGCAGGCAAATCTTTGGAACAGATTCGCATTCTGTTAAAGGTAGATTCGCCGGTGGAAGTAGAAGTCGATATCCAGGAAATTCGTCTGCAAATGAGAAGGCTGGAAAAGGAAGTCGCCAAGCTGGTCGAGCAGATGGACGAGAAACAACGACGGCAGCTGAAGAAAAAAGTATCGCCGGAAAGCGCGGCATTGATGCATTCCCTTATCCTGCTTTTATCTTAGGAGGTGACGTTCTACTCTCGAGTAGAACACGTAATTGACCATTGTAAATTTGTCCATATTTGCGATATTGATCTTGTTAACCGCATTTTTTGTGGCAACGGAATTCGCTATAGTTAAAGTTCGCCAGACGCGAATAGACCAGCTTATTGCAGAAGGCAAGCCCGGAGCGGCCGCAGCCAAGCAAGTCACCACCCACCTGGACGAATATTTATCCGCTTGTCAGCTCGGAATTACCGTAACGGCTCTCGGAATCGGCATGGTCGGGGAATCGACTTTCGAGTTCATTCTTCATCCTTTATTTGAATCCATCGGCATTCCGACCCAATACATTCACTTTTTCACCATCGGCGCGGCATTCCTCATCGCTACTTTTCTGCACGTCGTCGTCGGCGAACTGGCGCCGAAAACGGTGGCGATTCAAAAGGCGGAAGCCGTGACCCTGTTATTTTCCAAGCCGATTATGATTTTCTACAAAATGCTGTACCCGTTTATCTGGTTCTTAAACGGATCCGGACGCCTGCTCGTCGGCCTGTTCGGCATGAAGCCGGCCTCGGAGCACGAAATGTCGCATTCCGAGGAAGAATTGCGCTTGCTGCTGTCCGAAAGCTACAAATCCGGCGAGATCAATAAAAACGAGCTGAAGTACGTGAACAATATTTTTGAGTTCGACGACAAAATCGCGCGCGAAATTATGGTGCCCCGTACGGAGATCGTAGGCTTCGACCGCAAGGCTTCCTTCCAGGAAGTGTTAACGCTCGTATCGGAACAACGCTACACCCGCTACCCTGTCTATGAGGGCGACCGCGACAATATTGTCGGGTTTCTGAACATTAAGGACTTCCTGATATCCGGCATCAAGGAACGGCTTACGGAAGAAACGTTTTCCCTGGACCATTATATTAACCCGGTCATCCTCACCATCGAAACGACGCCGATCCACGACCTGCTGCAAAAAATGCAAAAAGAACACATTCATATGGCGATTTTATTGGACGAATACGGCGGAACAAGCGGTCTTGTAACAGCGGAAGATATATTGGAGGAAATTGTCGGGGAAATTCGCGACGAATTCGACGATGACGAAATTCCCGACATTCGCAGCATCGGGGAAGATCGGTATATTATTCATTCGAAGGTTTTGCTGGAGGACGTGTCCAAGCTTCTGTCCATTGATCTGAAGCATGACGAAATCGACACGATCGGCGGCTGGTATTTCGCCCAAGATATGGAGCTGATCATGTCCAAATCCGTTCTGTTCCAAGGCTATGAGTTCTCCGTCCTTGAGAAGGACGGACATCAAATTCATTTTATCGAAGTAAGAAAACGACCGGATGAAGCGGCCGAGGAAGCGAATCCGAATGCGATGAAGGAATCGTCATAACCGGGGGGAGAATCAAGGGGGAACCGAGGCCGCCTTGCGGTACTGGCTGGGGGTCATGCCCGCGATGCGCTTGAAGACGGCGAGGAACGAAGCCGGATCGCGATAGCCGACCTTCTCGGCGATCTCCCCGATTTTCCAGCCGGTCGTCCGCAGCAGCAGGCAGCTTTTTTGAATGCGGAGCGTCTGCAGACATTCCTTGAAGCTTTGCTCGGTGTGCCGCAGGAACAGGCGCTGCAGGTGGCGCTCGCTCCAGCGGCTTTTTTGCGCGAGATGGGCGAGGGTCAGCTCGTCGGCCAAGTGCTGCTCCATGTAGGCAAGCAGATGGTCGAACTGTGCGAACTTGCGCGAGGAAGCGGCCGGAGGACGCCGCCTCAGCCTCAGCACGACGATGAGAAGCTGGACGAGCAGCGTGTCCAGGTAGTCCGCCGACGCTTCCCGGGGCATGGAAAATTCGCGGTGCATCGCCTGCATCAGCCGTTCGATCGAATCGTCGGCGTCGGACAGGTAAAAATAGGAGGCGGAGCCGCCCTGCAGCTCGGCGATGAACGCCTTCAGCTCCGGGCTCGTGACGAAGAACGCGATTCTCTCGAGCAGCTCGGGAGAGAAGACGCAGTTGTAGACGGAGAGCGGATGTCTGGCCACATCGGCGGAAGCGGGACGGAAGACGTGAGGCTGGCCGATCGGGATATAGAACAGCTGTCCCTTGTGGATCGGATGGACCTGTCCCCCGATGTGATGGAAGCCGG
Organism: Cohnella hongkongensis; assembly: GCF_042654645.1. Lineage (NCBI taxonomy): Bacteria > Bacillati > Bacillota > Bacilli > Caryophanales > Paenibacillaceae > Cohnella > Cohnella hongkongensis. Next base: position 410,358 of record NZ_JBHSEP010000002.1, on the reverse strand, counting down.
TTCCCTCCGCGACGTAGGCGAATTCGATGAAGTCATGATCGTGCATCGGCGCTTCGAAATCCTCGGAAGCGCGGTTGACGAAGACGAGCCGATCGTGACGGAACAGGGATTGACCTTTGAGCGTATAGGTGGGACTCATCGTTTCACCGCCTGTGTAATGTCCGTATTCCCCCGGTACAATGTCCGTAATGCCCCATTACTTTTCTTGGCTGCCATTATATCATAGAGGCAATTCGAAAGGAAGAAAGGGGAGTTCGTCAGCGATGCTGCACGTTGCGGATTTGCGTTGCGAATATAAAATCAACCCGATGGGCCTCGACGTCAGACGGCCGCGCATCAGTTGGAAGCTGAAGTCGGAGGCCAGATCGGTCGTTCAGAAGGCGTACGAGATCGAGGTGTCGGAAAGCCCGGATTTCGGTTCCGTTCTGTGGAGCTCAGGACCTACCGAGTCGGAACAGTCCGTTCACGTCGAATTGTCCGGCTTGAACGTCGTTTCTCGCAAGCGTTATCACTATCGCGTCCGGGTATGGGACGCCGGAGGCGAAGCCTCCGCATGGTCGGAGACGGCCTGGTTCGAGACGGGCGTGCTGGATCGCAGCGAATGGATCGCGAAATGGATCGGCGTCGACAAGCCGGAGGAGCAGGGGAAGACGCGGCCCGACACCTACGAGGAGCGCACTCCGCTGCTACGCAGAAGCTTTCGCGTCGGCCAAGGCGTGAAGCGCGCCCGGATCTATGCGACGGCTCTCGGGCTGTACGAGCTGGAGCTGAACGGTGCTCGGGTCGGAGAAGATTATTTCACGCCGGGCTGGACGAGCTACAAGCACCGGATTCAAGTGCAGGCGTACGACGTGACGGCGATGCTGCAAGCAGGCGAGAACGCGATCGGAGCGATGCTGGGCAACGGCTGGTACAAGGGACCGCTGGCGTGGAAGGACCACTACTGCATTTTCGGCAATCGGCAAGCGCTGTTCCTGCAGCTGCATATCGAATATGAAGACGGCACGGAGCAGACGATCGTCTCCGACGAGAGCTGGCGCACGACGGCAAGCCAAATCCTGATGTCCGAGATCTATCACGGAGAGACTTACGACGCGAGGCTGGAAATTCCGGGATGGAGCCGCCCCGGCTACGATGACGGGCAGTGGGATGCGGTCGCGATCGTGGAGCAGTCGAACGACGTGCTGGTCATGCAGGAGAACGATCCGGTGCGCAAGTTCGAGGAGATCCGGCCGATCGAGCTGATCAAGACGCCGCTCGGCGAGACCGTGCTCGATCTGGGGCAGAACATGGTCGGATGGCTGCGCTTCAAGGTCCGGGGCGAGGCCGGCTCGGAAGTCGTCGTCCATCACGCGGAGGTGCTCGACAAGGACGGCAACTTCTACACGGCCAATCTGCGGGCGGCCAAGCAGGAGATCCACTACATTCTGAAGGGCGGAGAAGTCGAGACGTACGAGCCCCGGTTCTCGTTCCAGGGCTTCCGATACGTTCGCCTGACGGGCTTCCCCGAGCCGATCCGGCTGGAGGATTTTACCGGCGTCGTGCTGCATTCCGACATGGCTTCGACCGGCAGCTTCGCCTGCTCCGATCCGCTCGTCAACCAGCTTCAGCATAATATCGAGTGGGGGTTGAAGGGCAATTTCCTGGACGTGCCGACCGACTGTCCGCAGCGCGACGAGCGCCTCGGATGGACGGGCGACGCCCAGATGTTCATCCGCACCGCCGCCTACCTTCGGAACATCGCTCCGTTCTTCGCGAAGTGGTGCCGGGATCTGGCCGCGGATCAGCGCGAGGACGGCGGCGTTCCGTTCGTCGTTCCGAACGTGCTGGACGACAACTCTCACTCCTCGTCGGCGTGGGGAGACGCGGCGGTCATCTGTCCGTGGACGATCTATCTCTGCTACGGCGACAAGAGAATTCTGGAGGAGCAGTACGACAGCATGAAGGCTTGGGTGGAGTATATCCGCAAGCAGGGGGACGACGAGCACTTGTGGAATACGGGCTTCCACTTCGGCGACTGGCTCGGGCTGGACTCCAAGCCGGATACGTATATCGGCGCCACGGACCGCGATTATATAGCCACGGCGTTCTACGCTTACTCGACCTCCCTGCTGCGGAAGACGGCCGACGTTCTCGGCAAGCGAGAGGATGAGGCGGAATACGCCGGGCTGTACCGGAGCATTGTCGCCGCGTTCCACCGGGAGTTCGTGACGCCGAGCGGCCGGCTGTCCGTGCCGACCCAGACGGCGCAGCTTCTCGGGCTGATGTTCGGCATACTCGACGACAAGGCCAAGCCAAGAGCGGAGAAGAAGCTGCTGGAGCTGCTGGAGGAAAGCAAGTTCCATCTGACGACCGGCTTCGTCGGCACGCCTTATCTGAATCACGTGCTGACCGCGATCGGACGAAGCGACGCGGCCTACAAGCTGCTGTTCCAGCAGGACTACCCGTCCTGGCTGTATCAGATTACGAAGGGCGCGACGACGATCTGGGAGCATTGGGACGGCATCAAGGAGGACGGTTCGTTCTGGAGCGCGGACATGAACTCGTTTAACCATTACGCCTACGGAGCGATCGGCGATTGGCTGTACCGCAGCGTGGCGGGCATCGACACCGACGAGCAGGCCGTCGGGTACAAAAAGATTCATATTCGTCCGGAGCCCGGAGAAGGGCTGGACTGGGCGGAGGGCCGTCTGGACACGATGTACGGAGAGGTTCGGAGCTATTGGAAGCGCGAGGAAGACGGAAGCATGGAGCTTGAAGTGACGATTCCGGCCAACACGACGGCGGAAATTCGGCTTCCGAACGCCGATCTGAAGACGGCGAGCGAGAGCGGCTCCAGGCTGGACGAGGCGGAGGGCGTCGTCTCCGCGCGGGAGGCGGAGGACGGCGTGGCGCTGTCGGTCGGCTCCGGACAGTACAGGTTCGTCTGGCGTCTTCATGAAACCTTCATCTAACGTTCATCATTCCTTCATGACGGGTCGGCTCCGGGGTGATATTCTGTTGTCAGAATAGGATCATCGACCCTCAGACAAGGAAGTGGACGAACACATGAGCGTTTATAAAACCGTTATCGTCGGCACCGGCCCCGCAGGGCTGACCGCCGCCATCTATTTGGCCCGGGCCAACCTGAATCCGCTTGTCATCGAAGGGCCCGAGCCGGGCGGCCAATTGACGACGACGACCGAGGTGGAGAACTTCCCCGGATTTCCCGACGGCATTCTGGGACCCGACCTGATGGCGAATATGCGCAAGCAGGCGGAGCGCTTCGGAGCCGAGTTCCGTTCGGGCTGGGTGAACAGCGCGGAGCTGTCCGGGCGTCCGTTCAAGCTGTCGGTGGAAGGCTTGGGCGAGCTGCAGGCCGAGACGCTGATTATCTCTACCGGCGCTTCGGCCAAGTATCTGGGCATTCCGGGGGAGAAGGAGAATGTCGGACGCGGCGTCAGCACGTGCGCGACGTGCGACGGCTTCTTCTTCCGGGGCAAGAAGATCGTCGTTGTAGGCGGAGGGGACTCCGCGATGGAGGAAGCGAGCTTCCTGACGCGCTTCGCCTCGGAGGTCGTGCTCGTTCATCGCCGCGAAGAGCTGCGCGCATCGAAGATCATGCAGGATCGCGCTCGCGCCAATCCGAAGATCAGCTGGAGCTTGAACCGCACGCCGCTGGAGGTCGAGAGCGGGCCTCTCGGCGTAACGGGAGTGAAGGTGAGGAACAATGAGACCGGAGAGGAAGAGACGATCGCCACGGACGGCTTCTTCGTCGCCATCGGCCATACGCCAAATACGAAGTTTCTCGGCGGCCAGCTGGAGACCGACGCCTCCGGCTACCTGATCGTCAAGCCGGGCTCGACCGAGACGAACGTCCCCGGGGTTTTCGCCTGCGGAGACGTACAGGACAGCAAGTACCGCCAGGCGATCAGCGCCGCTGGTACGGGCTGCATGGCCGCGCTCGATTGCGAACGGTTCCTGGAAAACGCGGAAGCTTCGTTAATCGAGGCTTGACAAACACTAAGCCGTCTCATAAGTTATCATCATTACTGTAATGATGACTTCTGGGGCGGTTTTTTTGATGGTCAGGAATCGGGACGCCGCCGGGACAGGGAAGGGGAACGCGGATGCAGGGAATATACAAGACGCGGCTAAGCGAGAAACAGTTAAGAGACACGGCCATGGCGACGTTCGGCCGGCCGCTGCTCGCATTCGAGGAAATGACGGACGGCTGGGCGAACAGCGCGTTTAAGCTGGAACTGGACGACGGCCGCAAGGCGGTGTTGAAGGCCCGTCCTTCTTCGGAGCTGCGGTTCATGCGCTGCGAGATCGACTTGATGAAGACGGATGTGGAAGCGATGGGCCGCTTCGCGGACACCGCAGGCGTTCCTGTTCCTCGGATCTATGTCTACGATACTTCGCGGGAAAGGCTCCCGGTCGATTATTTCGTCATGGAATTCGTCGAGGGCAAGCCGCTGAACCGAATCCGAGACGAATTGGACGAGGAGACCCGGGCTTCGATCCACCGGCAGCTGGGACAAATCAACCGGAGGATCAACGAGGTCCAAGGATCCGGGTTCGGCTTCTACTCCGGCAAGCTGGAACGCTCTTGGCCCGAAGCGTTCTACGGGATGATCGCCGGGGTTCTGGCGGACGGCCGCGACGCGGGCGTCGAACTGCCGATGGCGTACCCGGAATTGGAGAAGCGGATCGGCGACAGCTTGGCATTGCTCGAGGAGATCGGAGAGCCGAAGCTGCTGCATTGGGATCTGTGGGACGGCAACGTGTTCGTGAAGGACGGGCAAGTAACCGGCATCGTCGATTTCGAGAGGGCGATCTGGGGCGATCCGCTGATGGAGTTTTATTTCAGCCATTTCCATAACTCGGAAGCCTTCCGTCAAGGCTACGGCATCGCGATCCCGGACCCCGCCCAGATCGCCCGCAGGAAGCTTTACGATCTGTATTTGGACCTTATCCTATATGTGGAATGCGCCTATCGGCAATACGACGACCGGAACCATGTCCGGTGGGCGCACGACAATCTCGTCCGAAGCATCGAACGGTTCTCGGCCGAGCAGAGACGACCCGGATTGCCCGAGTCGCCGTCCATTCAGTGATCGGGTTCCTCGGAGCTTTCACAAGCCTGCTCCAGAGCCGATTGAAATTCTTCCTTGTTGTCCGACGCCAGCTTGCTGCCGAACTGTCCGAGCTGGCTCGGACTGCTGGCCGGACCGTCGTTGTCCGGCTTGTTGTTTCTTCCCGCCATCGCGATCGCACCTCCCGTTTAGGATTTAGAGGAGTTGGAATTGCCCTTTTTGTCGGACGTTTTCGTCCTCGTGTTTTTGGTTGCGTGGCCTTGCTGTTTAGACACGGGCTTTCCTCCTTTCTTGCGGATGAATTTACTTTGCTCTCCCGTCCCTGGAATGATTCGTCGAAAAAAATCAATCGCCCCCGGTCACAAAACCGTCGACCACGTCGTTATATGTGCACAACTAAACGAGGGGTGATGGCGATGAAGCCAATGACATGCGTCGTCGTAGGCGGAGGTTATGCGGGAGTCAATACGGTCAAGGCGCTGCTGAAAGCTTATCCGGAGGAGGCGGGCGGACGTTCGCTGCGCATCGTGCTGATGGACAAAAATGCGTACCACCTGCGCAAGGTGCTGTTGTTCAAGGCTGCGGCGGGGGAGGAGGACATTACGATTCCGTTCTCGAAAATGTTTCCGGAAGGCGTGCAACTGATTCAAGGGGAAGCGACGGGAATCGAAGGCGCTGAGAAGCGGGTGCGCTACAAGGATGCCCGGGGCGGCGAAGGCGCGATCGAGTACGATTGGCTTGTGCTTGCGGCGGGCAGCGTCGTCCGTCGGCCGGAGCCCGAACAGGGCGGTATCGCTCTGGGCGGACTGGGCGATGCAAAACGTATTCGCGAAGCGTGGCAGAGCAATCTGCTTCGGGCGGCGAAGGAGAACAATCCCGCCGAAAGGGAGAAGCAGCTGACGATCGCGGTAGCCGGAGCGGGCATCAGCGGCATCGAGACGGCGGCCGAGCTGGCGCATAGCGTTCGCGCGGATGCCGAGCGGCTCGGACTGGATGCGGGCGAAGCGCGGATCGTGCTGTATAATGCGAATAAGCGGCTGTTTCCGGACGGTCCAGCCAAAGTGGGGAACAAGCTGGAAAATGCGTTGGCGGCCAAAGGGGTGACGGTGCGGCACGACGTCAAGGTGCTTGGCGAGCGCCAGGGAACGCTGACGCTGTCCGACGGCAGCAGCGAACAGGCGGGCTTGTGCGTCTGGACGCTGGGGCTGCTGCCTAATCCGGGCTTGCGGGAGTTGGGAGTCCCGGTCACCGCGGACGGCCATATCGAGGTGGACGGCAGCTACCGGATAGCCGGGTTTCCAGGCGTGTACGCGATCGGCGACAACGCGCGGATCGTCGATCCCGGAACCGGCCGCATCGACGGCAAGACGTGCAAGGAAGCGATCGGCCAAGTGCCCCGGCTGATCAAAGTCATGGCGGCGGATGCGGCCGGTCGGTCCGCTCCGGTTCACAAGTCGTACATGGATGTGTTCTGTTTCGGGCTCGGACCCGAGCATGGGATGGTATGGACGCGGCAGTGGGGGCTCGATATCGTGCTGACCGGCAAGCTGAGCACCCTTTATTTTATCCGCAACCCGGATAAGCTGGCGCCCTTCGTTTAGGCGTCGGGTGGAGAGGGGAGTTCTCGTAACGCATGGCAAAACGCCATCGACGGCCTTAGGGTGAGTCGATGGCGATTTTCTTACAGGGGAGTAGACCATGAAGGCGGATTGTCCGTTCCGATCGCATGAAAGGGATAAGGACGGCTGGGCGGACTCTGCGGCTTGTGCTGGAAACATCCTTCCCGGTTTACTCGTGTGCCTTGCAAAGTGCCGAGACTTCCTAAATTCAGGGAGTACGACGGTTCGGACGCATTCGTCGACTTCCCTAATGGGCCGGCTAGCCTGTTATTTCTTACAAGTCGGCCAGACGGTAGCCGGCGCCTCTCACGGTGGCGATGTAGGTCGGGCGCTTCGGATCGTCGTCGAGCTTGCTGCGCAGGCTGCGGATGTGGACGTCGATCGCGTTGCTGCCGCCGAAGTAGGTCTCTCCCCACACTTCGTTCATCAGCTCCTGCCGCGTCATCACTTTGCCGCCGGCGGCAAGAATCGCTCTCAGGAGATCGTATTCGGTCTTCGTCAGATCGATGCGCGAGCCTTTGCGCGTCACGGTCATGCGGTCCGGATCGACGACGATATCCTTGAACGACAGCAGACGCGGAGGCTCGGACGTATTCGCGCTCTGGGCGGCAAGCTGCTGGATTTTCCCGATGACCCCGTCGATCGGACCCGGCCAGACGACCGTTTCCTCTCCCGGCCGCGCCGCCGTGGCGTCGTTCACGAGCGCCAGCACGGGCGAGGAGCCGTCGGAAAGCCAGGAGGGAGCCGACGCCGGAGCGGGAACGCCTACGGTGCGGTCCATGACGACGATGCTCCCTTGTACGATGCCGAGCAGAGGGTCGTCCGCATGATGCAGAAGCAGTACGTCGTAGCATCTCCGGGCAAGCTCGGCGACAAGCGTCCGCAGAGCGGCGGGGCGGGGACTGACGATCAGAATCCGGTCGGTGACCTCGCAGTAACCCCCTTCGACCGGCAGCTCGGCGGACATCAAGCCGTCGGCCGGAATGACGTCCTCCATCAGTATTGGTTCGCGCTGCTGCATGTTCGGCACACTCCCTTGAACACATACTGCTCGTTCGTAATTCTGTAGCCGGTCTGATCCGAGATTCGGTCCAGCCACTCCGGAGGCGTCGGGACGAACACCTCGTCCACCCTGCCGCATTCCGTGCAGACGATATGCTGGTGCTCCTCGATGCGGGCGTCGTACCGGCAAGCGTCTCCTTCGAGCTTCAGCTCCTGGATGAGCCCCTCCTCGGTCAAATATTTTAAGGTGTTGTACACGGTCGCGTAAGCGAAGTGGTGTCCCCCGGCCTTCAGCCTTTCGATAATATCGGATGCCGTAGGATGATCGTCGGCCGCGGTCAGCAGGTCGTAGATCGTTTTTCGCTGCACGGTCATTGCTCCCGCTTTTCTCATTGCCCTCATCCCCATTAATTTAGAATTAGTTTAAGTTTAATGGAGGAGAAGAAACATGTCAACATTGAAAGGCTGTTCCGCGACGAAGGCCGTTTCGTTTTGCCTGTAATCGATCGTTATTCGCGCAAGTCCTTGAACAGGACCCGAATCAGAATGTCCTGGTTGTAGTTGCCGAAATGTTTGCCGTATACGGTCAAGCCCCGTTTGTTTTTCGACTTCTCGTCGACGGCGAGCTTAAACCGGATATCGCTCTTGTAGTCGAGCCCGATCTGCTGCAGTGTCACGTCGGAAATCCGGCACCCGTCGATGAAGCTTCCTTCCTGATTCACCCGAATCAGCTTGAGCATTCCGTATTGATTCAAATGCGGGGGCCACCAATCCGGATTGAAGGCGCCCTTCTTGTCTCCGAAGTCGCCGGGGCTCGTCCAGGAGCCGATCTCGATATCGTTCACATAGAAGTAGATGTCGGACGGCCAGTTGTCGGCGAAGCCGGGCGCTTCGGAACTGAGCTCCAAGGAAAATTGAAGCTCCTGAAACTGCTGATTCGGCTTCAAATAATTCGGAATCCGATATTCGAGGAAGCCTTCGGACAGCCAGATGATCTCGGCGTCGACTCTCTGGGGATCGGCGAAATACCGCGGGTCGTCGAAATCTCCGATAATGCTGTCCTTGGTCGCGAGTCCGCATGTCGGGACGGCGCGATAATTGCCATAGTGGCCGACCTTCAGCTCGACTTCGTAGCGATTGCCCACCTCTTTCGTTCGCAATTCGACCATCAGCTGCTCCTCGTTCAGGTAACACATTTTTTGCAGGCCGTGCTTGCCTACGACCGTGTTGATCTCGATCAGTCCGCTTTCCTCCAGCTTCTTGATGTGCATCGTCACGGCTCCGTTGGTGAGATTGAGCTTGGTGGCCAGGTCGTTCAAGTTGAGCGTCTGGTGCTCGGCCAGCAGCTCCAAAATCTGGATTCGAATGTCCGAACTGAGCGCTTTGAAAATACTAAGCCCGGATCTGAGCTCTTTAATATGAATCATATCTGTATAGTCCTTTCCGATAAGACTTTTCCGTTACAGCTTACCATAAATCCATTTTTTATTATACATAAACCTAAAACGGTCTAAAAAAGAGAAAAAACAGGAGCGCTTTATGGGGGATTTTAGAATTTATTAAACGATATCGACGATTCCGGAAAAAGGCTGCGAACGGACGGCCTCGATTCTCTTCTTCAGGATAAAGGTCGATTTCAGGGTTAGGTAAACGCATTCAAATTGACTCTTGACAACTTCTGGGAGGCGGATTTATGATAATCTCATAAATTGTTTTAATAAAATATAAAACAATTTAATCATTTAACAATTAAACGGGGGGAACGGAATGCGAAAGACGAGGTTTACGATCATCGCTCTCATTTTGTTGGCAATGACAGCGCTTGCAGCCTGCAGCGGCAATAATAGCGGGAAGTCGTCCAGTTCGCCGGCTTCGAGCGGTTCGGCCGGCGAAGCGACGAAAATCGTTTTTTGGACGTTTCAGGAGCTTCATCAGAAGTATTACGAAGAAATGGCGGAAAGATGGAACAAGCAGAATCCGGATCGGCAGATTCAGCTGGAAGGCAGCACTTTCCCTTACGACGACGTGCACAACAAGCTGCTCGTCGCGCTTCAGACAGGCGTAGGCGCCCCGGATTTAGCGGATATCGAGATCAGCAAGTTCGCCAACTACTTAAAAGGAACCCCGCAGCTGGCGCCGCTGAACGAGATCGTCGAGCCGGAGCTGAGCAACCTGGTGAAATCCCGTTTCGACATCTATGCGAAGGACGGCCAATATTACGGCATCGATTATCACGTAGGCGCGGCGGTCATTTACTATAATCGGGAAATACTCGACAAGGCGGGCGTCAATCCGGACGAGATTCGGACATGGGAAGACTACAAGACCGCGGGCCGGACGGTGCTCGAGAAGACCGGAGTGCCGATGACGACGGTCGAAACGACAGAGCACTGGTCCCTGTGGCCGCTCATCGCGCAGCAGGACGGCGACTTCCTGGGCCAAGACGGAAGCGTCACGCTGGACAGCGATATTAACGTTAGAACGGTGCAGTACCTGCAAGACCTCGTCAAGGAGAAGATCGCGGTGCCGGCTCCGGGCGGCTTCCACCACTCCGAAGAATATTGGGCGTTCATGAACCAAGGCGGCGCGGCCTCCGTCTGGATGCCGATGTGGTACATGGGCCGTTTCATCGACAATATGCCGGAGCTCAAGGGCAAGATGATCATCAAGCCGATGCCGGCCTGGACCGACGGCGGCGCTCGTTCCGCGGGCATGGGCGGTACGGGGACGGTCATTACCCAGCAGTCTAAAGTGCAGGACATCGCCAAGGCATTCCTCTCGTTCGCGAAATTGTCCAAGGAGGGCAACATCGCGCTCTGGACGGAGCTCGGCTTCGATCCGATTCGTTCCGAAGTATGGACGCTGCCCGAGCTGAACGAACCGAACAAGTTCACGGAATACTTCGGGGACGGAATCTTCACGATGCTGTCCGAGGTGAAGGACGAAATCAAACCGGTCAACATCGGGGAGAAAACGCCGGCGATTATCGACGCGGTCAAGCGTTCGGCCATGTTCCGCACGCTCAACGATCTGGAAGACCCTTCGAAGGTGCTCCAGGAGGTCGCAGAGGAAGTTCGCGCGCAATAACTTGTCGTTTAAGGACTGCTGGCCGGGCCCGGCTCGGCCCGGCAGCGGTCCTTTCGAGGAAAGGAGCTTGGGGTGGTGAACCAACCGAACCGAACCGCGATCGCGAAGGCGCCGGCCCGGGGGAGAACGGGCTTCCTCTATCATCCGCGCATCGCGCCGTACGTTTTCGTCCTGCCTTTTATACTCACGTTCCTGATTTTCTTCGCCTACCCGGTCGTGTCCACCGTTCAGATGAGCTTTCAGGAAATACTGCCGGGAGCAACGAAGTACATCGGCTTCGAAAATTACGAAAAGCTGCTGAACAAGCAGTATTACAAGGCGATCTCCAACAGCCTGATTTATACCGCCTTAACGCTGGCCCTGCTCATTCCGGTGCCGCTCGTGTTCGCTGTCATGCTGAACTCGAGCGCGCTGCCGTTCAAAAACGTTTTTCGTTCCGCCTTTTTCGTGCCTGCGCTCGTCTCGATCGTCGTGGCGGGGACGATTTTCCGCCTGATGCTCGGACAGTCCGACGCGGCCATTATGAACCAGGTCGTCGGCCTGCTTGGAATCGAGCCGCAGAAATGGCTGGCGGACGCCCGTCTGGGCATGCTGTCCCTCGTGCTGCTCGCGACATGGCGGTGGCTCGGCGTGAACATCGTCTATTTTCTGTCCGGCTTGCAGAACATCCCGCAGGAGTTATACGAATCGGCTTCGATCGACGGAGCGTCGACTTGGCAGAAATTCATCAGGATTACGGTGCCGATGCTGAAGCCGGTCTCCATCTACGTGCTGACGATCAGCATTTTCGGCGGTTTGTCCATGTTTGTCGAGAGCTTTACGCTGTGGAGCGGCAACCGCTCGCCCAAGGACATGGGGCTGACGATGGTCGGCTACATCTATCAGCAGGGCTTCGAACAAAACAACATGGGGCTCGGGTCGGCCATCGGCCTGTCGCTGCTCGGGCTGATGCTCGTGCTGAACCTGATTCAGCTGAAAGCCTTCGGGCTATTCAGGAAGGAGGACTGACCGATGACAGGAACAAGAAGGCCGACTCCTTCCGGGCTGCTGATGCTGCTTCTGTTCATCGTCGTCACGATTGCGGTGCTGACGCCGTTCTACGCGATTCTGGTGGCGTCGTTCAAGCCGGCCAAGCTGGCGATCAGCTCGGGGCTGAGCTATACGATCGACTGGGAGCTGTTCACGTGGGAGAACTACCGGTCGCTGTTCACCGAATCGGCCGACACGTATTTCACCTGGTTTAAGAACAGCCTGGTCATTACGTTTCTCGCTTCGGTCGTGTCGCTGTTCTTCTCCGCCTTCGTCGGCTACGGTCTGGCCATGTACGATTTCAAGTTCAAGAACGCGATCTTCGTGGCGATTCTGCTCGTCATGATGGTGCCGACGGAAATCATTATGCTGCCGCTGTACAAGCTGATGATCCAGTTTAAAATGATTAACACGCTGTGGGGAGTCATTCTGCCGTTCGCGGTGGCGCCGCTTCCGACCTTCTTCTTCCGGCAGTACGCCAGCGGCTTGCCGAAGGACTTCATGGATGCCGGACGAATCGACGGCTGTACCGAGTACGGCATGTTCTTCCGCATTTTCTGTCCGCTGATGCTTCCGGCCTTCGGAGCGATGACGATTCTGATTGCGCTCGGCAACTGGAACAACTTCCTGTGGCCGATGCTCGTGCTGCGAACGAACGACATGCTGACGATTCCGATCGGCTTGAGCACGCTGATCACCCCGTACGGCAACAACTATCAAGTATTGATCGCAGGGTCGGTCATCGCGATTCTGCCGATTCTGCTCCTGTTTTTATTTTTCCAAAGATACTTTATTTCCGGCTTAACGGTCGGCGGCGTAAAGGGCTGACCGCGATCAGACGCAGAAAGAGGAGAAAACCATGACGAGTCAAGTAAAAGCGAAAATGATCATCGATAAAGAGTTTGTCATTTCCCGCATCGATAAGCGAATCTACGGCTCCTTCATCGAGCATCTCGGAAGAGCCGTATACGGCGGAATTTACGAGCCGGATCATCCGGAGGCGGACGATTTCGGTTTCCGCAAAGACGTCCTCGAGCTGGTCAAGGGCTTAAACGTGCCGATCGTCCGCTATCCGGGCGGCAACATGGTGTCCGGCTACAACTGGGAGGACGGAGTAGGCCCGGCGGAGAACCGGCCGCGCAAGCTGGAGCTGGCCTGGCGGACGATCGAGCCTAACCTCGTCGGCACGAACGAATTCGCCGAATGGTGCAGGAAGGCCGGCTCGGAAGTGATGATGGCCGTTAACCTGGGCACGAGGGGCGTCGACGACGCGCGCAACCTGATCGAGTACTGCAATCATCCCGGCGGCTCGTATTACAGCGATCTTCGCATCTCCCACGGCTACAAGGAGCCGCACAGAATCAAGACGTGGTGCCTCGGCAACGAGATGGACGGCCCTTGGCAGATCGGCCATAAAACGATGGAGGAGTACGGGCGCGTCGCGCTCGAGACGGCTAAAGTGATGCGCTGGGTCGATCCGGACATCGAACTGGTCGCGTGCGGCAGCTCTCACTCGAGCATGCCGACGTTTCCGCAATGGGAGGCGACGACGCTCGAGCATACGTACGACGCGGTCGATTATATTTCCCTGCACCAATACTTCGGCAACCGCGACGGCGACAGCGCGAACTACTTGGCGCTTTCGCTGGAGATGGACCGGTTTATTCACACGATTATTTCCGTCTGCGATTATATGAAAGCGAAGAAGAGAAGCAGGAAGACGATCAGCTTGAGCTTCGACGAATGGAACGTCTGGTACCACTCCAACGACGCGGACAAGCGGATCGAGCCGTGGACAGTCGCTCCGCCGCAGCTTGAAGACGTGTACAACTTCGAGGACGCGCTGCTCGTCGGCACGCTGCTGATCTCGTTCCTGAAGCGCTCCGATCGCGTCAAGATCGCGTGCATGGCGCAGCTCGTCAACGTCATCGCGCCGATCATGACGGAGAACGGCGGCACGGCATGGAAGCAGACGATCTATTATCCGTATATGCACGCGTCCGTGTACGGCCGCGGAATTGCGCTGAAGCCGGTCATTGTGTCCGACAAATACGACAGCAAAGACTTCACGGACGTTCCGTATCTCGAAGCGGCCGCCGTCTACAACGACGAGAAGGACGAAGTCGTCGTGTTCGCCGTCAACCGCAGCCTGGAGAGCGCGCTCGAGCTGACGTGCGACGTCCGGAGCTTCGCCGGCTATCGGGTGGCGGAGCACATCGTGCTGGAAAATCCGGATCTGAAGGCGGTTAATACGGCAGGATCGGAAAAGGTCAAGCCGCACAGCGGCGGCAACGCCAGACTCGACGACGGTCTGGTGAGCGCGCTTCTTCCGAAGCAGTCCTGGAACGTGATCCGCTTAACGAAGGCCGGCGCCTAAGAGGGGCCTCCGGCCGTCCGAAAAACCTCCCTGATTTTTAAACAAAAAACCCGGAAAATCGATCGTCGGTTTTCCGGGTTTTCCTTGCGATTGCCTTATGTAACCGCTTTACAGACTTGATCCTAAGTGGCATACTTTCATCACGACGACAACCTTCACACAAGGCGGGAACGGCTATGCGGACTTGGTTCCAATCGTTTCGGCATATGAAAATCAGAAACAAGCTGTCGGTGCTGATCGCCAGCATCGTCGCGGTTACGTTCGCGTTTACGTTCCTGGTGCAGCAGTACGCTTTCTCGATCTACGACCGCCAGCTGTACGACAAGTCGGCGCAGGTGCTGAATCTGTCCTCTGCGGCGATCGAGACGAAGCTGGCGCGCATCGAGCAGATGTCCTACGACATTATCGCCGACATTCAGCTGCAAAGCCAATTGCTGGCGATCAAGCATACCGATTCGGAATACGATCTGCACATTATGCGGCAGAAGGTGATCGATCGTCTGCTGACGTATGCCGGCTCGGAGCCGACGATCTATTCCATTCAGCTGATCGATTCACGGGGCGCCGAGAACGGGGCGGGCAACGTAACCGGAGTCGAGCCTGCGAAGATCGCGGGCATTCAGCGAGTCACCCGCGAGGCGGAGGGGGATATGCGCTGGTTTTTCCCGGAGGCGGCCGACCCGGCGCTCATCTCCGCCCGGGATATCCGTTCGTTCAGCAATACGAACTTCGATCTGGAGTTTCTGGGCACGCTGCTGATTCGGATTAACGTCAACAAGATCGTTCAGCAGTTCTCGGCCGGCGGCGGGGATTTGATTCTGTTCGCCGGAGACGAGATCATCTACCCGAGAGAGCCGCTGTTCAGCCCGCAGGAGGTGCTGGGCTCGCTTCGTTCCTCCAAAGGCTATTTCACCCAGGAGATCGGGGGCCACACGTACTTTATTTCTTATTCGCGGTCGGCGGGGACGGGCTGGACGTATTTGAGCCTTACGCCGTTTCATCAGATTTTCGAGCGGGTCATTTTCATCAAGGAATTGGTCGTCATCGTCTTTATCGGCATTTTTGCGCTGATGATCCCGATCGGAATTCGCTTCTCGCGCAGTCTGACCCGCCCGATCGACAGCCTGATCGCTCGCATGAAGCTGGCCGAGAAAGGAAACTTCGCGGAGGCGCATCTGCCCTCGGCGGACGATTCGCTGATGTCGATGAACGAGATGGGGCTGCTTCACCGCACCTTTCGTCTGATGGTCGAGCGGATCAATACGCTGATCACCGAAAATTACGCCAACCAGCTGCTGATCAAGGAGACGGAGTTCAAGGCGCTTCAGGCGCAGATCAACCCGCATTTCCTGTACAACACGCTGGAGTCGATCAATTGGATTGCCAAGGTGAACAAGCAGACGCAAATCTCGAGCATGGTGGAATCGCTGGCCTTCCTTCTGCGCAATTCCATCAGCATGAAGGAAGAAATACTGACGCTCGGGGAAGAGCTTGAGGTGGTTGAATCCTACGTCACGATTCAGAAGTACCGCTTCGAGGACCGGCTGCTCTTCGAGCTGGACGTGCCGCATGAATGGCTGGGGCGGAGACTGCCGAAGCTGACGCTGCAGCCTCTTCTGGAGAATGCGATCCACTATGCGCTGGAGCCGACGATCGGGAAGAGCCGGATCGTCGTTCGCGCGGAGCAGTCGGACGACGAGCTGCGTCTGTTCGTAGAGGATGACGGCCCCGGCATGCCGGCCGACACGCTGGAGCGGCTGAGAAGCGGCGAGCTGACGGCCAGAGGCAAGGGCATCGGCTTGCTGAATATCGACGAGAGGATCAAGCTGGCGTTCGGAGAACGGTACGGGCTTCGGTTCGAGAGCGGACCCGGGCGGGGAACCCGCGTGATCGTGGCGCTGCCGCGCGAGGAGGAGGAGGAATAGGGATGTACAAGGTGCTGCTCGTCGACGACGAAAAAATCATTCTCGACGGCATCTCGCAAATGCTGGACTGGGAGTCCCTCGGCACTCGGCTCGCCGGAACGGCGGCGAACGGAGTCGATGCGCGCGAGCGCATCCGGGAGCTGGCTCCGGACATCGTCATCAGCGATATCCGCATGCCGGGAATGGACGGGCTGGAGCTGGTGGCCGCCGTCAACCGGGAGCGGTCGGACGTGCGGTTCGTGCTGCTGTCCGGCTTCGGCGAATTCGACTATGCGAGCAAAGCGATGCAGTACGGAGTGAAGCATTATTTGCTGAAGCCGACCAACGAGCGCAAGATCGCCGAGGCGCTGACGGAGATTGTTCGCGAGCTGGAGACGGAACGGCGGCGCGAGCGGTTCGTCCAGGACATGAAGCAGGAGCTGTCCAAGGTGATGCCCCACGTCAAGGAGCAGGTGCTGAAGGAGTTCGTGACGAATAAAACCTACGGCAGCCGGGACTGGGACTATTACCGGAAGCTGTTCCGGTTCGAGATCGAACGTCCCGTCCGACTGCTGCTGTTCCAGGCGGAAGGGGCGAACGCGGAGTTCGAGCATCTGTTCGCGATCAAAAATATTGCCGAGGACCTGCTCGAGACGACGCTGCTCGGCACGACGATCGGCAACCATGCGCTGATTCTGATCGAGGACGCGATTGCCCCCGAAGCGCTGTTCCGCAAGCTGGAGGAGATTCGGGCCATTTTCCAGACGTACTACAAGATGGACGCTACGATCGCTCTCAGCGAGCCCGATCGGATTACGCAGGCGCGCAGCCTGTACCGGGAGACGCTGCGCTGTCTGAATTACCGCTTCTACCTCGGAGAGGGGGGCGTCATTGCAAGCAAGGATACGGGGGAGCCGGAGAGGGGGACGGCCGACCTGTTCGGCTTCGAGCCCGAGCGGCTGACGATGCCGGTGCAGTCCGGCGACCGCGAGGAGGCGGAGCAGGCGCTGGCCGATCTGATGCGCGAGCTGAAGCGGGGGCAGGCCGACATCGATATGACCAAGTCGCATGTCGTTCAGCAGTTCGTCTCCCTGATCCGGCTCGGCGACCCGCAGCGGATGGAACGCTACTATTGCCAGCTGGCGGAGCTGGCCGGGATGGACACGCTCCAGGCGATGCAGGCGGTGCTGGAAGAGACGGTGCGGGAGCTGGCGCAGTTCCACTACGAGCGCCACGTCGTCAAACATACTTCGATCGTTCGCAAAATGATCGACATCGTCGAGGAGCAGCTCGGCAACTCCGAGCTGTCTCTGAATCAGGTGGCCGGCGAGATGCTCTACATGAACGCGGACTATCTCGGCAAGCTGTTCAAGAAGGAGACCGGGGAGAAGTTTTCCAACTACGTCGTGAAAGCCCGGATCAGGAAAGCGACGGAGCTGTGGGCGGCCAATCCCGAGATCCGAATCTTCGAGATGGCCGAGCGGCTAGGCTTCGGAGACAATCCCCAGTACTTCAGCCAGGTGTTCAAGAAGCAGATGGGCTGCACCCCTTCCGAGTATGCCAAGCAGGCGGACAACTCTGCTTTTTGAACAAACAGCACGGTTTTTTGCATTACGATTTCGATCCGACCCGATGATAATAGGAAATGTAAGCGCTAATCAATCAACCGATCTCATAGGGGAGGATTTTAAGAAATGAAAAAAGCACTAACAGGTATCGTCATGCTTGCCCTCGTCATCGGCCTGATCGGCTGCGGCTCCGGGAAGGAGCAGGAGACGACGGCCGGCTCCAGCGCCCCGGCATCGTCGCCGGAGGCGTCCCAGCCCGCATCGGCCAGCGCGGACAACGAACCGGTGAAGCTGCGCGTCGCCTGGTGGGGCGGGCAGGCTCGTCACGATTACACGCTGAAGGTGATTGAGCTGTACGAATCGCGGAATCCTCATGTGACGATCGAGCCGGAATACGCCGCCTTCGACGACCACTGGAAGAAGCTCGCGCCCAACGC
Source organism: Cohnella hongkongensis (assembly GCF_042654645.1). NCBI lineage: Bacteria > Bacillati > Bacillota > Bacilli > Caryophanales > Paenibacillaceae > Cohnella > Cohnella hongkongensis. The sequence continues at coordinate 392,257 of NZ_JBHSEP010000002.1, read as the reverse complement.
CGCCGCCGGCAACCTCCCGGACGTCATTCAGATGGACATCTCCTATCTGTCTCAATACGGCGGACGCGGACAGCTGGAGGATCTGACGCCCTATACGCAGAACGGCCTGATCGACGTCAGCTCGATCGGCGAGGCGTCCATCTCGGGCGGCAAGCTCGGAGACGAGCTGTTCGCGATGAACCTGGGCTCGAACGCGCTGCTGGCCGTCATCGACCAAGCGATGCTGGAGCAGGCGGGCGGAACGATGCCCGACGAGAACTGGACGTGGGACGACTTCGCCAAGCTGGGCCCGACGATGAAGGCGCAGGGCAAGCTGCTCGCGCAGGATCTTCGCCACGACGTATTTTTCCCGTTCTATCTGAGAAGCAAGGGCCAGCATATGTACGCGGCGGACGGTAAAGGCTTGGGCTACGCCGACGATCAGCTGTTCATCGACTTCTATAAGATGTATCAGGATTGGTACAACAACGGCTACCTGCTGTCGCTCGACAAGCTGGCGCAGAAGAAAGGCACGCCGGAGGACGGCGAGCTCGAGCTCGGCAACGCGGTCAGCACTTGGGGCTGGTCGAATCAGTACATTCTCTCCTCCACGGTGGCGAAGCGTCCGTTCGAGATTTTGCCGGTACCGGGATGGAACGAGAACAAGGCGCTGTTCCTGAAGCCGAGCATGTACTTCTCGATCGCCAAAAACTCCAAGGTGAAGGAAGAGGCGGCGAAGTTCATCGACTTCTGGGTGAACGACATCGAAGCGAACAAAATCATTATGGGCGAGCGCGGCGTTCCGGTCTCCTCCAAGGTGAAGGAAGCGCTGAAGCCGGATCTGACTCCGGAGCAGGCCAAGGTGTTCGACTACGTCGCATGGGCCGAGCAGAACAGCAGTCAGATGGACCCTCCGAATCCGGTCGGCGCGGTCGAGGTCGACAAGCTGCTTAAGGATACGGCCGAAGAGATTCTGTACAAGAAGCTGACGGTCGAGGAAGGCGCGGTCAAGTTCCGCGAGGAAGCGACGAAGATTCTCTCCAAAAACTAAATCGGATTCGATTCGATCGGGCTCGCGCTCTCCGCGGGCCCTATTTTTGCCGGTTCGGAATGCAAGTCTCAATTGCCGATCTTGGCATTCTACAGTATAATTTAGATTAATTTGTTTAAGGAGCAGCGATGATCATTAACGTTATCGATCCGAACAGCCCTTTGCCGATGTACCAACAGCTCAAGGATATTCTGAAGGGAAAGATTCTGAGCGAGGAGTGGCCGGTAGGCTCGTTAATTCCAACCGAGCAGGAGCTGATAGAAGAGTACCGCGTGAGCAGAACGACGGTTAGAGAAGCCGTTATCGAACTGGTCAAGCAGGGCCTGCTTCAGAAGAAGCAAGGCCGGGGAACCGAGGTCAAGTCCTCCAAGGTGGAGGAACGGCTCGGGAAGCTGACCGGGTTCGCGGAAGAGATCGTGGACAAGGGGTTTAAGCATTCGGCCCGGCTGGTGTCCAGCGAGTTTCGGAAAAACTGCTTCTACGAGCTGTCGTTGCTCGGACTTCCGGACGATGCCTCCGTCTTCTTCATCGAAAGGATTCGACTGGCCGACAACGAACCGATCGCCTACGAGCGGAGCTGCTGGCCCGAGGAGATCGGCAAGCTGCTCCTGCAGGAAGATCTGAATACCGCGGCCTTCTATAAAGTGTTGGAAGAGAAGTACGGCTATAGCCTGAAGGAGGCCGAGGAGACGATCCACGCCGCAAACGCTACACAGGCGGAAGCGGACTTCCTCAGCATTAGTCCCGGCGAGGCTCTGCTGGAGAGGCGAAGAGTAAGCTACGACGCAAGCGGCAGGGCGATGGAATACACGAAGACCAAGTATAGAAGCGACAGATACTCATACAAGGTCAATCTGCAGAGAAATCGCGGGTAGACTGCGCATTCGAACTAGAGGGGGTTGCCCCTTAAGCATTGGCGTACAACAGGATCGATGGAATCCCGTCTCGGGATCGTAGAGTATCGGAAGGCGTTAGAAGCCTCGGTCACTCGTTCATCGATTATTGTTCGGTACGACTTTTTGCTTAAGGGACAACCCCTTTTAGATAGAAGATCAGTTATTTGTTCGTCAGCTTGGAGAGAGCTTCGTCCAATTTCTTCAGCGTATCCTCCTGGCTCATCTGCTTGGCGATATACCTCTGGAAGACGGCGCCGAACTCGGCGTCCGATCCGGGCGGCATCATATTGTAGTAGCGGCCCTTCGTTAAGCCCTGATTGGAGAATTCGGACAGATCGCCCGCCAGAGGTCCTAACTGCTCGACCGAGAATTCGATGTTTTTGAAGGCGGGTACGAATTTGAATACTTCGACGATGTATTTCTGGCCGGTTTCGGAATTGACCATCCAGTCCAGCAAAATTTTAGCTTCGTCGATGACTTTGGAATTTTTGTTAATAACCCAGTAGTTGCCGGCGAAGGCGAACAGATCTTTGTTCTGCTCCGCATCGTCGCTGATCGGCATCGGGAACATGCCCAATTTCATATCTGGCGTCATTTTGTCGAGAACCGGTTGAATCCAGTTGCCCTGCTGAATGATCGCCGCATTCCCGGCGGCAAATTCCGCTTGCGCCGTGTTGACGTCGGTCGTGAGCGAATTCGGCTGTCCGTACTCGATCATAAGGTCGATCAGGTTCAAGTAACCGATGCCGACCGGATCGCCCTCGAACTTCGCGGCTCCTGCAATAACATCCTTCACCCATTGCTCGGGATCGGCTTGTCTGGCGTAGAAGGCGTTCAGACCGTGCTTGCCGGTCATCCAAGGCTCCTGATGGAAGTTGACGAACGGCGTAATGCCGGCTTCCTTCAGCTTCTTCGCGACTTCCTCAAGCTCGGACAGCGTCTTCGGCGTTTCCGTAATGCCGGCTTTAGTGAACAGGTCTTTGTTGTAGATAAAGCCGAAGCCTTCGATATTGACAGCCATGCCGTAAATGTTGCCGTCGATCGTAATGGACGGCTTCGAGCCTTCCGCCATGTTAGCCATCCACGGCTCGCCGGACAGATCCAAGTATTTGTCCTGCCACAGCACGGCGTGGGCATCTCCGTTACTCATGAAGACGTCGGGCTCGTTGCCCGAGGCGAAGGCCGCTTTCAGCGCAGTGTCGTAATCGTCGCCGGCTACCATGAACTCCAGCTCGATATTCGGATGCTCCTTCGTGAAGTCCTCGCCCATTTTCTTCAACGGGTCTATAATCTCTCGCTTCAACTGAAGAACCTTGATGACTTTCTTCTCTCCGGAAGCTGCGGATCCGGAGGCTCCGGACGCGGCCGGGGTTGAAGACGAGCCGCTGCTGCCGCCTCCGCCGCACGCGGCGAGGGTGCCGGCAAACATGGCGATGATAAGCGGTACCTTTAGATATGGCTTCATAGGTTGACCTCCCGTAAGTTGTATGAAACAACTTTATCATAAGTGTAATCGTTTCCAACAGGAACCATCGTTATTGATGCAATTAGGTGCAAATGATTGACATGATATTGAATTGATGAGATATAATCCCATTATCCTTTGACCGATCCTGCCGTTACGCCTTCGATGATGTGCTTCTGCATGAGAAGAAAGAACAGCAGCAGCGGGGCGATGCTAAGGACGAGTCCAGCGAGTCCCAGATCCCATTGCTTTAAGTATTCCGCGAAGAAAGAGTAAGTGGCGAGCGGGATCGTTCTGACGTTCAAATCCGACAAAATCAAAGACGGCAGCAGGTAGTCGTTCCATAGCCACAGCGTGTTCAGAATAATGACGGTCACGATCATCGGCTTGAGCAGCGGAAAGACGATTCTCCAGAAGACGCCGTACGGGCTGCAGCCATCGATAATCGCCGACTCCTCCAGCTCATAGGGAATGGTGCGTACGAAGCCCTGGAGCAGGAAGGTGGCGAGCGACAGTCCCAGCCCCCAATAGATGACGGCCAATCCCCACACCTGGTTGAGAATTCCGAGGCTGCTGGAGACGACGGACAGCGGAATCATGATCGATTGGAACGGGATGACCATGGCGGCTATGAATAAGACGAGCAGAATCCGGTTGAACGCGCTGTCGTGACGGACGATTCTGTAAGCCGCCATGCTGCTGAAGACGACGATGCCCGTTACTCCGATTACCGTCACCAGCAGCGAGTTCAAGAACGCTTTCGGATAGTTCAAGGCTTCCCAGGCGTTGGCATAGTTCGCCCACACGAAATGCTTGGGCCAGCCGGCAACGTTGGTCATCAGCTCGAAGAAGCCTTTGACCGAGTTGATGAACACGAAGTAGAAGGGGGACAGGAAGAGCAAGGCGATCAAGAGAATGAGCGCTTCCAGCGAAAGCTTTCTGATCGAATTCATCTCTTACTTGACCTCCTTTCTCTTGGTGAGCCAGACTTGGGCGAGGGAGACGGCGGCGACGACGAAGAAGAAGACGAACGCCTTGGCCGAGCCCAGTCCCATGTTGTTGCGGTTGTAGGCTTCGTAATAAATGTCCATGGCGACGGGCTGCGTCGATTGGAACGGACCGCCGCGGGTCAGCGAATAGATGACGTCGAAAATTTTGAACGAGTTCGAGATCGTCAGGAACATGCAGACGGTGACGACGGGCATAATGAGCGGGAGAATCACGTTAACGATTTTACGCAAGGTGCCCGCTCCGTCGATTTCCGCCGCCTCCATCAAATCGTGCGGTACGCTTGTAATACCCGCGACATAGATGACCATCAAATAGCCGGTGAATTGCCAGATCGATACGATGACGACTCCCCAGAAGGCGGTCGTGGAGGTGCCGAGCCACGGAAGGTTAAAGAAACCGACTTGAACAATTTCTCCGATGGACGGAAAGCTTTTGACGAAAATAAATTGCCAGATGAAGCCGAGCAGAATGCCGCCGATCACGTTAGGCATAAAAATGACGACCCGGGCGGCGTTCCGGAACCGGATCCTCCGAGTGAGAAGAAAGGCCAGCAGGAAGGCGATCAAATTGTTCAGGATCAGGACGGCGATCGTATACTTGGAAGTGAAGACGAAGGACTGGATGAAGTTGTCGTCCGTCAGCAGGTTGGCGAAGTTTTTCAGGCCGACGAAATTTTTGCTATCGGATATCCCGTTCCAATCGGTAAAGGAATAATACATGCCCATTGCGAAAGGGATAAGCTTCATGATGGCGAACATGAGCAATCCCGGTCCGATAAAAACGATCGCTTGCGCCCATTGATCGTTTCTGGTAAGTTTCATAGGGTAACCTCCTACTCCATGTTGATCTTAAGTTTATAGGGCGGCGACGTAACGGTAAACGAGCGTGGTTGATAGGATTTAGTGCAAATTATTGACTTAATCATTCCGAGGAGACGGTGGTGGACTTGTTCAGCATCCGGTACAAATTAAGCGCATTGCTTTTAGTCGCCATCTTGATCCCGATCGCTACATCGATTCTTATCACTTATCATTTCACGAAAAATTCCGTTAAAGAAGATCTGATCCACCAGAACTCCAAGCTGCTGTTCCAGGGCAGGGTCAACATTCAAAATTACTTGGCCGACATCGATCAGGTCACTCACTCCACGCTTTTCTACGGAAGCAGTCTGTTCGAGACGGTGAAGAAGGGCAGCGATAATTTTCTGCAGCAGATCGAAGTCAACGGTTCACTGGAAACGCTCGGAAATTCGACCGCGAGCTTCTACCAGGTCGCTCTTCGGATCGACAAGGACGAGATGACCCACTTGTTCTGGAAAGATTACGTCAGAAATCAGAAGAATGTCGATATTACAACGCGCACGGATGCAACCGTTTACATCGATCCGACGCATAGGAGCGACTCCTACGGGATCAAAGAATCGCTGCTGGCCCATTCCTATCAATCGGTGCCGGTCTTTTCGTTCTATCGGGTTCTCGAGGATATTCCGTTGAAGGATCGGCTCGGCGTTCTGGTCGTCGACGTGAAGTTGGACTATTTGGCATTTATCGCGGAGATGCTCTATACAGCGGAATCGGACGAGCAGATTTTGATTCTCGACGAGGAACACAACGTCATCTATTCGACGGGGGACAATTGGATCGGAAGCCGGCTGGAGGACGCCTGGTTGAGTCGATTGGCGGATCGCGAGACAGAAGCCTCCCACTTCGAGGTGAACGACAGCTCGTTCAGCGGCCTGATCTTGTACGAATCGACGGATCTTCCGTTCGCCGATTGGACGTTGATCAAGAAAATTCCGAAGGACCTGTTCAGCGAGAGCGCGGAGCAGCTGCTGATGCTCAATACGCTGGTGCTCGTCCTGTTCCTGATGGTTGCCGCATTCGCCTCCCTGATTGTTGTGTATAATTTCATCGATCCGATCAAGCGGCTGATCCATGAAATCGAATTGGTCGAAAGGCGGGACTTCCGGGCAAGCTTTCAAAATGTCAAACGCAAGGACGAGTTCGGCGTGCTGTTCAACAAGTTCCATAACATGGTCGAGCATCTGAACCATCTCATTCTTCGCGAATATCGTATGGAAATCGCCAATAAGACGAACCAGTTAAAAGCGCTGCAGGCTCAGATTAACCCCCATTTTCTGAACAATGCGCTGCAATCGATCGGAACGCTTGCCCTCAAGGAGGAGAACTTGAAGGTGTATTCCTTGGCCTCCGCGATCGGCAGGATGATGCACTACAATATGGATCTCGAAGAGACGATCGTTCCGCTTAGCCGGGAAATCGAATATATTCGCTCCTATCTGGAGGTGCAGCAGGAGCGGTTCGAAGAGCTGGAAGTGAGATTCGAGCTGGATTCTGCGGCAATGGATATTCCGCTCCCCAAGATGACGCTGCAGCCGATTGTGGAAAATTATTTCAAGCACGGCATCATCGAGGGAGAAGCGAGAATCGTCATTGCGGCGAGGCTGGCCGAGCCGGGGCTGCTAATGCTGACCGTCGAAGACAACGGCGCGGGCATCCCCGCAGATAAGCTGACCAGGCTGCAACGGGAGCTGAATGCTTCCGAATATGCCTTTAACGCAAAAGAGCATATCGGACTCAACAATGTCATGAGCCGGCTGAAGCTTTATTATCACGACGAGGTCGCGATGATCTTCAGCGGCGTCCATCCGCGCGGACTTAACGTCACGATTGCGATACCTTTGAACCGGGGCGGTGAAGACGAACATGAAAGTATTGATCGTAGATGACGAGAAGAACGTAAGGGATGCCATCAAGCTTCTCATTCCGTGGCAGGATTACGAAGTGGCCGAGGTGATGGAGGCGCAGGATATCGAGACGGCCAAAGCGTGCGTCGGAGCGCATAAGCCGGAAATCGTGTTTCTGGATATGATGCTCTATAATCAAAGCGGCATCGAAGTGTTGAAATGGGCGAACGAGCAATCGCCGCATTCGAAAATCATTGTCGTAAGCGGCTATAACGACTTCGAGTACGTACAAAATACGGTCCGTTACGGCGGTCTCGACTATTTGCTGAAGCCGATCGACCGCAGGCAGCTTCTCGACGCGTTCGAGAAGGCGATTAAGGAATGGCGCCACGAAGAGCTGTCCAGAACGGAGAAGCGTTCGGACCGGATGAGGATGAATCAGATACAGCCGATTTACTGGGACAAGACGTTCTCGGATTTTATCGAGACGCCGTCGCGTAACGCCGAGCTGCTCAAGGAGCTCGACGAAACGCTCCACATGGCGGACAAGCCCGTTCAAATCGCGCTCTTGAGCTTGAAGCTGATTCATGGATCCGTCTACGAACGGTTCTCGTCCCATCTCGATTTGCTCTATTTTTCCTTCACGAACATCTGCAACGAGTATTTGAACGCATCCGGTTCCGGATATGCTTTCCGCAACTGGAACGCCGAACTGGAGATCGGAATCATTCTGTGGTGCGATTCGGACCGCACGAAGCGGCTTCTGGAAGAGATCAACGAGGGAATCGAGACGACGTTCGGAGCCAAATTGTTTATCTCCGTCGGGGGGGCGTACGCTTTCCCGCACGGCGCGGCCGTATCCTATCAGGAAGCCCGAACGCGTCTGCTGCACCACATTAATCTTAAGCAGGCGGGACAATGGATTTTCGAAGATCCGGGCCGGCATGTCGAGAATGCCAGAGGCATTTACCTCAACGAATACGAAGAAAAGCTCGTGTACGCGATCAGAAGCGGTCAGCTCAACGTGGTTCAGACCGCGGTCCGCAATGTGGTGAACGAGATGAGAAAGCTGCCGGAAGTGACTCTGAACCTCATTCAAATCTGGTTCTACGAGCTGCAAATAATCTGTTCCAAGCACTTTAAAGAATACCAGGACGAAGCGGACATCGATTTCAAACGGCTTGCGTATGTGACGGCGGACGTAGACGGCCGCGTCCGAGTCGACGAATGGCTGGACGAGCTGGAACGGTCGTTCGTCGCCCTCGGAAGGACGATCGCGGATGCGAAGAAGGAAAAGGAATCGGTGGCCTCGCAGATTGCGGACTATATCCAAAGATACTATCACGAGGATGTATCCCTGCAGCAAATCGCCGAACGGTTCTACCTGAGCCGGGAGTATATTTCCAGGAAGTTCAAGCAGGACATCGGGGAGAATCTGTTCGATTACTTGATGAAGGTCAGGCTCGACAAAGCGTGTTCCTTGCTCCGGGAGACGGACTTGAACGTCCAGGAGATTTCAAGGATGGTGGGCATCGACAATGAAAAGCACTTCAGCAAAGTGTTCAAAAAATATAGCGGTCTGTCGCCGAGCCAATATCGGACGACCCCTATAGAACAAACGGAAGTTCGGCGACCGCAAAAATAAAGCGCTTTTTCTTCTCGGTTCATCATGATATTATTACCAAGTAAGTTATTCATCATGATGAATGTCAAAGCGATCGCCGTGTCGCTGGCCGGGAATATTCGAACGCGCCGGACCTTCTACGCGACGACTTTGACCAAAGGAGTGTCTAAACCATGAGCGTTGCAAAAGCATTCAAATTGGGAGTCGGAGCCATCGCTTGGACGAATCCCGGCACCCCGGAATTCGAAGACAAGTACACGGCCGAAGAAATATTGTCGCAGATGTCGGCCATCGGCTTCGACGGAACCGAGATGAACCGCAAATTTCCGACCGATCCGAGCGACTTGCAAGCGGCGTTGAAGCGACATCGTCTGGAAATTTCCTCGCAATTCAAATTCGTACTGTTCTCCGATCGCTCTTGCGCGGCGCAAGAACAGGAAGCCTTCCGCAAGCATGCGGATTTCCTGCACGGCTTGAATTGTTCGTATGTCATCGTGTGCGAGGCGGGCGGTTCCCCGTTCTGGGACCCGCGCCAACCGGATTCGGGAGTTGCGGTGCGTCTGAATGAACAAGGCTGGCAAGCGCTGACCGACAATTTGCATGAGGCCGGCGCATACTGCCGTCGGCTTGGAATGCGGTTGCTCTTTCATTACCACGCGGCAACTCCGGTCGAGCAGCGGGAGGAAATCGACGAGTTGATGTCGCGCACGGATCCGGAGCTGGTCAGCCTGCTGTTCGATACCGGTCACGCCCTCTATGGCAATTACGAGCCGATCGAGCTGCTATGCAAGTATGGCAGCCGTATTCGGTATTTGCATCTGAAGGACGTCCGGCTGGACGTGCTTGCCCGGGTAAGGCGGGAAGGGCTGAATTTCAGGCAAGCGGTCGTGGAAGGCCTATTCACGGTGCCCGGGGACGGCGGCATCGATTACGAACCGATCTTGCGATACTTGCTGGAGACGGGGTTCGATTCCTGGGCGCTCATCGAGGCGGAGCAGAATCCGGCGACCGCTGACCCGTATGAATATTCCGCTAAGGGCAAGCGGCATATCGAGCAATGGATCGAAAAGCTGAAGCAGGTGGAGTCTTGAAGCCTTTGCTCGATCCGTCCCATTCGTTGCCGCTGTATCATCAGTTGATTCACATTCTGAAAAGTAAAATCGCCGGCGGAGAATGGCCGGTCGGTTCCTTGATTCCGACCGAGACGGAGCTTATTCGCACATACGGGGTCAGTCGGACGACCGTGCGAGAAGCGGTCCTGTCGCTGGCGAACGAGGGACTGCTCGTTAAGCGGCGGGGCAAGGGGACGATGGTGACCAGCGCCAAAGTAGAGGAGCGGCTCGGCAATTTGACCGGATTTGCGGAAGAGCTGCTCGAGCGGGGGATGAGACATTCCGCCAAGCTGATTTCCGCGCAATTCAAACCAAGCCGATTCTACGAGCTGTCGAAGCTGGAGCTTCCGGATCTCGCGCTCGTATTCATCGTCGATCGGGTGCGCTTCGCCGAGGGCGAGCCGATTGCATTCGAGAGAAGCTGCTGGCCGGAAGCGATCGGCAAGCTGCTGGCCGGCGAGGATCTGAATAAGATCGCGTTCTATTCGGTGCTCGAAGAGAAGCATGGCGTCGTGCTGAAGGAAGCCAGCGAGACGATCCATGCCGTGAACGCCACGTCGTACGAAGCCGAACTGCTCGGCGTCAGTCCCGGGGCGGCGCTGCTGGAAAGAAGAAGGGTCAGCCGCGACGCCGACGGCCGGTCCGTGGAGTACACGAAGACGAAATACCGAAGCGACCGTTACGCGTATAAAATGCAGCTGGATCGTACCCGGTTGAAAGGGTAAACGACAGAGAGAAAGAGGTGCCAAGAAATGGATAAACAACGTCGGTTCGACAAACGGCTGGGTGAAATTAGAAGCGCGCTCCAATCCATGAAGGTGGAGGCGCTCCGACTGACCTTGCAGAAGAACGTCTCTTGGCTGATCGGAGGCCGGTCACACGTCAATTCGGCTTCAGAGCCGGCTTGCTGTCAATTTCTGATTACATCGGACAAATGCGTGCTGATCTCGAACAATATCGAGAATCGCCGGCTCATAGAGGAAGAGATCGGTTTTGCGCAGGGCGGGATAACGGACAACGAGATGTGGTCGTGGTTCGATCCTTCCGAGCTGGGCGCCATCGTCGCACGTCATGCTCCCGCCGGAGGACGGCTGCTGCTCGATTCCGAAGCGGAAGGCGATCTGCTCGGTCTCCGAACGAAGCTGGACGGAGAGGATTCGCAGGAGGCACGCGCAATCGGCCGCCTGACGGCCGAGGCTATCAGTCAGGCGGCGTTCGACGTCGCGCGGGGAGATTCGGAATTCAAAATCGCCGGCAAGCTGGCGTACAGGTGCCTGGAGCGGGGGCTTGAGCCGATCGTCAATCTGGTCGCGGTCGACGAGCGGATCTATGAGAGACGGCATCCGCTGCCGACGGATAAATGCGTCGGCGAATACGCCATGCTGATCGTATGTACGCGTAAAAACGGTATCGTTCTCTCCGCGACGCGTCTCGTCCGCTTTGGGCCCGCGCCCGACGAGCTAAAGCGACGTCATCGCGCCGTCGCCGAGATCGACGCGCGCTTGATCGACGCGACCCGGCCGGGCGTGAAGCTGGCGGATCTGTTTCGACAAATGCAAGCTTTCTATCGGGAAGCAGGCTTTCCGGAAGAATATCGCCATCATCATCAAGGCGGATTGGTCGGCTACAATTCGCGCGAGAAGATCATGACGAAAGCAGAATCGCTGGTCGTCGAGGCCGGCCAAATGTATGCCTGGAATCCGTCGGTCGCGGGAGCCAAGTCGGAGGATACGATCTTTGTAGAGCAAGCGGGCAACGAGTTGCTGACTTCTTCCGGCGATTTTCCGTCCATTTCGGTGAAGGCAGGCGGCCGGGTGTGGGAAAGACCGGATATTTTAATCCGGTGATTGCACTTTATAGATCATGATGTTATTATGATTTTGTACTTATACATCATGATGAATGATGTGAGGGGGATGGCTGTGGCAAAAACATTCAAGGTTGCGGTGCTAGGCGCGGGGGATATGGGCAAGTACCATATTCACGGATGGACGTTGGCCGGACACGAAGTCGTCTCGATTACCGAGCTTGATCTGGAGACGGCCAAGAAAGCGGCGGAAGCGGTTGGGCTGAGCGGAGTAAGCTATTACCAAGATTATAAGCAAGCGGTTGCCGATCCGGAAGCGGATATCGTCTCGATCGCATTGCCGCTTCCGTTCCATGCGCCAGCCGCCATATTGGCCGCGCAGCACGGCAAGCACGTCTTTTGCGAGAAGCCGCTGGCCGGCTCGCTGGAGGACGCCCGGCAAATGCAGGAGGCGGTCGAGAAGGCGGGCGTGCAATTTGGCATCGGGTTCCAGCGGAATTTCGCCCATGGCGTAGAGCTGGTCAAGGAATGGGTTCGAGAAGACAAGTTTGGACGGCCGACGGTCATCAGCTCCGACTTGCTGCAGGAGGTCCGCCCCAAGCGCGTCATGCACGACAAACTCGGCAATCAGGGTCCGGTCGTGGACACGCTCTGTCACTATTTGCTCATGTGGCAGACGATCTTCGACTCCAAACCGGTCCGAGTAAGCGCCAGCGGCGGCGTCTATGCTGCCGGGCGACCAGAAATCTCGCATTTCAAGCAGTTGGCCGTAGATACGGCCGTCGTCATCGTCGAGTACGCCTCGGGAGATATCGGAACGATGACGATCTCGTGGTGCTTGGCCAAGGATACGCAGATGAGGCCGCGGCCGGACCGGATTTTCGGACCGAAGGGTGGGGCGGAAGGGGCCTTCAATACGTTCGGCCGGGACGCCGGTAAAGCGATCACTCTGTATGTGGGAGACCGGGTCGAATCGGCGCGGCTGGAAGAAAGAGAGCTGTTCCAGATCGAGCTCGGCAAGTTCGCGGACGCGATCGCGAGCGGGCAACCGGCACCGGTAAGCTTTGCCACGGGTACGGATATGCTGAAATTGTCCTATGCCGTTCTGGACGCGATTGAAACGGGAAAAACGATCGAATTGTAAAGTTTCCATCTTGAACGAGAGCGGGGAAATACGTATGAGAGTCGGCTTTTATCATTCGTGCTTCGGAGATTGGGAATTGGAAAAAACATTCGCTTGGGCGAAAGAAAACGGGTTTTACGGGATTGAGCTTCACGGTGGCGTACGGTACAGGTTCATCGACTGGAAAGCGCAAGCCGAAGGCAAGGATACGGCGGGCTTCGAGAGGCTACAGGAGAAGTACGGCATGCCGATTACCGGTATTATGCACGGCGCTCTACCTTATCTGGATCCCGATCCGGACAAGCGGAAGGAAGCGGTAGCTACGATCGAGACGCTGATCAAAGCCGCTGCCCGCTCGGGGATTAAGGTCGTCTCGACCTTCACCGGCAGAGATCCGATGAAGACGGTCGAGGAAAATCTGGATTTGTACGAGCAAGTATTCCCCCGGGTCGCGGAAATTGCTGAAAAGCACAACGTGACGCTGGCGTTCGAGAACTGTCCGATGTACGAATTCTGGCCTCCCGTCTACAACATCGCCGTATCGCCGTTTCTGTGGAACGAGCTCTTTACGCGGGTGCCGTCCAAGGCGCTGGCTCTCAACATCGATCCCTCCCATCTCGTCTGGCAGGGCATCGATTACGTACAGGCGGTTCACGACTTCAAAGACAAAATCGTTCTCGCCCAAGCCAAGGATACCGAGGTGATGCCAAGCGTGATGCGCACCGAGGGAATGCTGACGATGAAGTGGTGGCGCCATCGCATTCCCGGACAGGGCGAGGTGAACTGGAATCGTTTCATTACGGCGCTGCACGAAATCGGATACGATCACGTCCTGAGCATCGAGCACGAGGACCCGATCTGGACGGGCACGGACGACAAGGTGCAAAAAGGGCTGCTGCTTGCCAAGCAGCATCTGGAAAATTTCATTTAATTCGGGGTGCTGATATGTTTGAAGTCAATCTGGCCTATTTCCCGATCGGACGCACGACGTTCGAAATGGAGGTCGCCGAGCGGTATTTCCGGGAATCCATGGAATTGCTGGGCGGTTTAACCCCCTATTTGATGGCCCCGGACAGCATACTGGCATCTGTCGAAGAGATGTCGTCTTTCATACAAGCCCATCCGGGGTTTAAACCCGATCTGATCGTCTACCAATCGATTACGTTCGCGGATGCGGAATACATCGTTAATTTAATGGAGCAGTACGATGTGCCGATTCTGGTATGGTCCGTGAGGGAGCCTTCGGTAGGGGGCCGGCTCCGTCTGAATTCGCTCACGGGCGGCAACAGCACCTGCAATGCGCTTCATTACTTCGAACGGGATTACGATTTCATGCTCGGCAATGCTGCCGAGCCGCAGATCGCCCGTAAGCTTCGCGCGAAGCTGGCGGCCTTCGAGACGGCGGCGAAGCTGCGGCGGCTGACCGTCGGAGTGGTCGGCGAGCATCCGGCGGGCTTCTATTTCTCCGGCGTAGACGAGCGGCTGCTTGCGAAGACGACCGGGGTGAAGCTGCAGCGGTTGAATCTGCAGCAGCTGTTCGAAGAAGCGATTAACGTTCCGGAGGAACAGTACGCTCCGCTGATCGAAGCGGCTGCGGCCAAGGTGGTCGGCTTAAACCGGGGAGAAGATCCAACGATCAAATTCGCGCAGTTCGCCGCCTATTTGCGCCAGCTGTTCGACGAACGCGGGATTAAAGCCGCGGCGATGCGATGCTGGCCGGATTTCTTCGTCGAGCTGGGAGCGGCGCCTTGCTCGACGCTGTCCCAATTTATCGAGGACGGTCTCGTGTCCGCCTGCGAGGCGGACATTAACGGCGCCGTCTCGATGTACATTCAGCAGGAGCTGAGCGGCGGACTGCCGCCTTATCTGGGCGATCTGGTGCATGTCGACGAGGAGATGAATACGGTCAGCTTCTGGCATTGCGGAGCCGGCGCTTATTCGTTGGCCAACCCTTCGACAGGGGCGAAAGCCGGCGTGCACCCGAACCGCAAAATGGGTTTTACGCTGGAATTCGGCCTTAAGGCGGGCCAGGTGACGATATCCCGATTGAGTCAGACGAGCAAAGGCTATCGCATGCTTATTATGCGGGGAGAAGCGTTGGATCGACCTCAGCAATTCGCCGGCACGTCCGGGGAGATTCGCCTGAACGGCAATGCCAACGAGATGGTGTGCAGCTTGATGGCGGACGGCTTCGAGCCGCACTATTCGATCGTACATGCGGACATTGCGGAGGAACTAAAGGAGTTATGCAAGCGATTGGGGATCGAGGCTGTGATCTACCCGTAACTGGGAGGAGCATATGACGGTGGGGATTAAGCCCAAAGTGGCAATCGGGCAGGCGGGCGGACCTACGGCGGTCATTAACGCGAGTTTGGTCGGATTTCTGGAAGCAGCCAAATCGGCGTATACGACCTACGGCGTCGTCAATGCCTGTCAAGGACTGGTCAACGATTGGATTTACGAAATCGATGACGACGTATACGGCAATCTGAGCCGGTATCGTCATCTGCCTGGAGCCGCTCTGGGATCGGGCAGATGGGCGATGACGGAGGAGGATTTCCATACCGCGGTTCATCATCTGAAACGCCGCGATATTCATCTGTTAGTATTGATCGGCGGCAACGGAACGATGTATGCTTGCCAGGAGATGGCTAGAGCGGCCGACAAACTCGGCTACGATCTGGCCGTAGCGGGCATTCCGAAAACGGTGGACAACGACTTGATGGAAACCGATCATACTCCGGGCTATGGCAGCGCCGCGCGCTATGTGGCGGCGACCGTACGGGATATCGGAGAAGATTTGAAATCGATGCGCAACTTCGAGTCGGTGCGCATTATGGAGACGATGGGGCGCAACGTCGGATGGCTGACTGCTGCGAGCATGCTGCTGAAAGAAAGCGAGGAGCAGCCGCCCCATCTGATCTATGTTCCGGAGCGCGCGTTCGAGCTGGACGAATTTTTGCAAGACGTGGAACAGACGGTGAGCCGAATCGGCCATGCGGCGGTCGTGATCAGCGAAGGGCTTCGCGACCGGAACGGCGAGCTGCTCTCCAAGCTGACGCTGCACGAGAAGATGACGAATACGGTGCTGGGCGGGGCGTCCCGATTTTTGGCGGATCAAGTGTCCGCCCGGCTGAATTTGCCTTCTCGCGCGGAGATGCTCGGCATGAATCAGCGCTGCTTCTCCTCCATGGTGTCGAATGCGGACCGGAGAGAAGCGGAGGCGCTTGGGGCTGCGGCTGCGGAGCTGCTGCTGAAAGGCGAAAGCGGTCGCATGGTTACGCTCGTTCGGGAGGAGCTTCCGGACGAACGATACGCCTACCGCCCGGGAAGCTGCCGGCTCGAAGCGGTTGCCGGAATCGAGCGGTTGCTGCCCGCGGACGTGGTGAACGAACGGGGGACGGCGATAAGCCCCGCCTTTAAAAATTGGCTTCGTTCCTTGACCGGCGACGATCTTCAGTCGTTTCCGGACTGGAGCTTCCATCGGGCGGCCAGCACATGATGACGAGGGAGAGAAGCAGCGATGAAACGGGTTAAAGGACGGGACCTGCTGGAGCAGGCGAGAGCGGGAGGCTATGCGGTCGGCGCCTTCAGCGCGCACAATGCGGAGACGATTCAAGCGATTCTGCAGGCGGCGGAAGCGGAGAAAGCGCCCGTCATGATCATGGTAGGCCAGCGGGTGATCAAGTATATGGGTATGAAGGCGATCACCCGGATGATCGAAGTGTTCGGCGAACAGACCGACGCGACGATCGCCATTCATCTTGATCACGGCAACAGCTACGAACAGGCGATCCAGGCGATTCAGCAGCAATTCGAATCGGTTATGTACGACGGCTCCCACCATCCGCTGGAGATCAACATTGCGGAGACGAAGCGCGTCGTGAAAGCGGCCCATGCCGTCGGCATTTCCGTCGAGGGCGAATTGGGCCGAATCGGGGGGACGGAGGACGATATTACCGTTCGCGAGGAGGATGCGTTCCTGACCGACGTCGAGGAGGCGGTCCGATTCGCGAAGGAGACCGGCATCGATTATTTGGCGGTCGCGATCGGCACGGCCCACGGTCTCTATAAAGGGGAACCGAAGCTGAACTTCGAACGATTGGCCGCCATTCGCGCCGTCGTCGACCAGCCGATCGTGCTCCACGGCGGCTCCGGCGTTCCCGACGATCTGATCCGCAAGGCCGTTTCGCTCGGAGTCGCCAAGATCAACGTCGACACCGAGCTGCGGCAGGCTTTTGCGGAAGCCGCGCAGCGGGCGTGGAAGGACGATCCCGAACAATATCATTTGGCCATCGTGCTCGGCGAGGCCAGAGAAGCCGTCAAGAATAAGGCGATCGAGAAAATCCGGCTGTTCGGCAGCAGCGGCAAAGCCTAATCCTATTCGTGGAGGCGGAGAAATGAAAGGTTTAATGTACATAAACGGAGCGTGGACAGAAGCGATTTCCGGGGCTCGGAAGGAAGTGCGCAATCCGGCGACGGGGGAGCCCGCCGGCAGCGTTCCGATCGGTTCCCGCGAAGATTTGGCGGCAGCGATCGACGCCGCTCACGCCGCCTTCAAGAGCTGGTCGAAGACGACGGCCATGGAGCGGGCGGTTCCGTTGTATCGCGCTTACGAGAAGCTCGCGGCAAGAGCGGACGACATTGCCCGGATGATGACGGCCGAGCAGGGCAAGCCTTTGGCGGAGTCCAGAGGCGAAGTGATGCTGGCCGCCGAATATTTGCGGTGGTACAGCGAGGAAGCGAAGAGGATTTACGGGGAAACGATCCCCGCTTCGGCGCAGGGCAAACGAATTATGGTCGTCCGTCAGCCGATCGGCGTCGTCGGAGCCATAACGCCCTGGAACTTCCCCGTATCGATGCTGACCCGCAAGCTCGGCCCGGCATTGGCCGCGGGCTGTACGGTGGTTCTGAAGCCGGCCGACTATACGCCACTGTCGGCGGTCGCCCTGTTTCAGGCGCTGGAGGAGGCGGGCTTCCCGCCCGGCGTCGTCAATCTGGTCACGGCTAAAGGCCGGGATGTCGGGGCCGAGTTTTTGGAAAATCCAAAGGTGAAGAAGATCACGTTTACCGGCTCCACGGAAGTGGGCAAGCAACTGATCGAAGGCTCGGCGAAGCATGTCAAGCGGGTATCGATGGAACTGGGCGGACATGCGCCGTTTCTCGTTTTCGAGGATGCCGATTTGGACAAGGCCGCGGAAGCCTGCATCGCCAGCAAATTCCGCAACGCGGGACAAACCTGCATTTGCGCCAACCGAATTTTCGTTCAGGAGTCGGTCATGGACGCTTTTGCGGAGAAGTTCGCCGCCAAAGCCCGCCAGCTGAAGATCGGCAACGGACTGGAGCCTGGCGTCGAAGTGGGGCCGCTCATCGACTGGAACGCGCTGGAGAAGGTTGAGGAACAGGTGCGGGACGCGCTGTCCAAGGGCGCAGAGCTGGCGTCCGGAGGACGCCGTTACGAAGGCGAGGGCTTGAAGGGCGCCTTCTACGAACCAACCGTGCTTAGCAGAGTGGATAGCTCCATGGTCATCTGCTATGAGGAAACCTTCGGTCCCGTCGCGCCTCTGATCTCCTTCTCAACGGAAGAGGAGGCTGTCGCGAAAGCGAACGATACGGAATACGGATTGGCTTCCTACGTCTTTACCCGCAATCTGGGACGCGCGTTCCGCGTGTCCGAGCAGTTGGAGTACGGCATTGTCGGCGTCAACGATGCGTTGCCGACCGTCGTGCAGGCGCCTTTCGGCGGCTGGAAGGAAAGCGGGACGGGGCGGGAAGGCGGCCATCACGGCCTCGATTCGTATCTGGAAATCAAGTATATTTCCATCGATTTGAACGATTGAGATTGATGCGGACGGTCGGATGAACGTACTGGATGTCGTGTATGGACTCGCGATCTTATTTGCGGTTCTGTTCGTCGGAAGCTTCATTCAGGGGTTGACAGGGTTCGGCGCCGGCATCATCGCCATGGGATTCATCTCTCTGGTCGTGCCGCTTAAGACCGGCACGCTGCTGGTGCTGGCCGTGACGGTCGTTATGTGCCTGGGGATTCTGGCGAGAAACCGCGAGCATATTAAAATCGGTGAAATCAAGCTGCTGCTGGCCAGCGCTCTGGTCAGCCGGGCTGCCGCCTTCTTCGTCATGGATGCGTTCGGCGGAGAAGAGGCGATGAAGCGCGTTCTCGGCGCAACGCTTATTCTGATGGTGGCTCTCCTGTGGCGGGGCCGGGTTGCAGGGGCGGGCCACGGGGCGGCCACCGTATCCGTGGGCTTCTTCGGAGGCTTTATCGGCGGATTGTTTGCTGTCGGCGGGCCGATCTATGCTCTCTATTTTCTGCACCGGTACAAGGACAAACGGGAGTATATGGCCAATTTGCAATTGACGTTTCTGTTGGCCAATCTCCTGACGCTGGGAGCGCACGGTTTTAACGGGGATATCGGCTTCGACTTCGTACCGGCGTTTCTGATCGGCGCGGCGGCGTCCTGGCTCGGAGTTCGGTCGGGAATGCTGTTTTTCGGGAAGGCTCCGGACGGATTTATTCGCAAAGCCGCCTTTCTGATCGTATTGTTCGGCGGGCTTCATCTTATGGTCTTTCCATAGAGTTAAAGATCATTATCAATATCGGTTTTTTAGTTAGTGAAGAATGAGTAAGGTAATGAATATAGTTGATATAATACGGCTTAACGGGATTTCATAAAAAGTGTTGATCTCCAAAAGATAATGATCTATACTCAAGGCGATTGGTATTTTCGAATACCGCTTGCCAATCCATACTGATGATTTGGGGGTAGCAGGATGCACAAATTTCTTATTCACAAACGCGGCGACCATGTCGGGGTGGCCACCTCGGATATCGAATCCGGAGAGAAAGTCATCGGCGTATTCATGGACGACGATTCTACGATCGAGGTTGTCGCGAAGGGAGCCATTCCGCTCGGGCATAAAATCGCCATTACGGACTTGGCCAAGGACGGTCACGTCCTGGAATACGGGCTGCCGATCGGATACGCGCCGGAGGGCTTCACGCTTGGCGATTACGTGCATACACACAACATTCGGACTCTGAGGTGGTAAACATGAGACAACTATTCGGCTATCGCCGCGAAAACGGCAAAGTAGGCATTCGCAATCATGTCATCATTCTTCCGGTCGACGATATTTCCAATGCGGCATGCGAAGCGGTCGCCAAGAACATTCAGGGAACGATGGCTCTGCCCCACGCTTACGGGCGTTTGCAGTACGGCAAAGACCTCGACTTGCATTTCAGAACGATGATCGGCACCGGTTCGAATCCGAACGTCGCCGCCGTCGTCGTCATTGGAATCGAACCGAACTGGACGAAAGTCATCGCCGACGGCATCGCGGAAACCGGCAAGCCGGTCGCGTCGTTCTCGATAGAAGGCGTGGGCGATCTGGAGACGATTCGCCGCGCGTCCCTGAAGGCGAAAGAATTCGTCCAATGGGCTTCGGAAATTCAGCGGGAGCCGATCGAGCTGAAGGATCTGACCGTCAGCATCAAATGCGGCGAATCGGACACGACAACCGGGCTCGGCTCTTGTCCGACCGTCGCTCAAGCCGTCGACCGTCTTGTCGATGCCGGAGCGACCGTCTTCTTCGGAGAAACCTCGGAGCTCACGGGCGGCGAGCATCTTATCGCCGATCGCTGCGCGACGCCGGAGCTGAAACAGAAGTTCATGGCGATCTATGACGATTACATAGCCGAAATTAAAGCATCCGGCGTAGATTTGCTCGGCTCGCAGCCGACACAAGGCAACATTGCCGGCGGCTTGTCCACGATCGAGGAGAAGGCGCTGGGCAATATCGAAAAAACCGGCACGAAGACCGTCATCGGCGTGCTGGATCCGGCGGAGATGCCGCAGAACGGTCCGGGGCTGTACTTCATGGACACGTCCTCCGCGGCTGCGGAATGCATAACGCTCATGGCGGCGGGCGGTGCGGTCGTCCACTTCTTCCCTACCGGACAGGGCAACATTATCGGCAATCCGATCGAACCGGTCGTGAAAGTATCCGCCAATCCGAAGACTGTCGAATCGATGAGCGAGCATATCGATGTGGACTGCAGCGATTTGCTGTCCCGCGAAATCAACCTGACGCAAGCCGGCGACAGACTGATGGATTACTTGTGCCGGGTCGTGAACGGCCGCTATACGGCAGCCGAAGCGCTCGGACACAGAGAGTTCGTCATGACCAAGCTGTACCGCAGCGCTTAAAATAAGGTCCGCATTCCCGGTTGGATGCCCAGGAGGCATCCAACTACCTATTTCTGCGAGGTGATTCGATCGTGTCGGACAAGCAAACCTCTCTTCTTATGAACGCTTCCGAGCTATCATCGTTCGGCCGGCAGGTTCTGACCCGCCTCGGCATGCCGGAATCGGACGCCAGGATCGCGGCCGATTCGCTGGTCCGCGCCGATCTCGAAGGGAACGAAAGCCACGGGATCAGTCGGCTGCCGATCTATGCGAGACGCATGCAGGAAGGCAGAATCGCGGCGAATCCCGATATCGCGTTCGATGAGACTGGCGTTGTCCTGAAGGTGAACGGAGGCAACGGTTTGGGCCAGGTGGTGGCCTACCGGGCGATCGAACGAGCGATTCCGTTGGCTCGCACCTATGGGTTGGCCGGCGTCTTCGTCCGCGGAAGCAACCATTTCGGTACGGCTGCTTACTTCTGTCAACAAGCGTGCGAAGCCGATCTGGCGATGATGGCCATGACGAATTCGCCGCCGGGCATTCCCCCTTGGGGAGGGAAGCAAGCGTTCTTCGGGACGAATCCGGTCGCCTTCGGATTTCCCCGACGGGAAGCCCCTCCGATTATCGTGGACATGTCCTCCAGCGTCGTCGCCCGGGGCAAGATTATTCTGGCGAACAAAACGGGATCGCCGATTCCGTCCGGATGGGCGATCGACGAGAACGGCGCGGATACGACTGACCCGGCCGCAGCTCTGCGAGGCGCCGTGTTGCCTTTGGGAGGCGCGAAGGGGTATGCGCTGGCGATGGCGATCGAGGTTATGTGCAGCGTACTGGGCGGTGCCGCCTTCGGCCCCCATGTCAACAATCTCTACAAAGACGGAGACCCTCCGGCGAATGTCGGGCACAGCTTTATTTTGTTCGATATGGTGAAATGGATGGATAAAGACGATTACTTCGATCGGCTGGACGATCTGGTTCGTGAAGTCAAGCAAGTGCCGAGGGCGGCCGGGTCGGATGAAATCCACTACCCGGGAGAACGGCGACATGCCCGCCATTCGGAGCGGTCTGCTTCCGGCCTCTCCATCTCGCCGGAAGTGGCGAACGAGCTGCGCCAGCTGGGTGACCGTCTGGGAGTCGAATTATCGAGCGGAGGATCGCATTCATGAAAATCGTCATCACCGAATTGAATTGGCCGATCGGAATGGAAATGCTGCGGGATAAAGGCTGGGAGGTCGTATACGAGCCGGGTCTGTGGAACGACCGCTCCCGTCTGCGCGAGCAACTGCGCACGGCGGATGCGATCATCGTTCGCAATCAGACGCAAGTCGATGCCGAACTGCTGGATTGGGAGCATCGCTTGAAAGCGATCGGACGGCTGGGCGTAGGCCTGGATAATCTCGACTTGCAAGCTGCGGCGAAGAAGAACATCCCGGTCGTCTTCGGGAAAAATGCCAATGCGACTTCCGTTGCGGAATACGTCATTTCGGGCATTTTTGCCCACGGCAGACTTCTGAACGAAGCGGCGGCATCGGTTCGGACGGGAGAATGGAATCGCAAGCGATTCACCGGCTTCGAGGTTGCCGGAAAGACGCTCGGTCTGATCGGGATCGGAGAGATCGGCCATCGCGTAGCCGCTCGGGCGAGAGCGCTCGGAATGAAAGTATGCGGATACGATCCGTACGTGTCTCCGTTCGACTTCCCCGTTGCGGAGACCGGCATCGAATTGACGAGCTACGCTAGGGTTGTCGCCGAGTCGGATTTCATCAGCCTTCACGTTCCGCTGACGGCGCAAACCCGCAATCTGATGAACCGGGACGCTTTCGGGAAGATGAAGCCGAACGCGGTTCTGATTAACAGCGCGCGCGGAGGAATCGTTAACGAAGCGGATTTGAACGAGGCGCTGGAGACGGGCCGAATCGCCGGAGCCGTGCTGGACGTTCTGGAGCAGGAGCCTCCGGCAGCGGAGCATCCGCTGTTTCGCCGAGCGGAATGCCTCATTACGCCACATATTGCGGGATTAACCGAAGAGTCGCAAGTACGGACAGCCTCGATGGTATCCGCCGAGATCATTAACGAGTTGGAAGGCCGGGTTTCCTTGTGCCGGGTGAGAGCGAGAAATTAGCATCGACGGAGCGATTGCGGCCGTCCTGTGAAATTAAGCAATCTACAGATGAACGAAGCATTCTACAGACGAGAATTTAAGTTGGGAGTTGGTGTCGTGCAAGAGCCCTCCTATGTGCAGCCTGGCCCAGGTCCGGCATTGGGGCGGACGCCCGCCCCGGATCTTGAATCGGGACGTCCGAAATCCTCGATCGACGTAAAAGGACTGACGAAAGGCTTGATTCTTACGGCTGCGCTGGCGCTATTGGCCGGACAGTTAGCCTCCCTTCCGTTCTTCTCCATCCTGGGCGTGATGATTATTTCTATTCTGTTCGGGGTGCTTTGGAAGACGGTGATGGACGCTCCACCGGAAGCCGGCGTTGGCATCGCCTTCAGCAGCAAATATTTGCTGCGGGCGGGTATCGTGCTGATGGGGCTGCGGTTAAATATTGGCCAAATTGCCGAGGCGGGCATTTCCGTCATTGGAATCGATCTGATCGTGATCATATTTACGACCGTGTTCATGATAGCCTTGGGCCATTGGATGTCGGTGGATAAACGATTGTCCGCCTTAATCGCCGTAGGCACTGCCGTATGCGGCGCGGCCGCAATCGCTGCGGTAGCGCCGTTGATCGGAGCCAAGAAAGAAACGACGGCGCTGTCCGTGGCCAGTATCGCCGTGCTCGGGACGATCGGATCGGTCGCGTACATCGTCCTCTATCCTTATCTCGGGTTGGACCCTTATCTATACGGCGTGTTTGCCGGCTCGACGCTCCACGAACTGGCTCATGTCATTGCCGCCGGAGCGCCGGCAGGAGACGTCGGCAGCGATGCGGCTATCGTGGTGAAGCTGGGTCGGGTTGCGCTGCTCATTCCGGTAGCGTTGGTTCTAGGACTCTATTTCCGGGCGAAAGCCGAGCCGACGGAAGAGCAACCGCGGAGAGCGTCGAGAGGTTTAAGAGGCATGCCGATTCCCTGGTTCATCTTCGGGTTTTTGTCGATGAGCATCGTCAATACGTTGGGCGTTTTGCCGCAATCCGTCGTGAACGCGCTAATCGCAATAAGCGTATTTCTGATGTCCGCGGCGATGGCGGGTCTCGGTCTCAGCATCAAGCTGGGAGATTTCAAGAAATTGGGTAAGAGAACGGTGCTGACGGCCGTTGCGGGCTTTGTGGCCTTAGTGGGATTAGGGGGTATTCTGATCGGTCTGTTTTATTGAATAATACACGGCTTGTCTAGCAGAGTGCCCGTCGTATAAAAATGAAGCCGCCAGTCACGGCGAATGACGAATGTAAACATTCGGATTTACCGTGACTGGCGGCTTTCTATATGCCTTGATCCCGAAACTTGTCTTGTTTGATCTCCAGATAAAGGGACAGGATAGCGATGGAAAATAAAAGCCCGGCCAGTATGGCATTCACTAACATAATCAGCATCACCTTTTCTATAAATCCGATGAGTATACTATTCTTTAGTATACGTTTGAAAATTCGGATGTCAAGATGCCGTGCAGATGCCGTTCATCCGCCAATTGTCCATGATGTCGGCTAATTGAACAAAAACAACGGTTTTTTGCCTTCAGATGCGCGTTTCCGGGCTTTATAATAAGCATATAAGCAAACGCTTACCTGTTGATCGGTCCGCACAAGCCCGAGCCCGAACTTTGCCCAAGGAGCTGAAGCCATGAAGCTGCGAGAGAACAACCACGTGGTCGGCTATACGTTCGCCGCCCCGTTTATCCTGGGGTTTCTGCTGTTTATCGTCTACCCGGTCTTCTCGTCTCTCTACTATTCGTTCACGAATTACAACCTGCTGGAGGCGCCGAGCTGGGTCGGCTTCGATAACTACGCCAAAATGTTCACCGACGACGGAAAGTACGCCAAGTCGATCTCAGTCACGCTCGAGTACGTGCTGGCCAGCGTGCCGCTCAGACTCGCCTTCGCGCTCGGCGTGGCGATGCTGCTGAACAAGGCGATCGCGGGCATCGGGCTGTACCGTTCCGCCTATTATTTGCCGTCCCTGATCGGGGGCAGCGTAGCCGTTTCGATATTGTGGTCGCAGGTGTTCGGAGACCAGGGGCTGGTCAACTCCGCGCTCGGCCTGATCGGCATCGAATCGAGCACGTCGTGGATTGGCAATCCCGGCACCGCGTTATGGACGCTGATTGCCTTGTCGGTCTGGCAGTTCGGTTCTTCGATGCTCATCTTCCTGGCGGGGCTCAAAAATATCCCGAAGGATTACTACGAGGCGGCCGGCGTAGACGGCGCGAACAAGGTTCGGCAGTTTTTCAAGATTACGCTGCCGCTGCTCAGCCCGATCATTCTGTTTAACCTGATCATGCAGACGATCTCCGCTTTCATGACGTTTACGCCGGCCTACATCATTTCGCGCGGCGAAGGCGGTCCGCTCGACGAAACGCTGCTTTACTCCCTGTACCTGTACAAGCGGGCGTTCACGTTCTACGAGATGGGCTACGCGTCGGCGATGGCCTGGGTGGCGCTGATCGCCATCGGCGTCGTGACGCTGCTCATCTTCCAGTCCTCGCGCTACTGGGTCCATTACGAATCGAAGGGGGACAGGTAACATGGCGATCTGGCGCAGACCGTGGAAAGCTTTCTCTTATCATCTGTTGATCGGTGTCCTCGCGCTTGTCATGGTGTATCCGATTCTGTGGATGATCGCCAGCTCTCTCAAGCCGAACGACGAGATTTTCACGACGGCGTACAGCCTCATTCCGAGCCGCGTCGACTGGAACAACTACGTCACCGGCTGGGCCGGATTCGCGGGCAACACGTTCGCCACGTATTTCAAAAATTCGTTCATCATCGTCGGCTTGTCGACGATCGGGGCGGTGTGCAGCTCGGCCCTCGTCGCATACGCCTTCTCGCGCATTCCTTTTTTCGGGCGGGGCTTCTGGTTCGGGTGCATGATGATGACGCTTATGCTGCCTCGCGACGTGACGATCATTCCGCAGTACATTCTGTTCTCGGAGCTTGGCTGGCTGCAGTCGTTTAAGCCGCTGATCGTGCCGCAGTTTCTCGGCATTCCGTTTTTCATTTTCCTGATCATGCAGTTTATCCGAACGGTGCCCGCCGATCTCGACGAGGCGGCCAAAATCGACGGCTGCAGCAAGTACGGCATTTTCTTCAAGGTCATTCTGCCGCTGATCGTGCCGGCGCTGATGACGTCGGCGATCTTCTCCTTTTACTGGACGTGGGAGGACTTCATCCATCCGCTGCTGTACTTGAACCAGCCGGAGCTGTACCCGGTGTCGCTGGCGCTCAAGCTGTTCCTGGACGGGGAGTCGCTCAACAACTGGGGCGGGATGTTCGCGATGTCGACGCTGTCGCTCGTTCCGGTGTTCGTCATCTTTTTTATCTTCCAGAAGTACATCGTCGAAGGCATCAGCACAAGCGGTTTGAAGGGGTAAACGAAGCGGCCAGGGATTTGGGTAAAGGAGCATTTTACATTGGAGGGAGCAGACAGCATGCCGGCATTGCAGTTTAACGACGACGAAATTCGAGAGGTCATCGATCGGGTCGTGGAGCGGACGTTCCGCATGGATTTTAACTGGGACTGGCCCGGCGGAGTGGCGTTCTACGGCGTGTGCGAGGCTTATGCGGCCACGGGCAACGCGGAATATCTGGAACGGGTAAAAGCCTGGGTGGACGAAAATAGGGAGGACGGCCTGCCGAAGCTGTCGGTGAACGGGGTATCCGTCGGCCATTCCCTGCTCACGCTGTACGAGGCGACGAAGGACGAGCGGTACATCGAGACGGCGAAGGAGATGGCGGAGTTTCTGACGCACGACGCCCCGCGGTTCGGGGACGGCATCTTCCAGCATACGGTCAACTCGGAGACGTACAACTTCCCCGAGCAGGCGTGGGTGGACACGATGTTCATGGCGGGCTACTTCCTGCTGCGGATCGGCAAGCTGCTTGGCCGCGAGGATTACTTCAACGACGGCCTGCGGCAGTATCACGGGCACGAGAACGTGCTGCAGGATCCGCGCACGAACCTGTATTACCACGGCTGGGACAATATCGCGGGCAACCATATGTCGGGCGTTCATTGGGCGCGAGGCAACGCCTGGGCGGCGCTGACGATGACGAGGGCACTGGACATCGTGCCGGTCGATCTGCCGAACTTTATGATCATCGAAGGCTCGCTTCGCGATCAGCTGAGCGCGCTCGTCCGGCTTCAGGACGAGTCCGGCCTCTGGCATACGATCGTCGACGATCCGACCTCGCCGCTGGAGACGTCGGGCTCGGCGGGGATCGCCGCCGCGCTGCTGTGCAAGGGACGGCTGTACAACAAGTATACGCAGCGCGCCATCGACGGCATTCTGGCCCGGATTGCTGAGGACGGCACGGTGACCGGGGTGTCCGCGGGCACGGCGGTCATGCAGAACGCCGAGGGGTACAAGGGCGTGCCGGACAAGCGCATCCAAGGCTGGGGCCAAGGGCTGACGCTGGCGTTCCTCGCGGACGTGCTGAACGTCCGGAACAATCCATATTAAAAGCCGGAAAGCCGAAGGGCCGCCTCCTCCGAATTTCGGAGGAGGCGGCCCTTGCCGTCGTTACGCGATTCGCGTCATTTGTCGATCTTCTTCTGCGCTTCCGCCAAGGCGTCCGCGGTCGGAACGTTGTTCAGCAGAATTTGCGCCATGGCATCCTTCAGCGCCTGCTCGCTGACAGGTCCGGAAGGGATGTGCGGCTCGGTGAAGCCGCCTTCGATCGCTTCGGCGAACGCGCCCATGATCAGATCTCCTTCGGGAGGCTGGTAACCGATCGTGCTCGGCACGACGTTCTCGGAGGAGAGCAGCTGGTACAGCTTCTCGGACGTCAGAAATTTCGCGAACTTGATGGCCGCTTCCTGATGCTTGCTCTTCGCGCTTACAACTGCGACGTTGGAAGCGCCGCCGATCGCCCGGTTGGGCGTAAGTCCCTTGTAGCCCGGAAGCGCGTAAGCTCCGATCTCGATGCCTTCCGGCATGTTTTCCGTCAAATATTTGACGAAGTTCTCGGGAACGACCATATATTGGGCTAGCTTCTGCTGAACGAACAGAGCCTGGGTCTCCTCGGGACCGTTCGTGAAGCCGCCGGGATCGAATACGCCGTCGTCCCACATCTGTTTGATTTTGTCGAACGCTTCGACGACGCCGGGATCGGTCAGCTTGGCCGCGCCGGAGGCATAATCCTCCGGCTTGACGTCGCGGATCGTCTGGTCGAGCAAATACTCGTACCACCATTTGTTCCAGCCAAGCTTGCCGTTGAACGACATCGGAATGTTGCCGGCCGCCTTGATTTTCTCGTTGTTTTGCTCGAATTGCTCCCAGGTGGTCGGGGCGGAAATGCCGAGCTCGTCGAACATCGTCTTGTTGTATACGACAACGACGCTGACCGCGCCGAACGGAACGCCCCAGGCGTGGTTCGCCGCATCCGCCTCTGCGGAGAGCTGGTTGGCCAGCGAGCTCATCAGCACGGGATTGATCGTATCGCGCCATGACGCTTCTTTATCGTACGCGGGCGTGCCGAGCGCCTCGGTCAGATCGAGAATTTCTCCGGCTTTGGCCAAGCTGTCGAAGTTCGCGTCCTGGGTGGCGAATACGTCCGGCAGCTCGTTGCTGGCGCTGAGCGCTTTGATTTTATTGAAGTAGCTGTCTCCCGGCGGCACGTATTCGTAATCGATGCGAATGCCCGGGTTCTCCTCCTCGAACACTTGCAGATGCTCCGGCTTCAGGTAGGACCACCAGGAGACGAATTTCAGCTTAATGTCCTGCTGTCCCGATTCGCCGCTGCCGGACGGGGCGGCGGACTCGTTCCCGTTGTCTCCGCCGCCGCAAGCCGCGAGAGTCGTCGTCAGCGCCAAGGCGGCGCACAGCGATACGAACCGCGATTTCTTTTTCATTGCGATACACCCTCCTTTTTATCGTTGCACTCTAAGGGTAACGGGTCGGGGCGGAACGGAAAAGACGACAACGTTCTGGCGTTATTTCGCTTTTTTCTGCATTTGGCTGCGCGCTTCTCGCGGATTAGCCGCTTCCGTTTGCCACTTGTTGCGGTATTCGGCGGGCGTGCTGCCGACCCATTTCTTGAACACTTTAATAAAATGGGCCGATGTGGCGTAACCGACGCGCTCGCAGATCAAATAGGCCGGCTCGTCCGTCTCTCGCAGCAGCTTCATCGCCTCTTCCATTCTTCTTTCCGTCAAATAGTCGATAAAATTGGTTCCCATCAGCAGCTTGAATTGCTGGCTGAAATAGCTGGGAAACAGATGAACGTGCTTCGCCACGTCGTGCAGCTTGATATCCTCGCGGTAGCGGTTCTCGATGAACGCCACGGCCTCTTTAATATAATCGGGCTTCTGGCGAAGCGTCGTGGCGCGGATTTGCTCCGTCAGAACGTCGAGGCGCTCGCGCACGGAACGCTCCATCTGCTCCCATAGCGGACACTGCTCCAGCGTATGGCCGAGCTTTCGCCGCTCCTCGTAATTCAAAGAGTCGACCGTTATTCCCAGCTGATCCAGCGCGGATTCCATGCGGATGAACATTCTGTCGATCATATCGACGATGTAGTCGGGCGGCAGCTGATCGCGCCGAAGATCGGCGAGAAGCTCGAGAAACGAGCTCTTCATTTTCTCCAATTCCCCGGCCTGCAGGTGGCGCGTGACGCTCTCCATCCAATCCCGTCCCACTTCCTCGAATCCGGCTTCGTTCATCTGCCTGGCGGCATCGAATTCGATCAGCTGGTCGGTTCCTCTGACGAGCCGGGATTTGAGAGCGATATGAAGCTGATCGATCATGCTCGGGAATTGGCGGAACGATTCGACGTACGAGGACAGCGCGACCGTAATCGGGTACCGGACGTGCCGCTTGATCTGGCCGAGCAGCATCGTGAGCTGGGCCTGCGGCTGGAGCTCGAAGCCGCTTGCGCGGTCGATAAAAAACACGATCAGCGTTAAGCCGTCGCTCCCCTGGAATACGCTCCCCTCGACGCTGCCCGACAGCGGCAGCAGCTCCTCGGCCGTCTTGCGGATGAAATACTGGAAAAGCGCTTTGTCCGAAGGCGTCAGCGGCTCATCCGGCAGCTGGTCGATGACGATTCCCGCGGTCATAAAACGATGCGTGCTCTCGCTGATGCCGTAACGGCTCTGCAAGTACGCGACAGCATCGCGATAGATGCCGGGATCGGCTTTGAACAGGCCGTTAAGCAGATTGTCGCGGTAAGCGAGCGAGACCTGTCCGCTGCCGTCGCCAGGCTCCCGACTGTCAGCGGAGGGGACTGCGGGCTCTATCCGGCCGAGCACCGTCTGGAGCTCCTTCTTGTCGATCGGCTTGAGCAGGTAATCGACCGCTCCGCTGCGAAGCGCGCTGCGGACGTAATCGAATTCGTTGTATCCGCTGATCACGATGCTTCGAACGTGCGGATAGCGGATCGCAAGCTCGGTAATCAGCTCCAAACCGTCCATCGGCGGAGGCATTCTGACGTCGGTAATGACCACGTCGACGCGAAGGCCTTCGACCGCTATGCGTTCGAGAGCCTCTTCGCCGCTCCCGCACTGGCCGACGATACGATAGTTCTCGTTCATAAGCGGTATCATATGAGACAATCCTTGCCGGATGAGCTTCTCGTCATCGACGATCAGAATATTCATCTCCGCTGTCCCCCCTTTCCTTGTCCATCGGCAGCCGGATGACGATTCGCGTCCCGACGTTCGGAGCGCTCGTCACCGACAAGCCGTATTCGCGTCCGCATTGCAGCCGGATGCGGCGATGGACGTTCGTCAGACCGACGCTTTCTCCATCGGCCGCCGCTTCGTCCGACTGCAGCCTGGCGTCCAGCTCGCGGAGAGCTTCCGCGCTCATGCCTGCGCCGTCGTCCGTCACTTCGACGATCGCGAATTCGGACTCGCGGTAGGCGCGAAGCCGAATCGTTCCTTCTCGCGGCGCGCGCCGCGGCATCAGGCCGTGCTGGATGCAGTTTTCCACGATCGGCTGCAGCGTCAGCTTCGGAACGAGCACGTTGCGGACTTCGGGCTCTATACGGGCGTCCACGGTGAGCGTGCCGTCGAACCGGTATTCCTGAATGAGCAAATATTGACGGACCAAGTTCCACTCTACCTCGACCGGGATCAGCGTGGAATATTCGGTCGCCGCGCGGAACAGCACGCCGAGAGCCCGGGTCATTTCGCCGACGTCGGACGCGCCCCGGATTTCCGCGAGCATGCGAATCGACTCTAGCGTGTTGTGGAGAAAATGAGGATGGATCTGCGCCTGAAGCGCGCGCAATTGCGCATCCTTCTCCGCGATCTCCGCACGGTACACCTGGTCGATCAACGACTGAAGCCGTTCCGCCATATGATTGAAGCCGACCGCAAGCTCGGCGACCTCGTCCCGGCCCTGCACCGTGACGCGGGTGCTCAACAGCTGCGCTTCGAATTTGCGCATGGCGTTGCGTACCCGTTTGACCGGATTGGCGATGCCGACGGCCATCCCGTAGGCGATCGCGATCGAGAACAGGATCGAGAGGCCGGCGGCCGCCATGATCCAGTTGCGAACCTGATCGATGCCGCTGCTAAGCCGGTTCTGGGGCAGCAGGCTGACGACGGTCCACTCCGACTCCGCAGCGGTCGCGGAGGACAGCAGGTAGCGGTGCTCTTCAGGAGCCGTCACCTGCATTCGGCCGTCCCGGATCTCGACGGCAATGCCCGTGTCCGCCCAATTGCCCTCGGGATCGTACACGGGACGGGTGCCGTTCCACAGCACGTATACGCTCTGCTCGGGAACCTGTCCCATGCGTATCGTATCGGCCAGCTCCGACAGATGGATTTCCATGACGATGCAGCCCAAGTAAGCATGCGTGAACGGTTGTCCGATCCGGCGGACGAGGTAGACGGATTCGCGATTCGCGCTTGCGTCGTCCTGAACGAATATCCATTCCCTTCCGCTTTCGCGCAAGCGGTCGGCGAACTCTGCCAGCGTATCGGGGCTATACGGCTCGTGACGCGTGCGGTTGGAGTAGAACCGTTCTCCGCCGTCGGTATAGAGGTAGACGGTATTCAGCGCGCCGCCGCCCTTATTCAGCAAATTATTCAGGATGAATTGAATTTTTTGCGCCTGATCGTAGGCTTCGAAGCTGGCGCTCAAGGCGTCCTCGGGCTTGCGGCGCCCGAGAATGTCGATGACGCTGTACGTCGTGCCGGCCACCTTCTCGTCGAGCATGACGGAGCCGGCCAGCCGCACGTAATTATCGAAATAATCTTCCGCTTCCTTGTGCAGAAGCTTCACGGTGCCGTCGATCGATCGGGCCACCTGGTTTTCCATGCCATTCTTGTACAGCGAATATCCGATACCGGTAACGGCGGCAAGCGGGATCACGATGAAAAAAAGGTACGTCGCTAGCAATCTTCTGATCATAGGCGCCTCCCGCCTTGCCGATTACCCTTTGACGGCTCCGTCCGACAAGGCCCGCATGAAATACTTTTGCAGGAAAACATAGACGAGAATAATAAACGAGAAGGAGATGACCATGCCGGCGAACACCGGGCCGTAGCCGAGAACGAATTTCTGTGCGGCCATCGTCGTGATGCCGATCGTCAAGGTGTACATGCCGGGATTCGTGTTGGCGATGAGCGGCCACATGTAATCCGTCCAGACGGTAATAAACTGCAGGATGCACACGGTCGCGATCGTCGGAGTCGTAAGCGGCAGCATGATCTGGCCGAACGTCCGCCATTCTCCGCTTCCGTCCATCCGCGCGGATTCCGCGATTTCGCCCGGCAAGCTGGCGAACGCTCCCTGCATCAGCAGCACGCCGAGCGGCACGATGCCGCAAATGTAAGGACCGATCATGCCGGCGTACGTGTTCAGCAAATCGAGGTCCCGGTTGATGAAATAGACGGGCAGCAGCAGCACCGGAATCGGTACGAACAGCACGCCGACGAAGCTGAGCGTCAGCAGCTTTTTGCCGTAGAAGCGATAGCGTGCGAACGCGTAACCGGCCAGGACGCAGACGAGCACGCCCAGCGCGACGCCGAACAGGGTGACGATTAACGTATTTTTGTAGTATAGGCCAAAATTCGCTTCCGTCCAAGCTTTGCCGTAGTTGTTCCAGAGGAAGTCGGTCGGCGGGGCGAACTGGTTGGCGAAAAACTCGGCGTCCGATTTGAGAGATTGCATCAATACCCAGATGAGCGGATACAGCGACGTGACCGCGAAGAGCAGAACGAAGGCCGTAAGCACCGTTTTTTTGATCATTGTTTTGACCCCCGCTTTCGGTTTAGCCCCGCGTTAACGACTTTGGCGGCGAGCATCAGCGCCCCTGCGACCGCGGCGACGAATGCGAATACGAGGAAGGCGATCGCGTTGGCGTAGCCGTATTCGTTCTGGCTGAAGCCCAGCTTGTAGACCAGCGTGGACGCGATCTGGGTGGAATCCGCGGGTCCTCCCTGCGTCATGACCCACACCATGTCGAAGGCCCGGAAGTCGTAGGCGACGGACAGGATGAACAGAAGTCCGATCGTCGGCGCCGTTAGAGGCACGATGAGATAGCGGACGATCCGCAAGCCGGAGCAGCCGTCGATTCGCGCCGCTTCGATCATCTCCTTCGGAATTTTCAGCATCGCGCCGAGCAGGATGAGCATGTTGAACGGAATCGTACGCCAGATCCATACGGCGATGACGGAATACAGCGACGTATCCGTGCTGCCCAGCCAAACCCGCTTCCAGGAGTCTAAGCCGATTTTGTCCAGAAACGTATTCAGCAGCCCGATGTTCGGTTCATAGATCGACGTCCAAATAATCGCCGATACCGATAACGGGATGATGTAGGGCAGAAACAGCACGACGTTAAAAAACTTCCAGCCGAACACGCCCCGATACAGGAAATACGCGAGGACAAAAGCGACGGTCAGCGAGACGACCAGCTCGATGGCCATCAACGTGAAGTTGTTGGCCATCGCGTTATAGAATTGCTTGTCGGCAAGCGCCTCGGCGTAGTTGGCCAGACCGACGAAGTCCGTGAGGCTGCCGATGCCCGAATAATCGTACAGGCTCATCCGCAGCGACTTGAACAGCGGATAGATCAGATAGAGAACAAAGAAAAACAGGGCGGGAAAGATCATCAAGTAGGCGAGGCCCATCTCTTTCCAAGAGGCCTTCGAGCTCATCGCGCATCGCTCCTTTCGTGGGCGGCGGCCAGGGAGTCCGGAGCCGCGGCCGTTATCGTCAGCGTTCCGCCGGCAGGAATCGCGACGCTTATCGCGCCGGAGTCCGTTCCGGTCTCGCCGTTCCAATCGCCATGCCAGCCGCAGGCTCCGAACCGCCCGGGAATTCGAACGATGGCGGCGGTATCCCGCAGAGCCTTCAGCTCGGCGCGGAAATGTCCCGTATCGGCGTTCCATTCCAGCTTAACCGTCCCGGTCGGGAACCGAAGTCCGCCCGCCCGGCCCTGCCGCCAGCGTTCGGGCAGAGCGGGCAAGAGGGAGATTCGTCCCGGGGAAGCTTGCAGCAGCATTTCTTGCACGGCGGACGTGAAGCCCATGTTCGCGTCGATCTGGAACGGCGCCTCGGCAAAGTCAAGGCAGATGCCCATGTTGCGCCAATCGTTGTGAAGCAAAAACAGGTTGGGCAGCAAACAAGAGCGGGTCAGCAAATCCAGGCATTCCATCGCTCGCTCTGCGTCCTCGAGGCGGGCGTACACGTGGGACATATGCGCCAGCGACCAGCCGGACTGATCGCTCAGTCCGACGGTCTGGCGGCTGCGCACCGCTTTGGCGAAAGCTTCGAACAGCTCGGGCTGCCGCTGCCCGTCCACTTCGTTCCCGGGAAACAGCGGGTAGATATGCGACATATGGCGATGGTTATCGTTGTCTTCGAACGCCACGTCCCCCCATTCGGCGACCGCTCCCGTTTGGTTGAGCCGATAGGGCGGAATGCGGGCCGACATGCCCTCCCATTTGCTCCATTCCTCCTCGTACATGCCGGCCTGCTTCGCCCCTTCGAGCAGATTGCCGAGCAGCTCCTTCAGAATGGCGAAATCCATAGCCGAGTCGGCGGCGCTGGGCATCGGATGGGCCAGTTGGTCGGCGTCCCGGCCTGCGGCGAAGTTGCCGGGCGAGTTCTCGGGGGACACCGACGGATAGATCCGGTAACGGCCGTCGGCCCCTACGGTCAGGAAATCCTCATAAAACAGCGCCGTTTCGCGCATGAACGGAAGCGCCCGATCCCGCAGGAACGCCACGTCTCCGGTATACGAATAATATTCGTAATAATGGCGGGCGAGCCATCCTGCCGCCCCTGTCCAGTTCATGATCACCGGAACGATCTGATTGGGCAGGCCAAGTCCCGGCGTCGTGCCGGCGGGGATGTAGATTCCGCGGCAGCCGAACAGCTTGCGCGCGTTGTCGCGGAAGTCGTCCATCAAGCCGTCGTAATGGTTGAACAGAGCCGGGACGAGAGCAGACAGCCCGCCGGGCAGGGCGTGCCAATAAATCATCTGCACGTTCTCGTTCGCCATATGATGGCTCCACAGGCCGTCGTAGTCGCCGCACCACAGTCCGTACAGCGGGCACGGCAGTCCGTCTTCGCGTGTGGAGGAGACGAACAGGTAGCGTCCGTACGCCCACATTTTCTCCGTCAGTTCGTTCGGCGTCTCGCCTTCGTACGCCGCCATCAGCAATTCCTCGTTCGACCGGGGGGCCTCTTCCAGCTCGAGCGAGAAGTCTGCCGAGTGAAACAGCTCTCCGTGAAGCTCGGCATGTCGAGCGAGCAGCCGCCCGTAGTCGGGTTCGACGGCGTCCAGCTTCTCCTTGAGCTTGTGCCATTCGTCGCGCCGGTCCCCGCCGACGAAGACGGCCGCAAGCGCCAGCACGCCGCCGCTTGCGCCTTGCGCGGAGAGGCGGCCGTCCGCCGCTTCCGTCCTGCCGCCGAACGGGACGACCTTTAAGACGGCGCCGAAATCGGTGCCGTCGACGCTGCGGGCGGCGTATCGAATATAGCCGTCCTCCGCGAGCCGATCGACGCAAGTCGGCAGCAGCTTCGGATCGAACGGGTGCGACTGCTGCGGATCATGGAGCGTCAGCCCAAGCTCGACCTCCGGCGCCGCACCTCCCGGTATCGCGGCTTCCGAAGCGGTCTCCTCGAAGCTGATGCGGCAGACGAGCAGGTCGTCCGCCCGGGAGACGAACAGGTCGCGCCGAAACGCGACATTCCCGTCCACCCAACGGACGGAGGCGACTCCGGAAGCCAGATCGAGCTCGCGGGCGTAACTTCGAAACCCTTTGCCGGGCTTCATCACGATGTTCAGATCGGCCAGCGGCAGCGGCTTATAGAGCTCCGAATCGTATCCGGCCGCCAGCAGGGCGTCCGACAGAACCCGGTTCGCGGCGTCGTACTCGCCCTGGTCCATGAGAGCCCTCGTCTCCGCCAGCGACGAAGCGACGTCGGGCAGCGGGCAGCGGCGTCCGCCGTGCCACAGCTCGGCATGCTGCAGGACGACCGTCTCCTTATAGACGGCGCCGTATACGGCCGCGCCCAGTCGGCCGTTGCCGACGGGCAGCGCTTCCCGCCATCCGTTCCCCGGCCATGAAGCGGGATATTTCAAACGGAGCTTGAATCTTTCCTGATCTTGAAATGACATGACGTTCTCCTTTGCTTCCAGAAGGAATGACCCCAGTATAAAATCCGAAAACTTCGCTAACAATTCGCTATTTTCTCGGAAAGTTGCGCGATTTTCGGGTATTGCGGCGAAAGTGGCCTGCGTCATGTCCGGCAGCGGCTTCGGAGTGAAGGGGAAGCGCGCTTCGCCGCCAGGCAGGGCGCTTCCATCGAGACGGATAACCGAAATCAAATGCGTGCATAAAACCGTCTGTTTCCTGCATTGTTCCGATCAGTCCTCATAAAGGATAATGAGCATGTCACTACATTATCCGATGGGGCGTGGAACCATGATTTTGAACACAAAGGCAGCCTGGCGCAATCTGTACGACGAACCGGAATACTACGCGAATTCCTTTACACTGATCGGTCTTAAAGACTACCCGACCGGAACGAGGGTTTCCCCGGAATCCTCGCTTTATGTCGGAGAGAAAAGAAGGGTATCGCTGTTCGCCAAGACGGCGGACGGCGCGTTCATGCCTTACGGAGCGGACGTGATCAAGATTATGAAGAAAGGGTATCTCCCGATCGTCATGACGGACATCGAGGTCGACGGGTCGATCCGCTACCGAACGGAAATGTTCGCAGGCCCGCTGCAGGGCGCTCCGCTAGACGGGATGGTGACGGAAGAGGACAATTACGTGAACTACGTCCGCCTCACGCTCGACAATGCGTCGAACGAAACCCGAACCGCCGCGTTGTCCGTCGAAGTGACGCAGCATTACACGCCTTCCAGCGTGACGAGAAAGCCGCTCCGCTCCGGTTTGGCCGGGGAGTTCGCGACCGCAAGCGTCGGGGAAGGCATCGTGCTGGCCGTTCGCGGCGACGAGAGGATCGCGTTCTCCTGCGATGCGGCCGCGATGACGTTCTCCTGCGAGCTGGCCCCGGGAGAGAGCGCGTCCGTAGAGCTGAGAATCCCTTACATGCCTGTTAAGGATTCTGCGGTTCTGCGATTGAAGGACGAATACGGAGCGTGTCTGTCCGAAGTGGAGACGTTTTGGGAGGATTTCCTTCAGCAAGGCACGCTGTTCGAGATCCCGCACGTGAAGGCGCTGAATACGCTGAAGGCTTCGATCGTCTATACGTTCATGACCCGGGACAGAGGGGAGATTCATCCGGGAGAAGGATTCTACGATCTGTTCTGGACGCGGGACGCGGCGTTCATCAATTATGCGATGCAGATGTTCAACTATACGAAGCAGGCGGACGAGAACCTGCCGTTCTTCTGGGAGCGCAGCATCGACAAGGAAGGCGGCTTCGTCAGCCACGAGGGACAACTGGACGGCACCGGTCAAGGGCTGTGGGGACTGTATCAGTACTACATGCTGAGCCGCAACCGGGAATGGCTCGAGCTCAAGTACCCCGACCTCAAGCGGGCCGCGGAATGGATCATGAAGCGCCGCAGAACGGATCTGCCCAAGGACGATCCGTTTTACGGATTGATGCCGAATTCGCTGGCGGACGGTGAATGTCTGTGGGACGGGAAATCCCATATCGTCGGCTACGATCTGTGGAGCCTCCGGGGGCTGAAATGCTTCGCGCTGCTGGCCGAGCAAGCGGGGCGAGCCGAAGACGCCGCGACGTACAACGAAGCCTTCGACGAATACATGGGCTGCGTGCTGAGGGCGCTGGACAGAGCGGGCGCGGATTATTTCCCGCCGAGCTACGAGCTGCAAGGCACGCACTGGAGCAACATCA
Organism: Cohnella hongkongensis; assembly: GCF_042654645.1. Lineage (NCBI taxonomy): Bacteria > Bacillati > Bacillota > Bacilli > Caryophanales > Paenibacillaceae > Cohnella > Cohnella hongkongensis. Next base: position 353,820 of record NZ_JBHSEP010000002.1, on the reverse strand, counting down.
AGATGATCTTTCCGTTTCCGATCATAGACAAGGACGATCCGCGAGTCGGTGCCACGATGGACAGAGCCGAGCAATCGTTCGTTGAAGGCGTCTGCGCTTGGAACGGACAGACGGAGCTGATACTCGATCTGCCGATGAAGGCGATTCATCCGTACATGTCGACGTACATTACGCAAACCCGCCTCATTCAGGGGGATGATCGCAAGGTCGCCGAGCACTTCTACGCCATGCTGGAGCATACCACGTCCACGCACGGATTTCCCGAAGGCATTTTTTACGAGTATCGCTTATCCTGGAACGACACCTTGCCCCACATCTACGGGCATGCGACTTACATGATCCTGCTTCGCCGCATGTTGATTCTGGAGGAGGGGGCGACTCTCCATCTGGGGCTCGGCCTGCCGCCGGAGTGGCTGGCGAAGGGGGTGCGCGTGCGCGATGCGCTGACGGAATTCGGCCTGATGAGCTTCGAGGCGTCCGGGGACGGAGCGTCTCTCCAGGCCAAAATCGACTTGCCGCAGCGTAACCGTCCGGAGAAAGTCGTTTTCTACGTGCCGGAAGCCTATCAGGGCAAGCGGCTTGCAGTGAACGGAGAAGCCTGCGCTCTGTCGGATCGGCGTCAATTGATTCTGCCCGAGAAGTTCCTCGGAGGTTCCGTCACTATCGAAGCCGGCGAATAATCGCCGGTTCCAAGGGGGTCGTCATCATGTCGGCAATTACCTACTGGCAAGCGGTTCAAGAGATATCCCGGACGATTGTCGATACGCAATTGGAGGCGATAAGTCCAGCCGCGCGAGCGATCGCCGACTCGATCGAACGGGGAGGCGTTCTCCACGTGTTCGGTAGCGGCCATTCCCATATGGTCGCGGAGGACGTGTTTTACCGCGCCGGCGGCTTGGCCTGCGTCGACGCCATGCTCGAATTTCCGCTGATGGAGCTGAACGTAGGGCGGTCGACGGAGATGGAGCGATTGCACGGCTATGCCGAGGTTCTCGTATCCGGATATCGGCTGGAAGCGGGAGAGGTCGCCGTCGTCGTCTCCAATTCGGGAATTAACGCCGTTCCGATCGAGGTAGCCCAGGCGTGCAAAAGCAGAGGCTTGACGGTCGTGGCGATCGTAAGCAAGCGGCATAGCGAATCGGTCGCCTCCAGGCACCGGGACGGACTGAAGCTGACGGACGTCGCCGACGTGGTCATCGACAACTGCGGCGTTCCCGGCGACGCCGCGCTCGCGACCGGCGGGGATTTCCCGGTCGGCTACGGACCGACGTCCACGCTGACGGGCATTCTGATCATGCAGATGATCGTGGCTGAAGTTGTCTCGCTGCTCGAGGCGCGCGGGTTTAAGCCGCCGATGTTCAGCAGCGCGAACGGGCACGGAGCGGAAGGCAACGCGGAGCTGGTGCGCGCGCATCAAAAGCGTATCCGATATTTTCCCAAAGCTTAAGCCGATTGGAGGACGGAAGGAATGTAGTACAATGTAGGCATGAAAGGGGTGCCTGGCATGTCGTTGGAATGGATGCCTTCCGCCGTCGATCTGAACCGCGTTCGCTTCGTTAGATCCGGCGACTTCGTCGTGAAACCGGGCTGGGTATACGGCCCGGTCCGTTTGGACAGCTATCAGATCGTGTATTTTCCGACCGGATCCGAAACCCGGTACGTCAGCACGGATAAATCGTTCGTACTGGGCAAACCGTGCGTCATCATCACGCCTCCGGGGGAGACGTACTCTTACGAGTTCGACAAGGCTCACCCGGTCAGGCATTTGTTCCTCACGTTTTATCTCGACTGGACGGCGGTCGGGAATCCGGAAGAGGAGCGGCGGGAGGAATCCGTCTTCCTGCATTCCGTCGAAGAGACGTTCGTTCCCCAGCTCATGAAGCAGATCTTGTTTCTGTCGAGCAAAAAAGTGTACTTGTGGGAAGAGCGCTGCAAGCTGCTGCTGCTCTCGGCGCTGGCGGAGCTGGAAGGGCTCAAGGGGATGCCTTCGCCCAAGTCGGCTCCGGTCTTCGATACGAAGCATTCCCTTCCCGTGCTGAAGGCGCTCGATTATATCGACCGCCATTTGACGGAGCCGATTACGGTTGTCCGCTTGGCCCAGGAAGCCGGCTGGAGCCATGAGCATTTTACCCGCAAGTTCGTGCAGTATACCGGAATCTCGCCTCAGAAGGCGATTCTGATGCGGCGGATCGACAGGGCGTGCCAGCTACTCGTAACGGAGGGACGAAGCATCTCGGAAATCGCCTACGCGGTAGGCTTCCAAAGCGTGCACTATTTTTACAGATCGTTCATGAGCGTGAAGGGGGTTACCGCATCCCGGTATCGACAGCAGTTCTCCGCGCCTCATCTGAAGCATTTGTCTCCGGTTAACGAGTTGGAAACGTCCTATCCTCTTAACCATTATTATTACTACAACTGAAAGGACGTGAACGCTTGTCCGGCATGGAGTGGGCATTGGGCGTCGACATCGGCGGCACGAACGTGAAGACAGGTTTCGTGAACCGCGAAGGAACGTTGAAGGGGTTCCGTTCGTTCCCGACGCCCAGAACGAAAAGCGGCATCCTGGACGTTCCGAAGCTGGCGAACGAAGTGGCCGGGCGATTCGGCGAAGCCCCCGGCGGAGGGAAAGTCGCTGGCGCTGGAATCGGCGTGCCCGGGCTGCTGAACGAGGAGCGCACCGTGGTTCGGTATGCGGTCAACTTGGGCTTGGCGGACGTGCCGCTGCCTTCGCTGCTTCAAGAAAGGTGGAACGTCCCGGTTGCGCTGGACAGCGACGTCATTATGGGGGCGCTGGGGGAGAAGCTCGGCGGCGCGGCCGCGGAGTGCGGCCGTTTCCTGTACGTCGGCATCGGGACAGGCGTCGGCGCCTGCCTGATCGAGAGGGACGGCGTCTACCGGAATCCGATGGGCGGGCCGCTCAATATCGGACATATGGCCGTCTATCCTGACGGCATCCCCTGCGCATGCGGCAATCAAGGCTGCCTGGAGAGGTATGTGTCCGGGCTCGGCTTGGTCGAGCGATACGGTGCGGAGCCGCCGCGCGTCGGCGGCCACAACGAGCGGGCGAGTCCGGTTGGCGGGAACGAGAGGACGGTCGAACGGATTTGCGCCCTGGCGGACCAGGGGGACCCGTTAGCCCGGAGGCTGCTGACCGAAGCCGGACGGGCTCTGGGCATCGCTTTCGCGAACCTGTTCCAGCTGTTCGGTGAATGCCCGATCGTCGTTGGCGGAGGGTTGAGCCGTATCCGCGCACTGATGCTCGAGAGTGCCGTGCGGGAGCTTGCTCGCCGCGGGCGATCGGCGCTGACGCATCCGCCGGAGGTCCGCCCGGCCGCGCAGCCCGACCGGGCGGGCGTCATGGGCGCCGGGAGCGCCGCATTCGCTCGCTTCGGGCCAGCCGAATGAACGGCGAAGAATCGCGAAGCTTATCCGCAAAATAGAGAAGGTTCAAGAAACCGTTCCTTACGTAAATGGAGGGTCCACTTCCATTTGCCGAGGAGCGGTTTTTTGCGGCAAGGGGCTTGTCCCTTCGTCCCTTTAGAGACGGCGGGCGGACAGCCCCTTTGCTCTGATCGCATCCCGGCTACGGGGGGATCGACGCGCACGCGTCTTCGCGACGAGGCGTTACGGGCAATCGTGGTGATCCGCTTCAGCCCGGAATTATTCGGATTATTCCACTTTTTCAGTCGAATACGTCCCGCGCGCAGGCGGGAGCCCATCCCCTAGAATAATAACAAGATAACGGCGACGACCCCGGCAGCCGTTTCTGTCGCAACGGGGGATTACACGAAGGAGGCGAATGCCGGTGTCCGGCTACAAAGCCAGAATTAAGCTCTTCCACGATGCCGTGTTTATTGGACCGGCCTTGCTCTTTTTTATCGCCATGACGCTGCTCCCTTTTCTGTTCGGGTTCTACTACTCCCTGACGTCCTGGAACGGGGTTAGCGGCCACGCGGACTGGGTCGGCTTCGACAACTTCGTCCGACTGTTCACCCAAGACGACCGCTTCGGGCAGGCGTTCTGGTTCACGTTCCGATTTATGCTGATTTCGCTGCTGCTCAGCAACCTGATCGGCTTCAGCTTTGCCCTCGCTCTTACCCGGAATTTGAAGCTGACGAACGTTTTTCGCGTCTCTTTCTTCATGCCGAACATATTGGCCGGCTTGCTGCTCGGGTTCATCTGGCAGTTCATCTTCTTGAGAGGCTTCCCGTCGATCGGAGAGGCAACGGGGTGGTCCTTCTTCCAGCTTAGCTGGCTCGGCGACGCGTCGACCGGATTCTGGGGGATGGTCATCGTTTTCGTCTGGCAGATTAGCGGCTACTTGATGGTCATCTACATCTCGGCGCTGCAGAATGTCGATTCGTCCGTGCTGGAAGCCGCTCGCATCGACGGCGCGGGGGGACTTCGCTCCCTGACCCGGATCGTGCTTCCGCTGATCATGCCGTCGATTACCGTATGCCTGTTTCTGTCCCTGTCGATTTCGTTTAAGGTGTTCGATCTGAACTTGTCGCTGACGAACGGAGGGCCGTTCCACTCGACGGAATCGGTCACTATGAACATCTATAACGAGGCGTTCCAGAACAACCGGTACGGACTTGGAAGCGCCAAGGCGGTCATCTTCTTCCTGGTCGTCTCGGCTATCACGCTTCTACAGGTTACGCTGACGAAGCGGCGGGAGGTGCAGATGTAATGGTCGGAAACCGGTATTCGCGCCAAACGCTGCTGCTGGAATTGGCGATTCTCGCCTGTGCGCTCGTGTTCTTGTATCCTCTCTACCTCGTCGTCCTGAACGCGTTCAAGACGTTCCCGGACATTATGAGCCGGTCGGCCCATTGGCCGGACGCGTTCATTATCGACAATTTCGTTCGCGCCTGGAAGGCGACGGACTTCCCGAAGGTGCTGTCCAATTCCGTTTTCGTCACCGTCCTGAGCAACGCGGGCATCGTCCTGCTCAGCTCAATGGCTGCCTGGAGGCTGGCAAGGCGAGCGGGCAAAGGCAGCCAGCTCGTGCTGCTATTGTTCGTATCCAGCATGGTCATTCCGTTTCAGTCGATCATGATTCCGCTCATGCAGATCGGAGGCAAATTAAACCTGATCGGAAGTCTTCCGGGATTGGTCGTTCTCTACTTCGGGCTGGGCGTTCCGTTCACGATCTTCCTGTATCACGGCTTCGTCAAGTCCATTCCGCTGGAGATCGAGGAATCCGCGATCATTGACGGCTGCGGCATGCAGGGGTTGTTCTGGAAAATCGTATTCCCGCTGCTGAAGCCGATTACGATGACAGCGGTCATTCTGAACAGTCTGTGGATCTGGAACGACTTCCTGCTTCCCGTCATGGTGCTGCACGAAGCGAAAATGTACACGATTCCACTTGCACTTTATTCCTTCTTCGCCCAATACGCCAAGCAGTGGGACATGGCGCTGGCGACGCTGGTCATGTCGATGACGCCGATCATCGTGTTGTTCCTCGCCCTTCAGAGGTACATTATCCGCGGAATTACGGCCGGATCGGTTAAAGGCTGAACGGGGTCGATCGACGGGGTGGCATTCTTTTCCACAGGAAAAGATTCACATAGGCTTTTATAATGAAAATTGGGGAGGAAATGCAATGAACAAACGTTGGACAGGGTTTGCCGCGACCGCGCTAATCGCGTCGCTTCTGGCCGGGTGCGGCGCGAACGGCGGGGAGAATGCGGGCAGTCCCGATACGGGCGGCGCGACCGCCTCGGAATCGCCGCCGCAGCCGGCGGGCGAGGTTCAGGAGGTGCGGGTGTTTCATTTCATGGTGGACATCGCCGAGCCGTTTAACGCCATGACGGCGGAGTTCGAGAAGGAGCATCCCAATATCAAGATCGTCAACGATATTATCGGCGGCAGCGCCGACTGGAAATCCGATTTGAAAACCCGGTTCGCCGCCGGGCAAGGCCCGGATATCTTCGCGGTAGACGGGCCTTCGATGCTGAGCCTGTGGCAATCGCGGATCGTCGATCTTTCCGGAGAGCCTTGGGCCGAGCACGCGCTTCCGTTCGCGAAGAACGCGGCGACGCTCGACGGCAAGCTGTACGGCATGCCTTACAATCTGCAGGGCTTCGGACTCGTGTACAATAAAGATTTGTTCGAGAAGGCAGGCATTGCCGAGCTGCCGAAGACGCTGACGGAGCTGGAAGCGGTCGCGGAGAAGCTTCAAGGCGCGGGCATTACGCCGTTCGGCAACGGCTATGGGGAATGGTGGATTCTCGGCATGCAGCAGATGAACATCGCGTTCGCCCAGCAGGACGATCCGGACAAGTTCGTCCAGGATCTGACGGCGGGGACGGCTACAATGAAGGGCAATCCGTATTTTGAGGACTATAAGAAGTTCCTCGATCTGACGCTGAAATACGGATACGCCAACCCGCTCACAACGGATTACAAGACGCAGGAGACGCTGCTCGCCAACGGCGAGGTGGCGATGATACACCAGGGGGATTGGGCGGAAATGCCGCTTCGGCAGATGAACCCGGATCTCGGCAGCATCGGCCTGATGCCGGTGCCGATCAACGACGATGCCGAGCGGATGGACCGTCTTCAAGTCGGAACGCCGATGTTCTGGGCCGTTAACAAGGATTCCAAGTCGATCGAAGCGGCGAAGACGTTCCTGGACTGGATGGTCAGCTCGGAGACTGGCCAGAAGTATCTGGCCAAGGACTTCCAATTCATTCCCGCCTACGACAACATTCCGGCCGACGGCTTAAGCTCGCTATCGCAGGAAGTGGTGAAATATTCGCAAGCGAACCAGACGATACCGTGGAGCTTTAACCAATGGCCGGACGGAACGTACAACGAGTTTTACGCGCTCATCCAAGGATACGTGGCCAACAAGCTCGATTACGAGCTGGCGCTCGATAAGATGGACGAGGCCTGGAAAAACTTGAGCCAGAAATAAGAAGCCGGCGTGCTTCTTCGAAACAAACCTTAAGCTTTCGGGCTTACGGTTTGTTTTGCCTTTCCCGCACGGAATGCGGCCGACATCGAAGAAAAAGGGAGGCGCGGCCGATGGTGGCCATCCGTTCCAGCATCCGCAATAAACTGATCGCGCTGCTGCTGCTTGCGACGGTGGTGCCGTTCGGCGTGGCCATCGTGTTCAACTATCAGCTGACCAGCCGCTCCGTCGTCGAACAGACGCTGCAGGAGAACATCAATCTGCTGTCCGAAGGTCACCGCAACATCGACGCATATCTAAAGCGGATCGACCAGCTCGGCTTGTCGCTCTATACGAACGCGGCCGCCAACAATTTGTTCCGGAGAGAAATTTCCAGCGACGACACGTTGTCCGCAGGCGTGAAGGATATATTGCTGACGGTTATTCGATCGAGTCCCCATATCCGGAGAGTCGAGCTGTATATGCGGCGCTCGGGTCTGACGTTCGTCCTCACCCCCTCTCTGTGGAGACAGTATAAGCAGGACGAAAGGGCGGAAGGCGGCTATGCGCGGGCGTTCGAAGACCCGTACCGCGGCCATTTCGGCCCGGATGGATCGAACGAAGGGCTATTTACGTACCGGCGGGCTTTCGTAGACATTCCGGGAGACGACGTGCTCGGCTATTTGACGATTACGATCGACGTCAAGGAGCTTGAGGAGTTGGTGAGGGACTTGTACGTGCCGGGCAAGAGCGAGTTTATGCTGCTGAATCCGGAAGGGGAAGCGCTGTTCCGGTCCGCCGCTTCGGAAGAAATGCCTCCGGGCGACTGGCTGGAACGCATTCGGCGGGAGAATCGGCCGAGCGGCCACTGGAGCCGGGAGGACGCCGATTTCCGGGGCATCATCGTCTACAATCGCCTCCAGCAGACGAACGAGGGCTGGTTGTTGGTCAAGCAGGTTCCTTACGAGACGCTGAACCGGAACGCGCGCGAGATCGTCAAGATGAATTTGTGGATTGGGGGGTTGGCCCTTGTGCTGGCCGTAGCGGCCACGCTGATCGTCTCGTTCAGGATCACCCGGCCGCTTCAGGTGCTCGTCCGCAATATCCGGAACATCAAGAAGGGCAACATGCAGGTCGATTTCGACCGACTCGGCAGCGACGAGATCGGCATCGTCGGCGATCAGTTCAAGTCCATGGTCGAGACGATCCGTTCTCTGATGATCAAGGAATACAAGCTGGAAATTCAGAACAAGACGCAGCAGCTCAATACGCTGCAGGCCCAGTTGAATCCCCATTTTCTGAACAACGCCCTGCAATCGACCGCGGCGCTCGCGTACGAGAACGGGGACTACGAGGTCTACCGGCTCGTTCGGTCGCTGTCGAAGATGATGCGCTACAGCATGGACTTCGAAGAAGAGCGAGTGCCGCTCTCCAAGGAAATCGAGCATGTTCAAGCCTATCTCGAGCTGCAGAAGCACCGCTTTGAGGAGCGGTTGAGCGTCGAGATCGAGGCGGACCGGCAGAACGACGGCTGGTTCGTGCCGAAAATGACGATACAACCGCTGGTGGAAAACTATTTCAAGCATGCGTTCGACCGTCAAGCGGGAAACGGTCATTTGGGCATAAGCGTCGGGAAGATCGAGACCGCCGGCGGACCCCGGCTGCAAATCGTTGTGGAGGATAACGGACAAGGGATGGACGAAGCGGAGATGGCGAGCGTAATGCAGGCCGTGCATCGGCAGCCCGACCGGCACGAGCCTTACGGGAAGGTCGGCTTGGTGAATCTGTTTCGCCGCATTCGGCTGTATTACGGAGAGTCAGCGGAGATGGGGATGGAGAATCGCGAGGGCGGCGGATTTCGGGTAACGCTGCTGCTGCCGGAACGTATGGAAGAACGGGACAGCTCGTTGTTGTTCGGCATCGGGGAGGAAGGGACATGAAGGCCATTATCGTGGACGACGAACGGCGTACCCGGAAGTTTCTCGGCATGGCCATCGATTGGCGCTCGCTTGGCATTACGGAAGTGCTGGAGGCCGCGGACGGCGATGAAGCCTATCGCTTGATTGTGGAAAAGCGGCCGACGATTATTCTGACCGACATGCGGATGCCCAACAAGGACGGCGTCGATCTGCTGCGGCTTCTGCGGGAGCTTCCGTATCCGCATAAGACGATCGTGATCAGCGGCTACGAGGATTACGCGTTCCTGAAAAAGACGATTGAGTACGGGGGCTTCGATTATTTCATCAAGCCGATCGACGAGTCCGAAGTGTACGACAGGCTGAAGGACGCGCTGCGGGAGCTAAAACAGGAAAACGATAAAGCGGTCGCACTGCTTGGCAACGCCCGGGCGATAAACGAGCGGAGGCTGATGCTGAGGGACAGCTTGCTGACGCAGATCGCGGACCGTTCGGCGGCCATTCCGGCGGGCGAGGCCGAGGAACTGCTGGGCGACGAATGGCGGCTCTGGCAGGGCCGTCCGTATACGCTCTGCATGTGCCGGATCCAGGAGCGGGCAGGGCGCATCGAGAGAGCTTTCTCGGACAGGAAGGATCTGCTGTATTTCTCGATCATGAACGTCGCCGGCGAATTGCTCGACTTCCCGAGGAGGGGGACGGCCTTTCGCTACCAGTCGGAAGAAGGCGTCATCGTGCTGCTGCTCTTCGATTTGAGCGACGCGAAGGGGGTCTGCGGAGAACTGACCCGCACGATGCTTCGCACGTTCGGCATCCGCATCGAGATCGCGCTCTCTTCCCGGCGCGTTTTCCCGGACGAGATGGCGAGGGCGTTCGAAGAGGCGGAGGCGGTGCGCCAAAGCGTCAACCATCTGCGCCCCGAGCCGGACGGCGTGTATGCGGAAGCTTCGGAGCCGGCGGGAATGCTGTCTCTTCTGCAGGAGGAACGGGAGCTAAGGATGATCCTGTTCGGGCGAAGCCGGAGCGATATCCGGCGGTTCCTGTCCGGGCTGCTCTCCGGCTGCGCGCAGGCGGGCTTCCTGACGACCCGGCAGATTTTATGGTGGGAGCAGGAGTTGAAATGGCTGAAGGAGCTTTACGCTGGAGCGGGACGGCCGGAAGAAGGCTTGGGCGCTGCAGACGATCGCTCGCTTGTGTACTGGGACGATACGGGGGCGTTCGCTTTGGAGCGGCTGGCGGAGAGTCTGGAAAACCGCCTGCTGCGGCTGGCCGAGGAAATCGGCCGATTGCAGGGACGGGAACGAAAGGAAACGATCTACGAGGTCCGGGATTATCTGAAGCGGCATTACCACGAGCCGCTGATGATCAAGGACGTGTCCGCGCAATTTTTCATGAATTCGGAGTACGTGGCCCGCTTGTTTAAGCAGGAGTTCGGAATCGGCATCAAGGAATTTGTCACCGAGCTGCGCATGAACCACGCCAGGCTGCTGCTCGGCAATCCTTATCTGAAGGTCGGGGAAATCGCAGATCAGGTCGGCTTCGCGGACGAGAAGTACTTCAGCAAAGTGTTCAAGAAGGAAACCGGGCTCACACCCCAGCAATTCCGCAGATCGGACAAAGGCAGCCCTGACGAGGAATAGGCCGAGAGGCCGAAGCAAGCCCGGATGACGCAGGGTTTACTTCGGCCTCCCGGCCTTAGTCTTCTCGGCGATAGACGACCGGGTTGAGCGGGCTCGCCGCCGGTTCGCCCGGTTTGCAGCCCGGAAGGCTGAGCTCCAGCGCGTTCCGGTGAACGTTGCTTTGGGGCTCTATCACTTTAGCGTCGTCGGCCATGTAGATGACGGTCATTACCTTGCGCATGTGTTCCGTCGGATTTCCGGGGGCGCTATGCAGCGTCCAGCCTGCATGAAACGTCGCGTCTCCCGGCGCCATCGCGCCGTAATTGACCTGGGGAATTCCCTTGGCTTCGATATACTGTCCCAGCGTGCTGTGGGACTCGTCGGAAATGACCAGTCGGCTCACGTAACCCTTCGTGTGGGTGCCTGAAGCGAAAGTCATCGAGCCGATCTCTTCCGAGATGGGGACGAGCGGCATCCACATCGTGATGGTCTGATCCGTGTCCAGCGGCCAATAGATCTGGTCCTGATGCCAGGGCGTATGCCCGCCTCCCGGTTCCTTAAACAGCGCTTGATCGTGGTACAGGCGAACGCCTCGAACGCCCATGAGATCGGCCGCGATCTTCGCGAAGCGCCGGGCTAATGTGAAGCGCCGGATCGCCTCGCTTTTCGTCCACAGATTGCCGACTTGAATGAACGCCTTGCCGTAAGTGTCCCGTTGGCTCAGAGGTTTGTCGTGATGGTTCAGCTTGCGTACGACCTCCGAAATGATCGGTTCGTACGCGTCCGTCTCCGAGGGGGTCATCACCTGCTTCAAGCGAATGTGCCCGTCTTGTCGATAAAGGGCGAGCTGCGTGTCGCTCAGCGGATAATCCGAGATCAACTCGGGCGGTTCATGGTTGTCGATGCTCATGTTCATGGCCTCCTTTTGATTCGATGGATATAGAATAGCGAATCGGAGGCCGCAAGTCGTTATCCCGGCTGTCTGATTTCGTTGTCCAATATGACCGGGATTCGCCGGTCGGAGAGAGGGATCCGAGATGCATACGCTCGAAGAATGGATGTCCGCCCAGCTCGTCGTTCCTTACCTGCGGCACTGCGATTTGCCCGTCCGGCAGCCGTGGAAGTACGCGGCCAGACGCAATCTGCTCGACTACTTGCTGATTTACGTCGAAGAAGGGACGCTCGAGGTTTGTGCCGAAGGGGAAGAGCTTCTGTTGGAGGCGGGCGATTTTTGTTTGCTGCAGCCCGGCACCGTTCATACGCTGGCCGGAATCACGAGAACGAACACGCCTTATGCCCATCTTGATCTTTTCTATCAGGATCGGAGAACGGAAAGCTTCGCGACTTTGCCCGGCCAGGTCGATCTCTCTCCGTTCGAGAGGCTGATGCAGCCGAGGCTTAACGGCATGCCCGGCGTCCGCGTTCCCGTGAAGCTGGCTCCGCGCTATCCCGAGCGCTTCCGCGAGCTTTTGGTCGGGACGATCGAACGATGGCTGGAGCCGGACGGGCTGTCCCGATTGGATGCCCAGCATATGGCCATGGAATTGGTGCGGCAATTGATTCGCGATCATTATCGGGCCCGACCGGACACGGAAAGAAGGGGACCGTTCTCCCCTGATTGGGTGACTCCGTTTCTGTCCTATCGGCTGACGGATCCGCTGTCCGTCGAGGAACTGGCGCGCCGGGCGCACCTTTCCCCTTCTCGCTTCCGTTATTTGTTTCGGGAGCACTTCGGCATGCCTCCCCGCCGCTATCTGACACAGCTGCGACTGCGCTACGCCGCGGAACTGCTGGAGACGACGGCCTATCCGTTGGAGAAAGTGGCGGCTTACTGCGGCTTCGCCGACAAGCATCATTTCTCCAAAGCCTTCAAGCAGGCGATGCGGGTAACGCCGGGCGCGTATCGTTCGGGCTTTCGCTAAGACGTCCGGCCGCCGGCCTCAGCGCTCCGCCGGCCTTGACGCTTGCCGACGATCTTAAGAAATGTCCACAATCCCTAAACGAAGTGCGTATTTTTCTTCGGTCGGAAAGCGCTACGATGGTGCCATGCCAAGCGCATCACACTACCGATCGAGGGGGATTAGAAGCATGAAACACATACGGTTAAGCTTTGCCCGCGCGTTCCTGGCGCTGTCGATGGCGGCTCTGGTGCTCGCCGCATGCGGCGGCGGCAATGAAGGAGGGTCGGCCGCTCCGGAGGGGAGCTCCGCCGCCTCCGGGGGCGGCTCTGCAGCTGCAGGAGGCGGCAAGAAGACGGAATTCCTGTTCTGGACGCCGTTCTCAGGCGCGGACGGCGCCTTCATGAAGGACATCGTCGAGAAGTACAACGCTTCCCAGGACAGCTACAAGATCAACTTCGTCATTCAGCCTAGCGGCGAATATTACAAGCAGCTTGACGTCGCGCTAAGCGCAGGCAAGGAAAGCCCGGATTTGGCGATCATGCACGTGGACCAGATTCCGACTTACGCGAGCAAGGGCCAACTGCAGCCGATGGACGGCATCGCCGCCCAGGCCGGCATGGCCAAATCCGATTATGTCGAGGCTCCCGTCGAATATTCGACGATCGAGGACCAGTGGTACGGAATCCCGCTCGACATTCATCCGCTGGTCATGTATTACAACAAGGATCTGTTCGAAGCGGCGGGCGTTACGGCTCCGCCGACGAACCGCGCCGAGTTCGAGGACGCGGCGAAGAAGCTGACGGACGAGGGCAAGGGCCAGTACGGCTACGTCGTGCCGACGCTCTGGCCGCAGCAGTTCATCTTCCCGACGCTTGTCTGGCAGAATGGCGGCGAGCTGTGGGACGGCACGGACGTCGCGTACAATTCTCCGGAGGCGGTTGAGATGGTCGCATGGCTCCGCGGCCTGATCGACGAAGGGATTTCCCCGGCCAACGTTCAGCAGGACGGCGAGAACACGCTGTTCCTGCAAGGCAAGAACGCGATTCAGTTCAACGGTCCGTGGATGAAATCGCAGTTCGACGAGGCCGGTCTGAACTACGGCATCGCGCCGGTGCCGCAAATCGGCAAAGCCAAGCAAGCCGTCTATGCGGGCTCCCACAGCTTCGTCATTCCGAAAAATACGACCGACGAGAGCGTGCTCGCCGGCATCGGCGACTTCCTGAAATACGTCGCGAGCAATTCCCTGGCCTGGGCCGAGTCCGGCCAGGCGCTCGCCTCCAAGCCGATGCTGGACAGCGCGGAGTTCAAAGCGCTGCCGCAAAGCTCGGTCGCCGACAGCTTCGCCTACGTCCAGTTCGCGCCGAACGTGCTGAACTGGGGAACGATTATCGAGCCGGTGTGGGGCGAGATCAACAACGCGCTGCTCGGCAAGAAGGATCCGCAGAAGGCGCTTGACGAAGCGGTCGCCAAGTCCCGCCAGGCTATGGGCAAGTAAAAACCGGCCGGCAACCGGTCCGCCGACGAAGGAGACGGGAATTCCGGAAGGGATGCCCCGTCTTCTTTGGCCATGAATCCGAAGGAGGAAATCCGCGATGAATACCGGCTGGCAATCCCGCATCAGCTCGTCGCTGTTCGTTCTGCCCTACCTGATCAGCTTCTCCGTCTTTTTGCTCTTTCCGATCGGTTACGGATTCTACATCAGCTTGCACGAGTTTGAGCTGCTGTCCGAATCCCACCGGTTCGTGGGCTTCGCTCATTACGTCAACCTGTTCGCTTCCGGCGCCTACCTGAACAGCTTGTTCTTCCGGGGACTGTGGGCGACGGTTCAGTTCGTCCTGTATTCCGTGCCGCTTCTGATCGCCGTCGGTCTTGCTCTGGCTCTGCTCGTCAATGCGCTGCCGGGCAGCATTCGCAGCTGGTTTCGCACCGTCTACTTCATGCCGTATGCCGTATCGGCTTCGGTCATGGCGGTCATCTGGCTGATGATGTACGATACGAACGCGGGCTTGATCAACAGCATGCTCGGCAAGCTCGGCATCGATCCGATTCCGTGGCTGACGAGCGAGCCTTGGGTGTGGGCGGCGCTCGTGTCGACGACGCTGTGGTGGACGATCGGCTTTAACATGATCATTTTTATCAACGCGTTGAATCAGGTTCCCGAAGACTATTACGAGGCGGCTTCGATCGACGGGGCCGGTTCGTGGCGCAAATTCGCCAGCATTACGCTGCCCTCTATTCGCCCGGTCATGCTGTTCGTGATGATCACGTCGACGATCGCCTCCTTCAATATTTACGCCCAGCCGTTCCTGCTGACCCGCGGCGGACCGGGAGACACGACGAAGGTGCTGCTGATGAACGTGCTCGACCAGGCGTTCATCCGGAGGGAAGTCGGCTCCGCTTCGGCGATGGCGATTCTGATGGCGCTCCTGATCATGATCGTATCGGTCGTTCAGTACCGCGTCACTTACGGCAGGAAGGAGGAGTAGACGGTGCATTCGCGAAAGCTGAGAACGTTCGTCCTGGTCGCGGCTGCGGCTGCGGTGGCCCTCGTGTTCCTCCTGCCGCTCGTCTGGATGCTTTCCACTTCGATGAAGAACGATTTCGAGGCGCTGTCCGGCAAGATGAATTTTATTCCGAAGAAGCCGACTCTCGACAACTACATCGACGGCATCAGCGGCGAGCTCATGAACGTGCCGATCGTCCGCTGGATTGCGAACTCCCTGTCGGTCGGCGTGGCCGGCACGGCGATCGTGCTGTTCATCGATTCCTTGGCGGCGTACGCGCTGGCGCGGTTGAAGGACCTTCCGTTCCGCCGAACGCTGCTGTCCATGTTCATCGCTTCGCTGATGATTCCCGGGGTGCTGACCTTTCTTCCGATGTACATGCAGTTCAACGCTTTCGGACTGATCAACACCTACTCGGCGCTCGTGCTTCCCTATACGGCCGGCGCGTTCGGCGTTTTCCTGCTGCTGCAGTTTTTCTCTTCCTTTCCGAAGGAGATCGAAGAAGCGGCGAGAATCGACGGCGCGAATAAGTGGCAGGTGTATTGGAGAATTCTGATGCCGGCGTCCGTATCGATCATGGTGACGCTCGGAATTTTTACGTTCATGGGCATCTACAACGACTTCGTCTGGCCGCTCTACGCCACGACCTCGCCCGAAATGCGCACGATTACGGGCGGCATCGCGATGATGGCGCAGGGCAGCTATGTGCAGGCATACGGCAAGCTGATGGCAATGACGACCATCGCCACCATTCCGATGCTGCTCATCTTCATGGTCGGGCAGCGCTCGTTCGTGAAGGCCATTACGCAGAGTGCGGTCAAATAACCGGCCAGGCAGGGGAGGACGGACAAGATGAGGCGCAAGACGATTCTGATCTCGATCGCAGCAGTCGCGGCGGCTTTGGCCGTCGCTGCCGCCTTCGTCTGGCGGACAGGAGGAAGCATGAGCCATTCCGAAGCGGTCCGATATTCCGGACACGGAGGCACCTTCAAGAACACGCTTGCGGATCTGGACACGCCCGATCCGAGCGTCGTGTATAGAGACGGCTTTTACTATATGACTTTTACGCATAACGGCGCCGATATTATGGTAATGAAATCCCGGACGCTGGACTTTAAGCAGGCGCAGAGGAAGGTCGTCTGGTATCCGCCGGTCGACACGATGTACTCCGCGAATCTGTGGGCGCCCGAGATTCAGTATTTGCGGGGAAAATGGTACATTTATTTCGCTGCGGACGACGGGGCGAACGAGAATCACCGGATGTACGCGCTCGAAGCCGAGACGGACGATCCGCTCGGTCCTTACGCCTTCAAGGGGAAGGTGGCCGACGACACGGACAAATGGGCGATCGACGGTCTCGTTCTCGAGCAGGACGAGAAGCTGTATTTCGTATGGTCCGGCTGGGAGGGCGACGTTAACGTGCAGCAGAACACGTATATCGCTCCGATGAGCGATCCTCTCACGATCAGCGGTCCGCGCGTGAAGATCGGCGAGCCGGACCTGGAATGGGAGAGGGCGGGAGGGCCGCCGTATATTCACGAGGGCCAGTCGATTCTGCAGCGCGACGGAAGAACGCATATCGTCTATTCCGGCGCCGGAAGCTGGACGCCCTTCTACAGTCTGGGCCTGCTCTCGCTAGCCCCCGGGGCGGATCCGCTGATCGCCTCGAACTGGACCAAAGGAGACGGGCCGATTCTGACGATGGACGATGAAGCGGGCGTATACGGCCCGGGACATAACTCGTTCGTCCCCTCCCCCGACGGAACGGAGACCTGGATCGTCTATCACGCCACGACCGGCATTAGCGACGGCTGGAACAATCGGAAGGCCCGCGCTCAACCGGTGTTCTGGAACGACGAAGGGCTGCCGGAGATCGGCAAGCCGCTCTCGCTGGATACGGCCATCCCGGTGCCCTCCTCCGACGGAGTGTTCCGGGCGGAGCATGCGAGCCGCGAAGGCGGGAAGCTGACGTTCGATCTGATTCCGGCGTCTGTGGATACGAGCGCGCCGCTTCTGCTGCATTACCGGAATGAGACGGGCGGTCCGGCGGAGGTCGCGGTGGAGACGGACGGCGAAGAGCCGGTTGTTGTGCGGCTTCCGGCAGCGGAAGAAGGCCAGACGGGGTACGCTTACGCTTCGATCCGGCTTCGGTCCGGAATGAACGAGATCTCCGTCTCCTTCCCCGATGAGAAGGAGGGCTTGCAGCTGCTGGCGATCGAGCTTCCCCGCTACGAAGCGGAGAACGCGCACGCCGAAGGGGAAGCCGCTGCGGAGAGCAATCCGTTCGCGTCCGGTTGGGGCGTGACGAGGCTCGCGGGAAGCACGGGAAGCTTGGCGCGCTTCGACCGCGTGAACGTGCCCGCCGCGGGGGTGTATCGCGTGAAGCTCGCCGTCGCGAATCCGTCCGCCGAGGAGCTGACGCTCGTCGCGACGGTTAACGGCGCTCGCCGCGGCGAGAAGCTGAGGCTGGTTCGAACCGAACGGAACGAATACGCGCTTGCGGAAGCGAGATGGACGTTGCAGGCGGGCTCGAATGAAATTACACTGAAACTCGAACAGGCGGGAGCGGCTGTCCTCGTCGATTATATGGATGTCATCCGATAAAGGGCAGGTCTTTCGAGATTGTCAGCTTAGGCGGGAGGGATGGAAAATGAAGGTCAAGCCGTTGAACGCAGCCATCGTCCTGATGCTGCTGGCGGCCGCGGCCGGGTGTTCGTCCGGCGCCGAGGAGCCCGAGCATCGGCAGGCCCGGCAAGCCTCGGCGATCCGGATCGAATACTGGACGCCATTCAGCGGCGGGGACAATCAATTCATGACCGAGATGGTGGAGAGGTTCAACCGGGAGCAGAGCGCCGTTCACATCGTGCAGACGAACTCCAGGCTGGACGACTATTATTCTCGTCTGCGCACGGCTATTCTCTCGGGGAACGCGCCCGACGTCGCCATTAATCATGCCACCAATTTGCCGCAGTTCGTTCAGAACGGCTACATCGAGGATCTGACCGGCCCCGCGTCGGAGGTCGGGCTGGACTGGGACGTCTTCAACGGGAATATTATGGCTTCGGCCATGTACGACGGCCGTTCCTACGCCGTCCCTCTCGACACGCATGCGCTCGTCATGTATTACAACAAGCAGCATCTGAAGGTGGCCGGACTGCTCGATTCCGCCGACAAGCCTGTGCTGGAGGGGGGAGAGGAAGGCTTTACCGCCTTCCTGCAGCGCATTCGGGCAGCCGTTCCGCCCGACATCGCGCCGCTGGCCCAGCCGAGCACGCGAATCGATTCCGTGTGGCTGTGGTGGAGCCTGTACAATCAGATCGAAGGGGGCGGATCGTTCTACGACGAGATGGGAACCCGTTCGACGCTGAACAATCCTCAGGCCTTAAAGGCGCTCAAATTCGTGAACGGCTTGTATGCAAGCGGGCTCATTCCGCCCGATATTAACGACGCCTTCAAAATGTTCTACGACGGCAAGGCGGCGGTGCTGATTACGGGAATGTGGGGGACGGGCGCGTTCGAGCATGCGCCGGGGCTCGACTTCGGCGTCGCTCCGCTGCCGACCGTGTACGACACTCCGGCGGTCTGGGGCGATTCGCATTCCCTGGTCATTCCGACCAAGCACGGCATGACCGACGAGAAGCGCAATGCGATCATGACGTTCGCCAAGTGGATGGTCGAGCACGGCGAGATGTGGGCCGAGGCCGGGCACGTCCCGAGCATGACCCGCGTCGTCCGGGGGGAAGCGTTCCACGCGCTGAAATTCCGCAGCGATTATGCCGCCGCCGCCAACGACGTGAAATACTGGCCGAGGCATGTCCGCCAATGGTCGACGACGGAAGTGCTGATCCGCGAATTCGAGCAAATGAACTACGGCCGGCAAACTCCGGAGCAGGCGCTAAGGAACGCGGCCGCTATCATCGACGCCGAACTGAAGAGGTAGTGGGGGAGCTATGAAACGGAAACGGAGTCTCGTGCGCTGGTTCACCAACCAAGGGCTTGCCCGGAAGCTCATTCTGATCAATTTCCTTCTCGTCGTCGTCCCGATCGGCGCAATCGGCTTCTACACCTTCTCCAGCTTCGAGAGCGCGATGGAGAAGAACGTCGGCTCGTATCAGCTGCAGACGATCCAGCAGCTCACTCTGAACATCGACACTTATATGAACGAGTTGAACCGGCTCACGTTGTCTCCTTATCAATACAGCGAGATTCTCGAATATTTGAGCGGGCCGCGAGAGCCGGGACAGCCGCTGACGCTGGAGCAGATCGGTCACCTGAACGGATTCGTGTCGAAAATATTCATTAACGGCCGCATCGACATTATGGGCGTATCCCTGTACGGTGAGAAGGGCGCCTCGTACGTGGTGCTGCCGGACAGCCAATACGTGACCAACTATATTCTCGACGAGAGCGCGGAATGGCTGAAACAGGCGAAGGGTCTTCCCGGGCAGCCGACGTTCATCACGACGCACCAGATTACGTCCACCGGCGGGATGACGTACGACGTCTTCTCGATTGCCCGGGAGCTGAGGAGCTTCGACAGCGGGGAGAGGATCGGGTATATCGTGATAGATATCGATCCGTCGGCGGTGCGCAGCATTCTGCAGCAGGTCAATCTCGCGGCCGAAGAGTCGATGTATATCTTCGACCAGCAGGGGCAGCTCGTCATTCGCCGGGAAGACGGGGATCCCGGTCTTCCCCGGCTCGGCCTGCTTCAGGGCCAGGGCGTGAGTCATGTCGACGCGTCCGAA
This sequence comes from Cohnella hongkongensis, assembly GCF_042654645.1. Classification (NCBI taxonomy): domain Bacteria; kingdom Bacillati; phylum Bacillota; class Bacilli; order Caryophanales; family Paenibacillaceae; genus Cohnella; species Cohnella hongkongensis. Next base: position 334,234 of record NZ_JBHSEP010000002.1, on the reverse strand, counting down.
GGAATGCCGGAATCGTTAGTCGCTTACGTGACGTCGCCCGTCACCGGATGGACGACAGTCAGCATCGTGCCGGTCAAGGAGCTGATGCGGGACAGCCACAAGGTTCAAAGCTCCATGACGCTGGTGATCGTCGCCTCCGTTGGACTGGCGATGCTGCTGAACGTGGTCGTCGCCTTTCGCGTGACCAATCCTCTCCGCAAGCTGAGCCGGCTGATGAGGAAGGTCGAGCAGGGGGAGCTTCAGGTTGCGTTTCCGGTTCACGGACAAGACGAGATCGGGCGGTTGGGCGGTTCGTTCAATACGATGGTGTCGAAGCTCAGCGAGCTGGGCTATCGGCTGTACGAGACGGAGATTCGCGAGAAGGACGCTCAGATCGCCGCGCTGCAGAGCAAGATCAATCCCCACTTTTTGTACAACACGCTGGGAACGATCAGCATGAACGCCGAATTGGAGGGCAACAAGGACATCGTGACGATGGCCAACAATTTAAGCCGAATGCTGCGTTACAGCCTAAGCAGCCACCAGGAAATCGTGACGCTGGGAGAAGAGCTGAAGCACGTCAATGGCTACATGGCCATTCAGCTGATCCGCTACGGAGATCGAATCCGGTTCCGGGAGGAGATCGACGAGAGGGCGCTGGACTGCGTCGTTCTGCCGCTGATCGTTCAGCCGATCGTGGAGAACGCGATTCATCACGGCCTGGATCGGGGCACGGGTTCGGGGCTTATCCGGCTGACGGGAGCGGAAAAGGCGGGCGTGCTGACGATCGGGATCGAGGACGACGGAATCGGCATGACGAACGAGGAGCTGGAGGAGATTCGCGGCCGGCTTCGGCATTCCAGGGATCTCGGGGGCAAGACGGGCAACGGGCTGCTGAACGTACACCGCCGCATCCTGCTCCACTACGGGGAGCCGTACGGCTTGGCGTTCGAGAGCATGCCTTACCAGGGGCTGAAGGTGACGATTACGCTGCCGGCTCTGAGAAGAGGTCCGGAGCGATGCTCGGAAAGCTAGAGGAGGAGGCGCAGCCATGCCCAGAATCTTAATCGTGGACGACGAAGCGATCTACAGGAAAGGCTTGCGTGCGATGATCTCCTCCGAAGATCCGATCTGGGACATCGTCGGGGACGCGAAGGACGGCTACGAAGCGCTGGAGATGATCGGCGACTTGAAGCCGGACGTCGTTCTGACGGATATCCGCATGCCGCGAATGGACGGCCTGCAGCTGCAGAAGTTCGCTCGCGAGCGGTTCCCGGAGCTGGTCTGTATCGTCATAAGCGGTTATGAGGACTTCACGTACGTGCGGCAGTCGCTTCGCCACGGAGCCAAGGACTACTTGATGAAGCCGGTTGAACGGGAAGAGCTGTCGAGGGTGCTGAAGAAGGTGAAGGAGGAGCTTCGGGAGGCGTCCCGGAGAGCGAACGAGTCCGCCGGTCCGGAGGCGGAGGACGTCTTGCGCCGGCAGGCGAGCGATCATCTGGCGGCAGGATTGATGCGGGCCAGCATGAGCTCCTCGGATCTGGAAGGGGTAAGACGGCTGGGGGTCGAGCTGGAGGAGCCGTATTTCGCCTGCATGGTCATCAAGATGGACAAGGAATCGGTCGGACGGGAGCGCTACGGCCGAACGGACCCTTCTCTGTTCCAGCTCTACATCCGGCAGTTCGTGCAGGAGATTCTGGATCATCGTCTGGGAGGGTTCTGCTTCGCGTTCTCCGATTCCGAGGTGGTCGCCCTGGCCAACGTTCCGGATCGGGTCGCGTCGCGCCGCAAGCTCGTCGACACGGCTCACTCGATCCGGCGGCAGATTCAATCGCTGTCCAATCTGACGGTGACGATCGGGATCGGCAGCACGATGGAAGGGGCGGAGACGATTCCGAAATCTTATCGGGAGGCGCAGATCGCCTTGCTGTACCGGCTCGTCGTCGGAGGAGACAAGGTGATCGATTACGAAGACACGACTTCGGAGGCCCAGACGAAGGCCGGAACGAAGAAATGGTCGTGGAGGCCGCTGGAGGAAGCCGTTAACGAAGGGAAGGCCGCCGAGATTGACGGCCGGGTGGAGGAAGCGATCGGCGGGCTGTGCCGCTGGGCGCAGACGCCGGAAAGCGTACATCAGCAAATCTGCAAGCTCATTCTGCATTACTACGAATTGACCGAGGAATGGGGAACGACGAAGGAATGGATGGGGGATCACGATATACGCGCCCAACTGGTCGAGATCTGTTCGATCTCGTCCAGCGACGAACTGATCGAGCTCTGCAAGCAGCTGTTCGGGCGGCTTGCCGCCGCCGTCGCTCCGGGGAAACGCTCCGCCGGGCGGGATCCGATCCATCAGGCTTTGCGCTATCTGGCGGAGCATTATCGCGAGCCGCTCACGCTGAAGGATGTCGCCGAACGGGCGCATCTTCACCCGGCGTACTTCAGCGCGATTTTGAAAAACAGGACGGGCCGATCGTTCGTAGAGCATCTGTCCTCCCTGAGAGTGGAGGAAGCCAAAAGGAGGCTGGCCCTCACCGACGACAAAATGACGCTCGTGGCGGAGAGGACGGGCTTCGCCAACATTCGCCAATTCAACCGCGTCTTCCGCAGCGAGACGGGACAGACGCCCAAGGACTATCGCAACGCCGTCCGCGGCAGCCGCGAGAGCCGGATGTAGTTAGCTTTAATGGGCGCGATTCAAGAGGGCCTTGCGGCCCTCGTCCATGCCATTAAGAGCGGGGAGCGATCATAAGGCCGGAACCGCCGGTTTCGCTTGGCGGACCGCCTTTGCCGTCGAGGATGAGCTGGCCTTTATTCTGAATGTCCTCCAACGCTTCGGAGACGGTTTTTTCGCCTTGTTCCGCTTCGGACATTTCCGCCATGATCAAGCTCAAAAGCTGGGAAAACGACTCGTTCGGAAGCTTGCCGTAATCTTTATAGACGGTTTCTTCCCTGGGCGTCAACGCGTAGAACGCCTGCAGGTTATGGCCTTCTTCATCGGAGAAGTACTTAGGTCTGGACGATAGTCCCAAGTCGGCCTTGGATGTGACGCGGGCATAATCGTCCCCGTTCACGTACCGGAGGAACTTCCATGCCGCTTCGATATTGGGAGATTGGGCGTCAATGGCCAAAATCTCATTGACCGATGCCAGATCGGTGTAGCCGGGGTTGTTCGGGTCGACAGGCACCGTCACGACGTCCCAGTTTTGTACGACCTTCTCTTTCACGACCGACTGGGCTTCCTCGATTTGAGAGATCAGGTAGGTGGAGTCTATGGTCATGGCGGCTTTTCCGCTGATGAAAGCGTCCTGCAGAAGATACTCCTCGTACGTTTCGAATGACACGCTATTCGATCCGGTGTAAAGAGAACCGCTTTTGAGCGCTTGGTCCGCCATCTCGACGACCTTTTTCCACGATTCCGAATTCGCCGTCATCTTCATGTCGGAGCCGCTAAAATAGCTCAGCCCCATCGCTCCGCCGATTTTTCCCGCCAAGCCGTTCAAGTCGGATACGAAGGCAGGCTTTAATCCGTATACGCGCTCGTCGGGCTCCCCGTCGGTCGGAAACCGGGCCGCCAGTTGCAGCAGGCTTTCCCAGCTCATGCGATCCTCGGGGAAGGGGACTCCGTATTTCTGGAACAAATCCTTGTTGTAGAAGAGGGCTTGGGTGAAATAGCCGGGAGACAGCCCCTGCAGCTTTCCGTCGCTTAATCCCCGTATATACTCCAGAATCCCCGGCGAGATGCCGGACAGATCGAATCCGTCCTTCGCGGCTCTCGTCTCGAGATCGAGCAATCTTCCCTCGTGGGACAACTGCTTGTATTGAGCGACGTTGAGCACCAGCACGTCCGGTCTCTTTTCCTCGATGAGCTTCAGGATCGCCTCGTCATACGTTTCGTCCTCGCCGTTTTGCACGCCTTGCGTCGACACGATCTCCACCTGGATCTCCGGATGCAGTGCGGAGAAGGGCAGGCCATATTGTTGATAAAACCCGCCTTCCGAATAGAACATCACCTTTAACGTGGTCGGCGTATCCGGCTCCATTTTCGGCCCTTCGCTGCAGCCCGCCAGCAGCGTGAAGATCAGGCCTAGCGACAGCATCGTTTTTTTGCTCGTCATGAGATTCCCTCGTTCCTGCATTGTTTTTCTTTCCATTTCGAGTGTAAAGGGGAAAGTTAAACAACTTCTCACCAATTCCTTAAATTCTTCTTAAAGATCTCATTCATCGCGCTCGCGGCCGAATGGCCGCCGAGTTGCCAACGGCTCCCGCGTCAAGGCATAATGTAGGGGAAGAGGTGAGGCGAGTGCTGCGGATTATGGCCGCGACGGACGACGGGGCGTGGTTGAAGGACATTTCTCTGGACGGACTGACCGCTCCCGACGTCAGCTGGTTCTGGGTCGACTTCGATTGTCCGAGGCCGGAGGAGATCGAGCTTCTGGACAGCTACTTTCAATTTCATCCGCTGGCGATCGAGGACTGCCTGCATCTGCTGCAGCGGCCGAAGGTGGACCATTACGACGAGACTCATTTTTTCGTTCTGCACGCGCTGCATCCGGAAACGCTGAAGGCCGAGGAGGTCGACGTTTTTCTCGGACCGAGGGGCATCGTCACGTTCCATCTGATGCCCTCGCAAGAAATCGACGAAGCTTGGCGGCGGATGCAGGATCCGGAGTTTCGGCGGGGGAGGAACCACAGCTACGTTGCGTATCTGCTGATGGACAAGCTCGTCGACAATTACTTCCCGACACTATACAAGATTGAGGATCAGTTGAACGAGATCGAGGACCAGGGAGAGAACAAGGTCGATCTGCAGGAGATGACGGAGCAGATCTACGACATTCGTGCGGATCTGCTGCGCATTCGCCGGACGGTGCTTCCGATGCGCGATTTGCTGTACCGGCTGCTCAATTCGGACAAAATACCGGCCATCAAGGAGCAGCATGCCTATTTTACCGATATCTACGACCATCTGCTGAAGCTGACGGAGATGATCGAGTCCAATCGGGAGATGACGGCTGACCTTAGGGACAGCTACGATTCCCTTCGCTCCAACCGGATGAATTCGATCATGAAGACGCTCACAGTGATGACGACGATTTTTATGCCGCTCACCTTTATCGCCGGAGTATACGGGATGAATTTCGTGAACATGCCCGAGCTGGAGTGGGAAGCGGGCTACTTCATCGTCGTCGGAGTGATGCTGGCGCTCGGTCTGGGCATGTACACCTGGTTCAAACGCAAGGGCTGGTTCGATTAAAAAGGGGGACAGGCGATTGAATCGTGAGTTGCAGCAATTCAAAGCGGAGTTCTTCAAGGCGCTCGCGCATCCGCTGCGCATTCGGATTCTGGAAGTGCTGAGCGAAGGGGAAAAAAACGTGAACGAGATCCAGGCGGCGCTCGGTCTGGAGGGCTCGGCGGTGTCGCAGCAGCTGGCCGTCCTTCGGGCGAAGAACGTCGTCAGCGGCGTGAAGGACGGGACGAACGTCATCTATTCGCTGCGCGATCCTCTGATCGTGGAGCTGCTGGAGGTTGCCAGACGCATTTTCGATAACCATCTGGTAGACGCGATTTCGCTGCTGGAGACGATACGAAGCGAGTAAACGGGTGGGAAACGGGGCTAATCGCCGTACGGCGAACGTGGCCTCGTTTTTTAGGTCCCGCATTGGGCCAGAATCGCCTACAACGGCGCAAACGCGTTTTGACTTTCCCTGCTCGCGCTCTTATATTCTATATATTCAAATAATCAAATATTCAAAAATAAGAAGGGGTATAATGAAGCTGCAGAGGCTTGGAAGGTTTGCGGATTACAGCGTCGGGGCACTGCGCCGGGACCTGCTTGCGGGATTGATTGTGGGCATCGTAGCCATCCCGCTCGGCATGGCGTTCGCGATTGCCTCGGGAGTGAGTCCTCAATACGGATTGTATACGACAATGACGGCAGGCGTGCTGATCTCGCTGCTGGGAGGCTCCAGGTTTCAAATCGGGGGGCCTACGGGCGCGTTCGTACCGGTGCTGCTGATGATTGTGCTGCAGTACGGCTACGAGAATTTGCTGCTTGCGGGCATGATGGCGGGCGTGCTGATGCTGCTGATGGGCCTGTTCAAGCTGGGCGCGCTCATCCGCTTCATTCCCCGTCCGGTGACGCTCGGATTTACGACGGGGATCGCGGTGCTGATCTTTGCGGGACAGATTCCGAGCTTCCTGGGAATGGAGGGACTGAGCAAGCACGAGCGGTTCCTGCCGAACATGAAGGAGATCGCGACGCATCTGTCGCTGGTCGACGGATACAGCGTGGCGACGGCGCTGGCCAGCTTGGCGGCGATTCTGCTCGTGTCGCGGCTGGCGCCCAAGCTTCCTGCGCTGCTCATCGGACTGGCTGCCGCCGCGCTGACCGCAAGCTTGCTGCCGGACGGAAGCGTGGCGACGATCGGCTCCGCTTACGGCGCGATTCCGAGCGAGCTTCCGGCCCTGCGCATGCCGGAGATTTCCCTTGAGCGAATCGGGCAGCTGCTGTATCCGGCCTTCGTAATCGCGATGCTGGGCAGCATTGAATCGCTGCTGTCGGCCGTTGTCGCGGACGAGATGACGGGAACGAAGCACGACAGCAACCGCGAGCTGATCGGGCAGGGAATCGCGAATACGGTCGCCCCGCTGCTCGGGGGCATTCCGGCGACGGGGGCGATCGCCAGAACGGCGACGAACATCAAGTCGGGTGCGGTCAGCCCCGTATCCGGAATCGTCCACGGCGCCGTCGTGCTTGGCGTGCTGCTGCTCTTCGCGCCGCTGGCTTCCCGAATTCCGCTGGCCGGGATGGCGCCGGTGCTGATGGTTGTCGCGTGGAGAATGAGCGAGTACCGCAGCTTCGCGAAGCTGCTGCGAACGAAGACAGGCGATTCGCTCGTGCTGGGAGCGACTTTCCTGCTGACCGTATTTATGGATTTGACGGCTGCCGTCACCGCCGGACTCGTGCTGGCGATTGCGCTGTTCGTGAGGCGGATGGGCGGTATGGTCAAGGTGGATAAAGTGCTGCCCGACCCGCTGAGCCGCCGCGGCAAAGTGGCGCCGGACGGAGTGACGGAGAAGCGGGACTGCCCGCAAATTCGCATCGCGACGGTGGAAGGGGCGCTGTTCTTCGGAGCGGCGGAGGCGTTCGGCCAGTCGCTTCGCGAGGTCGTCGGACAATCCCATCGCGTGCTGCTCATTCGGATGTCGAAGGTTCCGATGATCGATCTGTCGGGAGAAGCGAATCTGGCCGCACTTGTCGGAAAGTTCCTCGACGACGGCGGCGTCGTGCTCGTGTCGGGCATTCAGAGGCAGCCGCTTGAGCTGCTTGAACGGACGGGACTCGCCGAAGCGATCGGGCGAGGCCATTTCTTCGCGCATACCGGCGAAGCCATCGGATATGCGCTGACCTGTCTGGATAGGGGGCGGTGCGTCGGCTGCAAGCAGCACGCGTTCCGCGAGTGCGAGGAGCTGTCGAAAGGCCGCACGGAGTCGAGAGAGCTGCGGGGAAGCATGCCGGACCACCGACTTTCGCGTAATCAAAGTTTACATGTATAAAGGGATAAACTCTCCATTTCTAATGAGATGTATTTATGTGTTATATTATATAACATATACACTCGGGCATGGGGAGGGGAGAGAATGCAGGATGAAGGTGTGCTCGACTGTATCGTTAAAGGAGGCAAGGTTGTGCTCCGGGACCGCGTACAGGTCGCCGACATCGGAATTAAACGGGGCATGATCGTCCAGATCGCTTCCGAGCTTCCGGCCGCTTCGAAGGAGACGATAGACGCGAGAGGGCTGTACGTCATGGCTGGCGTCATTGACGCGAACGTGCACCTGAGCGAGCCCGGACTGGATTGGGAGGGCTTCGATTGCGGCTCGGCCGCGCTGGCGGCCGGGGGGAGCACGACGTTCCTCGACATGCCGCTGCACGGCCGGCCCCCGACATTAAACGCCGAGGCGCTGCGCCTGAAGCTCGAGGCGGCCCGGGCGTCCGGCTCTCATATCGATTACGGACTATGGGGCGGACTGTCTCCCGATAATCTGGAGCATCTGGAGGAGCTGGCGGAAGCGGGCGTCGTCGGGTTCAAAGCCTTCATGTCGGCGGCCGAAGACCCGGGCGGCGGCCAGTTTCGATCGGTGGACGACGTCGCTCTGTTCGAGGGCATGAAGGCGGTCGCCGGTCTGGGCAAGGTGCTGGCCGTGCATGCGGAGAGCGAGGAGATCGTCTCGTCGCTGTTCGACAAGCTGGTGCGGAGGAGAACGCCGCGCACGCTGCGGGATTACGCGGCGACCAGACCGATCGCGGCGGAGCTGGACGCGGTGCGCAGGGCGCTGCTGTTCGCGGAGCGGACCGAGTGCCCGCTGCATCTGGTGCGCCTCAGCAGTCCTCAAGCCGTCGATGCGGCCTGGGAGGCGAAGATGAACGGGCTGAACGTGACGGTGGAGACGTGTCCGCACTATCTGGTGCTGACTGACGAGGAGGCGGAGGCGCTGGGAGCGTTGGCGAAGTGCGCCCCTCCGATCCGCGGCGCGCGAGAGAGGGAAGGACTGTGGGCGAGGCTGGCGGAAGGCAAGATCGATCTGGTCGCTTCGGCTCATTCTCCATGTCCGCTCTGGATGAAGGCGGGGCAGGGGGAGGACGGCTTCGCGGCGAGGGAAGGCATCGCCGGAGCCCAAAGTATGCTGGAGCTGGTGTTGGACGAAGGTCACTGGAAAAGAGGGCTGCCGTTGACGCTGCTGTCCAGAGTGCTGTCGGAGGCGCCGGCCAGACGGTTTGGCTTGCTGCCGCGCAAGGGCAGATTGGCTGTCGGCAGCGATGCGGACCTCGTCATCGTGAATCCCGACGCGCCGTACGAGCTGCGGGCGGAGCAGCTCCTGTACCGGCATCGGCACAGCGCCTACGAGGGACGCCGATTCCGCAGCCGCGTCGTCCTGACCATGAGCCGGGGCCATGTGGTTTACACCGCCGATAAGGGGATCGAGGCCGACGGAGCGGGGGAATGGCTGCAGGCGCCGGAGCGGCCCAAGCGAAGGAGGCATCTGATATAAGACGGAAGAAGGGGCTGCTTGTCGAGCGGTCCCTTCTTCTTGTTTTCGCGCCAACGCGAGCAGCTCGATTGGAGAGGTACGTACAAGTGTGCCTGTGTGCTATAATGGCTCTAGCATGTTGGAGGGGTTCGTTCAACGAGGAGGAAAGAGCAATCGTGCAATCGCCGAAGTATATACAGCTGAAGGAAGAAATCATGTCTTGGATCGCTTCGGGCCGGTATCGGCCGGGCGACAAGCTGCCCTCGGAGAACGAGCTGGCCGAACAGTATTCGTTAAGCCGGCAGACGGTGAGGCAATCGATCGGAGAGCTGGTCCAGGAAGGCTGGCTCGCCCGGGAGCAGGGCAAGGGGACGTTCGTCGGCAGGCAGTCGCCGGAGCGCCGGGCGTCCTCGGGCAATCGGACGGTCGGCATTATTACGACGTCGATCTCGGATTATATTTTTCCCTCGATCGTGCGCGGCGTGGAGTCGGCCTTAAAGGATAAAGGCTACAGGCTGCTGCTCTCCAGCACCGATCATCGCAAGGACAGGGAGAGGGAATGTCTGGAGATGATGCTGAGCCATTCGGTATGCGGCCTCATCGTGGAGCCGACCAAGAGTGCGGAGGGCAATCCGAATTTCGATCACTATCTGGCGATCGAAGATCACGGCATCCCGATGCTGATGATTAACGAACGCTATCCGGACTTGGACTACCCGAGCGTCAGAATGGACGACGACGCGGGAGGATATATGGCGGCCGACTACTTGCTCGGGCTGGGTCACCGGAGAATCGCGGGCTTCTTCAAGACGGACGACATGCAAGGCGTCAGACGGATGAAAGGGTTCATCCGGGCCTGCCGCGATCGCCATCTTCCGTCGGAGGCCATGGAGATCGTCAGATATTCGACCGAAGACAAGGCTTCGCGTCCTCCGCGCAAGCTCAGGGAGATGCTGCTGTCCGAGCAGCGGCCGACGGCGATCGTCTGCTATAACGATCAATTGGCCGTGTCGCTGCTGGATACGATAAGGGAGCTCGGTTTGCGCATTCCCGAGGATCTGTCGATGATCGGCTACGACGATTCCTTCCTGGCGACGGCGACCGAGATTAAGCTGACGACGATCGAGCATCCGAAGTCCGGCATGGGAGAGCGGGCGGCGAATCTACTGATCTCGCAATTGGAGAGAGGCGAGCAGCTGCCGGGCAAAGACGTGCTGTACGCACCCAAGCTGATCGTTCGACATTCCGCATCGCCAGTCCAGGAACGGAATGCCTCGACATAAATGTACGTACAAGTGTATAATAAACCTTATTCGCACTCGATATTTATCGTAAAGGAACTCTTGTTTTTCTAAGGGAGGAAGTGTGTTTAACTTGTTAGGTCAACTTAAGGAGCAAGTCTGCAGAGCCAATGCCGAGCTGCCCAAGTACGGACTCGTCACGTTTACCTGGGGGAATGTAAGCGGCTTCGACCGGGCCTCGGGCCTGATGGTCATTAAACCGAGCGGAGTGCCCTATGAGGAGCTGGAGCCGGAGCATATGGTCGTTGTCGACCTGGAAGGACGAGTCGTGGAGGGCGAGCTTCGTCCTTCCTCGGATACGCCCACGCATCTGGTTCTGTACCGGGCCTTCCCCAACGTCGGAGGCATCGTGCATACGCATTCGCCTTGGGCGACGATCTGGTCGCAGGCCGGGCAGGGCATCCCGGCTCTCGGAACGACGCAGGCCGACTACTTCTACGGGACGATTCCGTGCACGCGTCAGATGACGGACGAGGAGATTCGAGGAGAATACGAGGCGGAGACCGGCCGCGTCATCGTAGAGACGTTTCGCGGCATCGACCCGGATCGGGTTCCCGGCGTGCTGGTGAACAGTCATGCGCCCTTCGCCTGGGGCAAGGATGCGATGAATGCGCTGCATAACGCCGTCGTGCTTGAAGAGGTCGCCAAGATGGCCTATCATACGCGCCAGCTTAACGCCGGCGTTCCTCCGATGAACCAGGCGCTTCTGGACAAGCATTATTTGCGCAAGCATGGCGCGAACGCTTATTACGGTCAGCCAGGAGAAGCCCGTCATTAACCGTCCCATTCCCATAATCAAGGAGGTCTACCATGAGCCAGAAATACGCTATCGGTGTCGATTACGGCACGCAATCCGGCCGCGCGGTTCTTGTCGATCTGTCTAACGGCAATGAAATCGCGGATCACGTTACCCCTTATCCGCACGGCGTCATCGACGAGACTTTGCCGACTTCCGGTCAGGCGCTGGAGCACGATTGGGCTCTGCAGCATCCGGACGATTATTTGGAGGTGCTGCGCCGCTCCGTCCCCGAAGTGCTTCGGCAATCCGGCGTATCCCCCTCCGACGTAATCGGGCTGGGCATCGATTTTACGGCATGTACGATGCTGCCAGTAGACGCGCAAGGGGTGCCGCTCTGCTTCAAGCCGGAGTGGAAAAACCATCCTCACGGCTGGGTGAAGCTGTGGAAGCACCATGCCGCTCAGGACGAGGCAGATCGCTTGAACGCGATCGCCGCCGAGCGGGGGGAGAAGTTCCTGCCCCGGTACGGCGGGAAAATCTCTTCCGAATGGATGATCGCGAAAATCTGGCAGATCGTGAACGAAGCGCCGGAGGTGTACGAAGCGACGGACCTGTTCACCGAAGCGACCGACTGGGTCGTATCCCAACTGACCGGACAATTCGTGCGCAACAGCTGCACGGCCGGCTACAAGTCGATCTGGCATAAGCAGGACGGCTATCCGAGCAACGATTTCTTCAAGGCGCTGGATCCCCGTCTGGACGGTTTGACGAATACGAAGCTTCGCGGCGAGATCGTCCCGCTGGGCACGAAGGCGGGAGAGCTGACGGAGGAAATGGCGAAGCTGATCGGCCTGAATGCGGGCACGGCCATCGCCGTCGGCAACGTCGACGCGCACGCGGCCGTGCCGGGCGTAGGCGTCGTCACGCCGGGCAAGCTTGTCATGGCGATGGGCACCTCGATCTGCCACATGCTGCTGGGTACGGAAGAAGTGGCTGTCGAGGGCATGTGCGGCGTCGTCGAAGACGGGATCATTCCGGGCTACCTGGGCTATGAGGCCGGACAGTCCGCTGTCGGCGACATCTTCGAATGGTTCGTCGAAGAAGCCGTTCCCGCTTACGTGAAGGAGGCGGCGGAGAAGGAAGGCGTCGGCGTCCATCAGTGGCTGACGGAGCGCGCGTCCTCTTACAAGCCCGGGGAGACGGGATTGCTCGCGCTCGATTGGTGGAACGGCAACCGTTCCGTGCTCGTAGACACGAATTTGACCGGCGTCATCGTCGGCTACAGCCTGCTTACGAAGCCGGAGGAAGTGTATCGCGCGCTGCTCGAAGCGACGGCATACGGGACTCGCAAAATTATCGATTCCTTCCACGAGAATGGGGTACCGGTAGAGGAAGTGTACGCGTGCGGCGGGCTGCCTCAGCGCAATGCGCTGCTCATGCAGATCTATGCCGACGTGACCAACCGGGAGATTAAAATCGCCGATTCCAAGCAGACGCCGGCGGTCGGCGCGGCGATGTTCGGCGCGGTTGCCGCCGGCAGCGCAAGAGGCGGCTACGACAGCGTCGTCGATGCGGCCCAGGCGATGGCCCGGGTTCGCGAGGAGTCGTTCAAGCCGATTCCCGAGAATGTGGCGGTTTACGAGAAGCTGTACCGGGAGTACAGCGAGCTGCACGACTATTTCGGCCGCGGCGCCAATGACGTCATGAAGCGCTTGAAGTCGCTGAAAGACGAGGCTTCCCGCTAACGACGATGCAAACATAAGAGCAGGGGGCGTTCCGAAATCGAGGGAGCGCCCCTTTTTGCCGTTCGCCCGTTCCTTCCGCACCGGGAGCCCGGCTCGGCCGGCAAGCTTCGGCGAAGCTGCGAGGCGCCGTTCGGCAGACGGCACAAAAAAATCAAAAAAATGTCGAATGATGGTGCAACCTTTGTCCTTGCAAATTGTGTATATAGTGAACAACATTGAGAAGAGAAAGGTTGATGACGATGAGACAAGGCAAAGTTGTGAAAGCAGCGCAAGGTTTACTGGCAGCAATTCTTGTCGCAGGCATCGCGTTCGTACCGCACGGTGAGACCGCTCGAGCGGCCGAGAGCCAGCCCTTCGCCGCGCCGACCGGGGCGGTTGCGCGGACAGCGGCTCCTCCTGTCGAGCCGTTCGGCATCTTTAACCCGAACCATCAGTATCTGGACAACGGGATCAGCTCGATTACGCCGAGTGCGGGGAAGGTGACCGTCTCTGCTACAACCGTCGCCAATACGACTGTCGATTCGGTTGGAGTTATATTCTATGTGCAGAAATGGAACGGAAACTCTTGGGAAAATGTCGGAGCGGGTGCCACAATGGGCAGCAATTCGACGTCTTTCTACCACAATACGTTGACCAGATCTGTAGAGGCGGGGTACTATTACCGGGCGCGGACGATTCATTGGGTCATTCATAACGGTGTTCAAGAACAAGGCGAAGTGATTACCGGTTCGATTCTGGGAATATAATGGGCTCTGCCGGCGAATGGATCAAAGAAACGCACCCTCAGCCGGATTCTATGGAAGTTCCGGAAGATACGCTGATCTCTATTACTTTCTATCCGGAGATTAACAGGAATACGCTGAACACGAGAAACATTCTGATTTTGGACGGCAACAACGGAGGCAGACTGATCTCGAACCGGTTTCTGTACCGGTACGAGCAGGAGGCGCGAACTTTGCTGATCTATCTGAAGGAAGAGGCGGAACGGCTGGGAGCGGGCAACACGATCGAAATCATTTTGACGGGAAGGATTGCAAACATTCGCAATCAGAGAATGGAAATCCCGTATCACTTGCGTTTCACGACAAAATAAGGTGCGGCGTCCGAGGTCTCTGCAGACTTTCGGGCGCCGTATCTTATTTTCGTTACCCACGCATCCCCTCGTAAATCCGAACGAGCGTCTCGACATCAAATTTACCGCTGATGGAAAAGCGAATCCCATTGGTGATCGTCTCAAGAGTACTGCTCGCATCATTCTCTGTCAGAAGAATGGCCGGTCCGTCGCTCAATTGCAGGGTTTGCGAGGAAATACCGTCCTGGGTATTCCTCGTTCCGAAGCTTGAACGTGCGTCCACCTTCTGCATTACAACGCTCAGAATATCGTCCTGCTCGGAGCGAAGCCTGAACACGGCATAATTCGCTTTTTCTTCCCCGTCTTGGAAGTACAGAACGGCATTATGGAATGCGACCCCTTCCGGAAGATATTCGAATGCCGGGGGCCGGAAGGAAAGCAGGCTGTTCGCCTGAGCCTCCGTCACGGTCGCCATGAGCGTCGAATCGTTGACCCTCTCGAAGGAGAGCCCCTCAAGGTGCGCCGGAGGCGGAGAGGTTTTCGCCCCGTAGGGAGCCGAATGCTCGTCGCGGCCGAAGATGAGGTTCAACAGCCCGGAAGGATATTCTTTAATCGTCGTGTAGATCGGTTCGATCGCTTTCACGGCGCGATCGCTGCCGAAGAGAAAGGCGCCCAGCGCAAGCGAGGCCGACACTACGGCCAGCTTGGCCAGCATCGAGCGGATGCTTTTCTTGCGGCGCTGGGCGTTCAGACGCTGCCGTACCCGCTGCCAGGAAGCGCGGTGATCGACCGACGGGCCTTCCTTCTCCGGCATGTCCGCTCCTTCGAATGCGGCATCGAACAACCGATCGAATTGCGCGTTATTCATCCCGGCTCCCCCATTCCTTTAACAATTTGCGCTTTAGATAGCTTCGGGCTCTGTGCAGCTTGTGCTTGACCGCGCCCTCCGACTCCTGAATCTCCGATGCAATTTCCTTGTAAGTCAGTCCTTTTTTCCACTTCAGCTCGATCAGCGTTCTCTGCTCGGGCTTCATTCCCATCAGATGCCGGGAGATTTGCTCCTCCAGCGACTTTGCCTCGACCTCCTGCTCGACCGACACCGCAGTGGCATGCGAGTAAGGGCCTCCGTCCCAAGTCAGTTCCAGGCTAATATCGTTTTTTGTTTTTTTTCGCTTGCGTATGTAATTAATCGTTAGATTTTTGGCAACGACTTTAATCCAAGCCTTAATATGCTCCTCGCTCTCGGCGGCCGGACTTTTGGCGAGCGCAGTCATGAAAGCCTCCTGAATAATATCCTCCGTTGCAGGATGATCGTTGATCATATACATAATAGGTTGATATAGAAAATGGTAAAACTCGCGGTAAATTTCCTCTTGCAGAGTTACGTTCAGTTGCTGAAAGTTCGATCCGAGCAAAAGGAGCAAATTCCGTTGCATACGAAGCTTCACCCTATTCCACGTCATGTGACCTTCGGCTTAATCTATTCTTTCTCCAGTGTAGTCGAAAAGGCGGAGCTAGAGAAGCTTATTTTATTTGACTTACCCAAGAAAGGGGTTTGTCCGTATGCGGTTTTCGACGGGGTGGAAAATAGCGGGGACTGTCGCAATCGCGGCGGCGCTCGTCTGGTTCGATCTCAAAATCCTCAAGGTCGACCCGGAGACGATCAGGGAGTGGGTGCTCGGCTTTGGATGGACAGCCCCTCTGCTCTATATCGGCCTGTACACGGTCCGTCCGTTCGTTCTGTTCCCGGCTGCCGTATTGTCGATGGCGGGAGGGCTCGCTTTCGGAGCGTGGCCGGGCATGCTGTATACGCTTGTCGGAGCGGTTGCGGGCGCGGTTCTGTCGTTCTTGCTGGCGGGAAAGATCGGCAAGAGACTGCTCCGGGGGGTGGGAGATTCGCGGCTGAAAAGCATGGAGCGCTCGATGGCGAAGCGGGGGTTCCTCATGGTCCTCCTGCTCAGAATCGCGCCGTTCGTGCCTTTCGACCTGGTCAGCTATGCGGCCGGAGCGGCCGGGGTGAAGCTGCGGGCATTTCTGCCCGCAACGGTGATCGGCACCCTTCCCGGCACGTTCGCTTATAACTTTCTCGGCGCCAGCTTCGCCAAGCACGGCTGGAGAGAGCTGATTGTCGCAGGCTGCGTGTTCGCCGCGGCCCTGTCGATTCCTTTCCTGTTCCGCCGCCGCGTCGAGCGGGAGCTGGAAGAGGAAGATCATAACGGAATCGGGATGGCCCCCGTCGACGAATAATGCAGCTCCAAGCCGACGATGCTTCCGGGCTCCGCAGGAGCGTTAAGCAGCGTCTGCGGGAAGATCCGGCCATTATAGCGAAGCCGGACTTCAACCGTTTCGAAGATCGGGATGCCGGCTACGTTGCGGATAAAGCCGGCGGGACCGAAGTCGACGAGACCGGTGGAAGCGAGCGCTTGTCGGATCGTAATGCCCGGGAAGTACGGAACGTAGCGCGTATAATGGACTCTGGGGAACGCCGTTCCTCCGGTGATCCATACGGTGATGAACGCCGGCGGCACCGGCAGGGGTCCAGGGACCGGAATCGGGACCGGGATCGGAAGCGGAATCGGGCCGGATCCCGGAAACGGAGGGGGCGTCGGGAACGGACCGGGCCCCGGCGCCGGGCCGGGGAAGGGCGGAGGCGAAGGGAAGAACCCTGGGCCAAGCCCCGGCCCTCCTGGTCCTCCTGGTCCTTCCATTCCGCCCGTTCCGCTTGCCGGTCCGCCAAGAAGCCCGCGCTCCTGCTCCTGCGGGAATACCCACCACGGAATCGGACGAGTCACTTGGGGGGCCTCGTCCTCGCTCTGATGCAGGTGCACGACTTCGCCTTTGTCGGTTTCTTTTTTATTCCCTTTGTTGGCCGGGTTTTTGGGGGAGGGGGGCGGGCTCGCAGAAAGCTTGGCCTTGGGATCGGCGGACGTTTTGCGCGTGAGCGGCTTCGCTTCCGTCGATCGTAATTTTGGCATAGTCACGTTCCTCCTTCGCTTTGGGCAGATGTCATTAATGCAGGATATGCGCCTACTCCCGACCGGGTGCAGAAGCCGCCGTCAGGCTGGCGCTCGCGGGGCGAAAGAGCATGACGGAACAACGTTGCCGGATTCCGCCAACGTTTTTTGGTGATTCACTAAGTCAAATTCGCAATCCTTATCTGAATCCCCTCCGACATAAACGTTATCCCGCCGATCCTAAGGACGGCGTAAGCCGTTTATGCTTGGTTGAAGAATGATTTTCCCGCGAAGGGAACTTTCCGCCGGTTGGCTCGTCCTATTGTTCGGGAGGGATTCGTTTGGCTTTCGATTATTTGAAGCATATAACCGGCGGGGTGGACAAGAACGCCCTGTTCGATGAACTTATGATGACCTACGGCAGAGACGTATGGAACTACGCCTACTTCATGACCAAACGCAGAGATCTGGCGGAGGATATCGCTCAGGACGTGTTCGTGAAAGCCTACGAGCATCTGGACTCCTTTCGCGGCGGATCGAGCGTGAAGTCCTGGCTGCTGACGATCGCCCGGAATACCGCCCTCGACTACCTTAAGACGGCCTGGATGCGCAAGGTGCAGCTGTTTCCTTCGTGGTTCCGGCAGGACGCCGCACGTTCCGCAGAGAGCGAATGGTTCGGAAGCGAGGAGAAGAACCGCATCTGGGGCCTGGTGCTGGAGCTGCCGCGCAAGCAGCGCGAAGTGCTGATCCTGTTCGCTCACTATCGCATGTCCATGAAAGACATCGCCGACATGCTGGGCATATCGGAAGGAACGGTCAAATCCCGCCTTCACCGAGCGAGGCAAGCGATCGGATTAAGCCTGTCGGACAAGGCCGAAGAGAGGAGCGGGCGATCATGATTCGTAACGAGGACCATTGGGAAAAGGAGCTGTCCGAGGCCCCGCTCGGAATCGGGGGCTTCAATGAACGAACGATACGGAAAATCAAGGAGCGTGTTGCCGTGACTTCCGCGCGCAAAAACCAATATCAACCCGTCCTAGCGGGCGCGATGGTCGTCATGCTTGCCGCTGTCGGTTGGCTGATGAAGGATCCGCTTACAGACTGGTTCGCCGGGAGGGGCGCCGGGGAGAACGCCCGGATCGACGCCTGGGACAACGAGCCTGTCGTCTTGAAAGTCCAATACCCCGACCGGGAAAGCTTCATGAGGGAGGTCGGTCTTCCTTTCGTCGTGCGGCATCCGAATGCGCAGTTCGAAATTCCTATCCCGCCGGACTCGATGGAGCCGGAGGATTACCTGCAATGGATTCGCGAGCAGGAGCCCGATCTGATGCAGATTCCGCTGTTTCTGGTCGAACCGCTGGCAGAGGCGGGTGTTATTCAACCGCTGGACGCCTGGGTCGGAAGGGACGGGGTTGAACTGGAACCATTTCACTCGCCGGTCATCCGCACGATACGGGAAGCGGGGGGCGGCGCCCTGTACGGCCTGACTCCGTTTTTCGAAACCTATGCGCTGTACTATAACAAAAGCTTGTTCGAGCGATTCGGCGTGGCGGCGCCTCAGGATAGAACGACTTGGAAGGAAGCGCTCGAGCTTGCCTCCCGGTTCGGCGGGCAGGACGCGTCCGGACAACCGATCTACGGGCTGACGAACGGCTGGGGAGTGTCGCCCTTCGAGCTGATCCGGACCGTCGGGGAAGCGGACGGACTTCGGCTGACGGACCCCGACCTGAATCCGACGATCGACTCCGTTTCGTGGCAGGACGTCTGGGAGCGCGTGATCCGGGGGTACCGGGAGGGCTGGATTTTCGACGGGCAGTGGCCCTCCTCGGCATCGGACGGCCACATGGCGGAGACGGATCTGTACAGAGCCGACCCGTTCCTGACCGGCCGAGCCGCGATGGCGTTCAGACCGCATTATTATCGGCAGAACGTTCTCTCCGCCGTCGACCGGATCGGATTCAAGGACGAATGGGGGATCGTAACTCAGCCGGTGTCTTCGGACCGTTCCGCTCTTGCCTCGGAATTCTCGATCGTGACGGTGTTCGCGGTCAACGCGAATTCTCCGAACCGGGATGCCGCCTGGGCGCTGCTTAAGTTTATGACGGGTCCGGAGCTGGCGAAGAGCAATCGGAGCAAGGGTTGGGGGGCACTGTCAACGAGGCTCCCCGATGCGGAAGAGGAATCGGCGACGGGAGAAGCCGCTTTCTACAAGCTCGACGTTGACAGTTCGGCGGTGCTTCGGCGAGAAGAGGCGAGGCTTAGGCCGTCGAGTTCGATCTTCATCCAGTCCTTGCAGTCGGCCGGAGACGAGGAAGTCCGCTCCGCGCTGAAGGGCAATCGGACTTTGGAGCAGGCGATGAGCCATCTGCAGAAGCGTGCGGAACAACTCGCCGCTTCGATGCGGACGGAGCCGAAGGATGGAAGGGAGAGTCAGGAGTGAGCGAAACGTTTAACGCGGCTTTGCGAGGGCGGTTATTGAAGCTGGCGATTGCCGCGGTCGCCGCGCTTGTTCTGGCCGGATGCCAGCCGGAGGACAAGCCCGAGGCGCCGAAAGAGCTTAGGCTGGCCGTGACGGATGAAGGAACGTATCAGCATTTCTTCCGGACCTTGTTTGAAGGGCGGTTTCCGGACTGGGACATCACAGTGCTGCCGATGGACGGCTTGAAGCTGCACGAGCTGGAGACGGAGCCAGCCCTTCAGGCGCTCGACGGGTTTCTGCAGCGCGAGAAGCCTGATCTTCTTCTTGTGAACAGCTTGATGTACAGGCCGGTGGCCGACGCCGGAATGTTAAGGGATTTGGGCGAGTGGACCTCGCGCGATGGGATGGATATGAACGTCTTCGTTCCCGGCATGCTCGAGCTGATGAAGGACAACGAGGAGGGCAAGCTGTTCGGGCTGTCTCCGGGCATCCGGACCTCGGTTCTGTATTACAACAAAACGATGTTTCGTTCCTACGGGATTGAAGAGCCCTCGGATCCGATGACCTGGAGCGCCTTGCTGAGCCTGTCCGATCGCTTTACGCAGGATGCGTCTCTGGAAGAAGGAAGCTACGGCTTCTACGAGCCGTATGTCAGATCGCCCTTCGATCTTGTCCAGGTTGCCGCGCAGACGGAAGGGCTGCATTTCGTCGACACTCGCCATGCGCGAATGACGATGCAGAGCGAGGAGTGGAAGCGTCTATGGCGCATGGTCGCCGACTCCTATCGCCGAGGCTCGCTCGGAGTGAACAGCCGGGAGCTTAAAGTCGTCGACGGCGTGACGTACGTCTCCCGGGAAGATCAGGAGGCTTCGGATCTGTTCTACAAGGGCAAAGTCGCCATGACTTACGGTCAGGTCGATCTGATGCAGAAGCTGAAGGCGAAACCGCCGTCCTTCGAATGGGGCGTGCTCCCCGGACCGGTCAGCGAGAGAGACCCGGAACGGACGTGGTGGTTCGTTTCCGATTACATTTTCGCGATCCCGACCGCAGCCGGCCGTCCGGAATCGGCCTGGAACGCAGTGCGCGAGCTCCACTCCGAAGAGGTCGGCAAAATCTACGCCTCGGCCGGCAGCGAGCTGTCGTCGTTAAAGGATTATCCGAAATGGAAGAACGATCCCGACTATGAGCCCTTTTACCTTCAGAAAGGCTGGCCGAATCAGCCGAACTATCGCATGAGCATCATCCCGACCGAGTTTTACGGTCCGTTCAACGAGCTTGTCGTCGAACGGATGAACGCCACGATCGCGAATGAGATAACGACGGAACAGGCGCTCGACTCTCTCCAGCAGGAGGGGCAGCAGCTGCTCGACAAGTTCGTTCCCGCGAGCGAATAAGAGGCTTGAACCGGCAGTTCCAGCCGGGAAGCCGGCTCATGAAAAAAAAGTAGGCTAGCGGCAACGGGCCGCTAGCCTCAAGGAAATCTATATCATTGAAAAGGGGGGTCATGTTTGTATTGTAACCCTTCAACATGAAAATCTGATGAAAGCTATATTACGGTTCGATTACAAATTGGGCGAGTTTCCTACGCATGATGGATTCGGGGCATCGGCATCGGCTCCTTGCCCAGCTCGGCCCAGATATATTTCAGCAGCAGCTTCCCCTTTAGTTCCCCGTATTCCGGATCGTCCCACAGGTTGCGGTGCTCTCCGGGATCCTCCTCCAGATCGAACAATTCTCCGTAGGTTTGGTTGTAATAAACGGTGATCTTATAACGTTCGTCGACGTATGTTTTCTGATGAATCGTCGTAGGCTCGTGACGAAATTCGCAGATGGCGTGCTCTCTCGCCTTGTCCCGGGTTCCGAGCCACACCTCCTTCTGGTCGACCCCCGTCATGGACGGCGGAGTCGGAAGGCCGCAGAAGGAGAGGAACGTAGGCGCCAGATCGACGAGCGACTGAATCGCACTGGACGTTGCCGCCGCCGGCACATGCCCTGGATACCGGACGATGAACGGCAGCTTGATCAGATCCTCGTAGTGAAATCCCCCCTTCGCCTGCAGACCGTGCTGGCCGAAGAAATGACCGTGATCCGTCGTGAACGCCACGAGGGTATTCTCCGTCAACCCGAGCTCGTCCAGCTTGTTCAGAATATGGCCGATATACTTGTCCATCATGCTGATCATTCCGTAATATACGGCGACCAGCTTCTTGCGGTCGGCATCGGTGAGCCGGAACTTCGCGCCGTATTCGTAATAGTGATGGGAGCGGTAGCCGTGGATTCCGTATCCGGTCTCCTGCAAGTGGGAGAAGTCGGGGTTCTCCTCCTGGGTCATGCGGAAGTGCGGCGGATTCCGGTCGTGCTCTCCCGGCGCGGCGGACGGAATCGTCAGCTTGTCCGGATCGTACATCGTATCCCAAGGCTCCGGCGCCAAGTATTCCGGATGCGGATCGAAGAAGCTCGCCCACAGAAAGAAGGGGGAATCCTCCTTCTTGTAGTTTTCCAGCAAAGCGTTCGTCCGGTCCGCTATCCACGTATTGTAATGATACTTCTCCGGAATGGGCCACTTGTACGTCGTCGCCGGATCCATCGTGCCGGTCGGAGGAAGAAAGTAATCCCGCCAATTGGCGCAGCCCTGCTCTTCCATCCACAGCGCGTAGTGCTGGCCGACATGCGCCTCGTTCGTGTGATTGCGGGCGAGCTCGACATGATCGAAGCCGTAGAACGGGCCGTTAAAGCTTCTCCAGTAGTCCAAATCCTGCAGCAAGGGATAAGCTTCCAGCGAAGGATAGCGTTCCGTCGATCTAAGCGGTTGAAAATGAGCCTTGCCGACCAATGCCGTTCGATAGCCGGCTTCCTTGAAATCTTCCCCTACCGTATGACGATCCTCCAGCAGCTTCGTTCCCAGCGTCCAGGCGCCGTGCTGGCTCGGATACGTCCCGGTGATAATAGAAGCTCTGCTGGGCGTGCAGGTCGGATTCGGACAATACGCTCGAGTGAAGACGGTGCCTTCACGGGCCAGACGATCCAAGTTCGGCGTAGAGATTTCCGGATTAAAAGCGCCGAGGGTATTCCAGTGCTGTTGATCGCTTGTAATTAGCAAAATGTTAGGTTTGTTAGACAATTGAAATCGCCTCCACCTATGATATTATGGAATATATCGCATTCAGTAAATGGCATGATGTTAGGTATCGTTTGTCATTTTGTTGTCTTGGGTAAGTCGATGAAGGAGGAGACGGGATGCAGGAGTACGATTACGAGTTCGCGGAATTTATTTATTATACCCCCGGCAGCTTGGACCGGGACGGGAGACTGTGGCCGGTTCGGGCCGGTCGCAGCCTTGCCAAGCCGAATTATAAAGTCGGACCGAAGCGGATCGAATGCTACAGCCTTCACTTCGTTCAAGACGGGATGATTCGGCTCGAATACGGAGACCGGCACGCGGATTTGCGGAAGGGCGACCTGTTCTGTCTCTTCCCGGGCCTTACCTATCATTATCGCATGCTTCCGTCCGATGCGCCGCTTCGGATGAGCTGGCTCGCGCTGGATGGAGACCGAGTCCGGCCGCTGCTGGAGCTCGCCGGATTGACCCCGGACAAGCCGTACGGCAGAGAACGGATCGACGACCGCGTCCGGGAATCGGCCGAAAGAACGATTCAAGCGCTGCAAGCCGGCGCCCGGTGGAGTCCGTCGACGGCGCTGGAGCTGCACGGTCTCGTATGCGGCCTATTTGCCGATCTGATCCCGGATACGGCAGCGGTCTATTCGTCGGAGCCCGCCGGATGGATCGAGGAATGCCTGGAATATATGGAGCTTCATGCATCGGAGGGAATCTCGGTTCAGCAGGTCGCCGACTTCGCGGGGGTTCATCGCTCCTATTTTACCCAGACGTTTACTAGGCAGATCGGAATATCGCCCATGAAGTTCATCCAAAGAATTCGTATGGAGAAAGCGAGCCGCCTGCTTCGGGAGACGAACGCGACGGTAACGGAGATCGCCCTCTCCCTCGGCTATCCGAATGTATACACCTTCACGAGAGCGTTCAAAAGCTACTACCGCGTTTCCCCGCAAGCCCTTCGATCGACAGGCAGTTAAGGCTAAATTCCCGTCCATTTTGCAAGCGCATTCAAGATAGGAGGCCTCCCCATGGCGTCAATGCTGCTTCGAAGATGGTTTACCCCCAAACTCAATATCCAAGGAAAAATATTTATCGCGTTCGGTCTCGTGACGCTGCTGTCCATCGTGTCCGTCACTTCCATCGTCTACGTCAACATGAGCGCGACCATCAAGAAAAACGCCGTGACGTCGGTGTCGGACAGCATCCGTCAGGCGGACGAGTCGTTGAATATCATGCTCCAGGAAATCGATCGGCTGAACACGGTGGTGGTGACGAACAAGACGACCGTCCTTGATACGCTGCTTAGCCCGAACGACCCGATCAGCTACGAAGGCTTTCAGGAGCAGAAACGAATGGAAGAATTTCTGTCCGGATTGATCACGTACAAGCCATATATTGCAAGGATGGCGGTCGTCGGCTTGAACGGGAAGGTCATCTTCTCCGGCGGACCGTGGCTGGATCGCCGGTTTCTGGACACCGAGATGATGGCCTACATGCTGAGCCACGGGTCCCGTCATGCTTATTTCAAGCCTCCGGGAGAGATGAACGTCATTACCGTCGGCAGGGAGATTCGTTATAATCGCGAGACGATCGGCGTCGTCATGGTGGATCTGGACTACGAATTTATTAAGAAAACGTTCGGCGTGAGACCGACGAAGGACAGCCTGCTGTACGTTCTGGACGCCCAGAACGAGTTCGTCTACCAGACGGAGGAGACCGCGCCCGACGCCAGTCCTTCGATGGCGACGATTAACGACATGAACCGGAAGCATGCGGGCCTGACCCATTCGGTAGAACAGGAGCTGGACGGCAAGCCCTATATCGTCGTGCGGCATCAATCGGATTATACGGGGTGGACGACGCTGGCTCTCGTTCCGATGGACTCGCTGCTCAGCGAATCGACCCGAGTGCGCAATCTGATGGTCGAGGTTTCGGTCATCGTCTTTCTCGTCGTTCTGACGGGTTCCTTGCAAGTATCGTTCCGGACGACGGTGAACATCAGACGGTTGAAATCGATGATGATGCAGGTAAAAGCGGGGAACTTATCGTTCCCCCGGACGGAAATCAAATCCAGAGACGAGATCGGAGAACTGTACCGCGTATTCGTCAGCATGGTGGAGGAGTTGAAGCGTCTGATGGCAGGGATCCGGGTCAGCGAGAAAAAGAAGCGGGAAGCGGAGCTCACGGCGCTTCAAGCGCAGATTCGGCCTCATTTTCTCTACAATTCTCTGAACACGATCAAGTATTTGGCCAAGCTGAACGGCGTGCCCAATATCGAGGAGGTGTCCGGATCGTTGATCGAGCTCATGAGAGCCGTATTGGGCAACTCCAACGAGTATCTTACGGTTCGAGAGGAGCTGGAGTACGTATCCAGCTATGTTTCGGTCGTGAAATACAAGTATATGGAGCCGATCCGGATCTCGACCCGAATCGAGGACGAGGCATTGCTGGAGCATCGGGTGCTGAAGTTGACGCTGCAGCCGCTTGTGGAAAATGCCGTCATTCACGGCATAGGAAGGTCCGGTCGTGAAGGAACCGTCGTCATCCGCGTTTACGGGGAGCGCAACGATCTTTTCCTGGAAGTGGAAGATAACGGCGAGGGGATGACGCAAAGTCAGATAGACGCTCTGTTGAAGCCGGAAAACGATGGTGCGTCGTCGCGGTTCAGCGGGATGGGCGTTCGCAACGTGCATGAACGAATCGTTCGCATGTACGGCGAGCCTTACGGCATCCGGTTGTTCAGCGAGCTTGGCCGGTATACGAAAGCGGTCATCCGGTTTCCCAAGCTCCATGAGGATGAAGTCCGAAATTTTGCCAAAGAGGTGAACTCGAATGCTTCAAGTGCTGCTGGTTGACGACGAGCCGTTGGCGCATCACCATCTCCGACATTTGCTGGACTGGGACAAGCATGGATTTCAGTTGGCCGGGGAGGCCTATTCGGCCGGCATGGCATTGGAGATGATCGAACGCAGCCGACCTCACGTCGTCATTATCGACGTGGATATGCCGGGCGCGAACGGCGTCGAGCTCAACCGGACGATCCGCGACCGCTATCCGGACATTAAGACGTTCATGCTCAGCAGCTACGACGATTACGACTACGTGCGGGAATGCCTGAACAGCGGCGCCCTCGATTATCTTCTGAAGCACCGGCTGGACGAGTCCGCCCTGATCTCGATGTTGAACAAGGCGGAGAGAGATTTGCGGCAAGAGAGCCGCAACTTCCATAGGCCTCCTTCCGCGCGCGCGAGTCTGGATCCGGCCGCCCTTCGCGACATCGTCTCCGATCTGGCCAGAGGCAAGCCGGAATCCGCCAAGGAGCTCGAGGCGTATGCCGACGGGCACGGCCTGTATCCCGATGCGAAAAGCTATGTGGCCGCGGTCGTACAGATCATTCCCTTCTTGCTGTTGACGGAGTCGTACAGCGACGTGCAGAGGAACCGGATGGTTCAACAGGCCGTCGATATCCTTCAGCAGAGCTTGGGCGACATTCGCGAGCGCACGGCCGCTTACGTCGAGGACGGAAGGTTCATCGTCCTGTTCGCTTTTCAGGAACGCAGCGAGCATGCCGTCGCAAGCGAGGCCGACAGACAGATGAGCAAGCTGCGTCATTCGCTGGAGCTGTTCCTAAACTTGAAATGCATCTGCGAGATCGGGCATGCCTGCGGAAGTCTGCCGCAGCTCGCCGCGAGCTACGCTTCCGCCCAACGGAAGCTGGATCGCCCGGGACCGGGCCTGTTCGAAGAACGCGCCTCGTTGTCGATCGAAGAGCAGAAGCTGCTGCTTCTGGCCGTCGAGAGGCAGGACCATGAAGCGATTCAGCGCCTGCTTGCCGCCATTTTCGCCTCTCTCCGCAGCTATCCGTTTCATTCCCATACCGTGCAGGCCATTGTCGGAGAGCTGCTAAAGGTGAGCGATAAAGCGTTTAAAGAAGGGCTGGCGCCGGCTCGAATCGAGCCGAACGAGCTGCCCCCGCGCGACGATCTCGGCAGGATCGCGGCGATCGGGCAGCTGGAGCGGTGGATGCAGAATTATTATGCCGCGATGCTGAATCTGCTCAAGCGGCAGCGGGCGAGCGGATCGTATTCCCGCCATGTGTCCCAAGCGATCCGCTACGTTCGCGAACGGTATCGGGAGAGCGTCACCCTGGAGTTGGCGGCCAAGCACGTCGGCTTGAATCCTTCGTATTTAAGCCGGATTTTCAAGGAAGAGACGAACTCGACCTTCTCCGAATATTTGAACCGGGTGCGTATCGAAGCGGGCCGCAAGCTGCTGGAAAGCGGCCAGTATTCGGTCAAGCAGATCAGCGATCAAGTCGGATTCGGGACGTACAACTATTTTTTTAAGGTGTTCAAGGAAACGACCGGAATGACCCCGCATGCGTACGTCAACAGCTTGGGCCGCCAATAAAACCGTAAAATATGTGGAGTAAATAGTCATATTATTGTAATTTTGCTCTTTCATCGGTGACTTATAATGAACGCACATTGACGGAAACGCTTACATGGGCCGTCGGTGAATCATCGATAAGTGGAGGTCACAGCTTTATGCGCACACATTGGAAGAGATCTGCGATCAGTCTCGCGATCGCGGCGAGTCTGGTGTTGGCCGGATGCAATTCCGGCTCCGACTCGAAGAACAAAGAGAACGATCCCCCGGCCGCTCCCTCGTCTTCGTCCGCAGGCGTTAGCGAGAGCGGGTTTCCAATCGTTCCGGAGCCGATCAAGCTCAAGATGTTCACCCGCATCGCGCCGGTCAACGGTCCGTTCAAGGACATGCCCGTCTTTCAGGATTACGAGAAAATGACCAACATCCAGGTGGAATTCATCGAAGCGCCGACGGACGGCTTCGCGGAGAGGAAGAACTTGCTGTTCGCGTCGAACGAGCTTCCTGACGCCATCTACCGCTCCGGCCTGTCGCCGCTCGAAGCGACCCGCTATGGGGCTGCCGGCCAACTGATTCCGTTGGAGGATTTGATCGACCGATACGCGCCCAACCTGAAAGCGTTAATGGATCAGTACCCGGAAATTCGGGCGGGCATTACGACGCCGGAAGGCCATATCTATGCGATTCCGGGCATTGTCACGCTGGGAGCGGCGCGTACGGACAAGAAGTGGATCAACAAGGCTTGGCTGGAGAAGCTGAACCTGAAAGTGCCCGAGACGACCGAAGAGCTGTACGAGACGCTGGTCGCTTTCCGGGATCAGGATCCGAACGGCAACGGCGAGAAGGACGAGATTCCGATGACCGCCCGGGCCGGCCTGTCCGTAGTCACGATGATGAGCGGCTCGTTCGGACTGGACCAGCAGCTCGGCTATAACATCAACATAAATGACGGCAAAGTAGAAATCTGGATGGGCAGCGATCGCGATAAGGAAATGCTGCAGTATCTCAATAAGCTGTATACGGAAAAGCTGCTCGACCCGTCGATCTTTAACTTTAAGGAAGCGGAGTATCTGGCCAAGCAAGGCTCGGGCAACGCAGGTTTCTTCTTCGATCAGACGAATAACAACTTCCGGAATCTGGAAGACCAGTATGTCGGGATTGCGCCGCCGGCAGGTCCGCATGGAGACCGGCTGCAGGCTCAGGCGGCGCCGATCGCTCGGGACTTCGGAGCTTTCGCCATCACTTCCGTGAACAAGCATCCGGAAGCGACGATGCGGTGGATCGATTACTTCTACAGCGATGAAGGCTCGACGATGCTGAGATTCGGCAGAGAAGGCGAGCATTATGAACTAAGGGACGGCATTCCGCATTATAGGGAAGAGTTCCTTGCGGTGGACGGCGAACAGGCGAAGATCACGCCTTACGCCGGCGGCGGAGCGCCTCACATCATCAGCGAAAAAGTGGCTTCCTACATCAACCCGCCGCTGGTCCAGGAAGCGCAGAAAACGCTGGATCCGTTTATGCCTGAGGTGAAGTACGGCCCGCCTATGTTCGATGAGGAAACGGCGCAGCAAGTCAATATCCTGCGCAACGACATCGATAAGTATTACGAAGAGCAAAGCACGAAATTCATCGCGGGGGCTCTCAGCTTCGACAAATGGGAAGAGTTCCAAAGCACCATGAAAAAGATGGGGTTGGAAGAACTGCAGAAGATTTACCAGGAAGCCTTCGACAAAGCTGTAAAATAACGATGGCCTACTTGGCTATAATCGAGCCGGCTAATCGAAGCGCCCGGAAAGATGACCACCCTTCCGGGCGCTCCGGCTAAAAACGGAATCCCGATATGCAAGTCGCGGGTTCCGAACAAGGAGCAGATTTTTATGGAAAGCGCGCGTGGAGATACGGGAGCCCCTCAGACGCTCATCGGCGACAACCGAGGCAGGCGCCTGTTGAAGCAGATGGCCAAGCGGTATGATTTGTATTTGATGCTGCTGCTGCCGGTCGCCTGGTATTTAATTTTCCATTACGGTCCGTTATACGGCCTGCAGATCGCATTCAAAAACTTCAACCCGGGCAAAGGCATTCTAGGCAGCAGTTGGATCGGTTTCGATCATTTCGAACGATTTTTCGATTCCTATTATTTCGGCAGGCTGTTATGGAATACGCTCACCATCAATTTATTTTCGATGCTCATCGCTTTCCCGATTCCGATCCTGCTGGCGCTTATCGTCACGGAAATCCGCAGCAGAAGGTACAGTAAGCTGCTGCAAAATATAACGTATATGCCGCATTTTATTTCAGTCGTCGTCATCGTGGGCATTCTGACCGTCTTCCTCTCCGCGTCGACCGGCCCCGTCAATAAGCTGATCGAAGCTCTGGGCGGTTCGCCCGTCGAATTTATGCAATCCGCCGGGTGGTTCAAGACGATCTATATCGGCTCGAATATTTGGCAGAGCATGGGGTGGCAGTCGATTATCTACATCGCGGCGCTCGCCGGGGTCAACCCGGACCTGTACGAAGCCGCGAAAATAGACGGAGCCTCGCGAATGCGCCGCATCTGGCACGTTTCGCTGCCGGGCATCATTCCGGTTATCGTCATCTTGCTCATCCTGGATGTCGGCCACTTTATGAACATCGGATTCGAGAAAATCCTGTTGATGCAGAACAATCTGAATATTGAATCCAGCGACGTCATTTCTACATTCGTCTACACCACCGGTATTCTAAAGGGCGAATATAGCTATACGGCCGCGATCGGACTGTTCAATTCCGCCATCAATCTGATCTTGTTGCTGCTAGTCAATCGGTTCGCCCGGAAAACGTCGGAGACGAGCTTATGGTGAGGGAGGGGAGATGCCGCTATGACCAATGAAACGACCATAAGCCGATCGTCGGACGATCGGGTGTTCGACGCGATTATATACGCCGTTGCTGCGGTGATAATCGTTGTCGTCTTGTATCCGTTGATCTTCATCGTCAGCGCTTCATTCAGCGACCCGACGAAGGTATTGGCTGGGGAGGTGTGGCTGCTGCCGAAGGGCTTCAACCTGAATGCCTACGCGAATATTCTGCATAACGAGAAAATCTGGATCGGTTACCGCAATACGATCCTGTATACCGTGATCGGCACTTTCGTCAATCTGATCATGACGATACTCGCGGCTTACCCGCTGTCCAGACCGGACCTTCCGGGACGCGGCTTCATCATGCTGATCATTACGCTCACGATGTTCTTCAGCGGCGGACTGATTCCGACTTATCTGCTGGTCAAGGACCTGGGCATGGTTAATACGATGTGGGCGCTCATCGTGCCCGGCGCCATCGCCACCTACAATCTGATCGTCATGCGGACGTATTTCCAATCCAGCATACCGTGGGAACTGCAAGAAGCCGCGCATATTGACGGATGCTCTAACTGGCGGCTGTTGACGAGCATTATTTTGCCCCTGTCAAAACCCATCATCGCGGTCATGGTGCTGTTCTACGCGGTAGGCCATTGGAATTCATTTTTTGGCGCCTTGATCTATATTCGCGATGAAGCGCTTTTTCCGCTTCAGTTGGTGTTGCGCGAAATATTGCTGATCAGCCAATCCGTCGCGGAAGACGGCGCCAATGTCGGACTCGAGGACAAGATTCTGCTTGCCGAGAGCATCAAGTATGCCGTGATCCTTGTATCCAGCTTGCCGGTCTTGATCATGTATCCGTTTGTGCAGAGGCACTTCGTCAAAGGGGTCATGATCGGATCGATCAAAGGGTAATTCGAATTGGGGGATTTGAAGTTGAACGTACTCGTGATTATGTCCGACGAGCATTCCCATCAAGCGATGGGTTGCGCGGGACATCCGATCGTCAAGACGCCTGTATTAGACCGGTTGGCGCAAGAAGGCGCCCTGTTTTCCAACTGTTATACGCCAAGTCCCTTGTGTACGCCAGCGAGAGCCAGTTTTTTCACAGGCCGATACGTGCATGAGCTCGGCACATGGGATAATGCAACCCCCTACGACGGCCGATTAACCGGGATATCCCAGCATTTGCATGCGCATGGGGAGTCCATGACTTCGTTCGGGAAGCTTGATCTGCATCCGAATGGGATCTACGAAGGCCTTGATGCGACAATGTCCGTCCCGCGCGTGCATGCGCAAGTGGAAAGTTGTTTTCGGGGCGAACGAATTGATATCGGTCTTGAAAAGCGGTTTGATCTCATGGGCTATCGGGATGGAGAGTGTTTCGACGACAAAGTCCGAGACAAAGCGCTGGCTTGGTTGGAAAGCCGAAAGGGCGGGTCTCAACCCTGGGTGCTGTATGTCGGATTTATGGATCCGCACTTTCCTTTCTTCGCCGAGAAGGAAAGATGGGATCAATATGAACCGCTCGTTACCGATATCCCTGAAACCGCGAAAGGACCTTTCACCAAATTAAATGAGCCCCTTCGCCAATTAAGAAATCATTTTCGCGGCGACTATGCCGTAGACTCGCTCGTTCGGAAGGCTCATATCGGTTACTATGCGCTAACTGCCCGATTGGACGAGAACGTCGGAGCCATCTGGGATAAGTTAAAGGAACTGGAAATGGAAGAGGATACGCTCATCATCTATACGAGCGATCATGGAGAACAATTGGGGCATCATGGCTTGTGGTGGAAATGCTGTATGTACGAGGAATCGGTGCATGTTCCGCTCATCCTGAAAGGGCCGGGAGTCAAGAAAGGCTCAGTCGTTGACGCGCCTGTCAGTCTCGTTGATATTTTCCCGACGATTTGCGATGCGAGAGGGATGGCGGCTCCAACGAATGCTGCCGGGAGCTCCTTGCTTCCTTTGGCACGAGGGGATGCGGACCCGGTTCGGCCGGATTTTGCATTCAGCGAATATCACGCGCACGGTGTTCCTACAGGCATGTATATGATTCGCTGGAGACAATGGAAATTCGTCTACTATGTCGGATATGCTCCTCAGCTTTTTAATTTGGAGGAAGATCCGGAGGAGAAGAACGATCTGGTTCCTGCCGCCGAAGGCTCGCCGATGCTGAGAGAGGTTCTGGTATCATGTGAGGAGAGGCTTCGTCAACTATGCGATCCCGAGAAGGTTAGCGAGCGAGCCTTGCGATTTCAGAAAAATTTGAAGGAAAAGTGGGGACTGAAACCGGACTTTTCCCATCCGAAGGTCGAGGAAATCCCCCATCCAGTAAGTATAGACGAAGCGGAGGTAGGATGAAAAATGGCGAAACAAGCGACGATTACCGTAGACGCCGGCGCTCCGAGCGGGCATACGGTCAACCCTTATCTGTTCGGGCATTTCGTAGAGGATATCCGGGATCATATGGATGCGATGCTCGCTTTTCCTTTAAAGGATATGGATTTCGAAAGCGAATCGGTTACGAAAATCGAGGTTTCGGGAAGCTGGCGTCCTTATACGAACGGGAGAAATACGCAGTATGCGCTTGAAGCGCCGGCCCCGAGACATTCCGGCCGAGCCCAACGCGTTCGAATACAGAGCGACGACGAGGCTTATGCCGGCGTCGCGCAGACAGCGGCGTTGAAGGGGCCGGTCGATTATGCGGTTAAGGTGGTCGCGCGTGCTTCCGTCGAGCTTGAATTCCTGTACGTCGAAGCGGCGGACCGGCGCACCGGGGAATTGCTGGGCCGAACGCGCATCGAGCTCGCGAGCCATAACTGGCGGGAATACGAAGCGCGGCTGCCCGTCTCCCGCGCTTGCTCCGACGCGGAAATACGAGTCTACGTTCCGGAGGAGCACCCGAGATGGGTCGATCATGTGTCTACCGGCATGCTCTGGCTCGATCACGTCTCTCTGCTGCCTGAGGACAGCGCCGGCTTCGTGAAGCGCGAAGTGATCGAGATGGCGCGTCCGCTGAACGCCGGCATGATGCGAATCTCCGGCAACTATATCAGCGCGTACCATTGGGAGCACGGCGTCGGCCCCGTTCTCGAAAGGCCGGTTATGTACAACGAAGCCTGGGGCGGATGGACGAGCAAGTATTTCGGCACGGACGAGTTCATCCAGTTTTGCCGGGAGCTGCGGGTAGAGCCGCTCATCAGCGTGAACGACGGCTCCGGCACGCCGGAAGAAGCCGCGTTATGGATCGAATACTGCAACGGGGGCGTCGATACGCCAATGGGCGCGCGACGGGCCGCGAACGGTCATCCCGAGCCTTACAACGTTCGGTACTGGGAAATCGGCAACGAGGTGTGGGGACAGTGGCAGGTCGGAACGTGCACCGCGGAGCAATTCGCCGAACGCTGCGTAAGCTTCGCCCGGGCGATGAAGGCGGCCGACCCGTCCATCGTCCTTCTGGCCTGCGGCCATTTCGATCAGGAATGGAACAAGGCGGTGCTGGATATCGCGGGCGAGCATTTCGAGTATTTGACCTTGCATCTGTATCATGGTCTCGGACGTTTCGGCATGGACCGGAACACTCCGGCCGAGGAGCGCTACAAAGCGATGGCGGCGTTCTCGGAGTGGACGCGGGAAGACATCCGGAGGACGACGGAGAACATCCGCAGGGATGCGAAGACAAGCCACGTGAAGCTGGCGATCACCGAGTACAATACGATGTACTACCCGAACACGATCCGCAAAGGGCTGCCGGACGAGCATACGCTCGGAGCCGCGGTCGCCAACGCCGCCAACCTGAACGAGATGCTCCGCGGCAGCGACAGGGTCGAGATCGGCAGCTTCTCCGACTTGGTGAACGGCTGGCTCGGAGGCTGCATCCGCGTAGGAGATTATTACGCCGATCAGTACCGGGGCAAGCTGCCGGGCTGGAGCGGGCAGCCCCTTGCCGTATACGGGACGCCGACCTATGAGGTGCTGAAGCTGTATGCGGGGCGGAACGTCCGGCGGATACTTCCCGCAGATGCCGACTGCGGCACCTTCTCGGTCCGGTCGCATAGGCCGGCGCCGATCCCGCTCGACGCGCTGCCGGATTTGGACGTCGCGGCCTGCGCGAACGACGACGGGAGCGTCGTTACCGTGTTTATCGTGAACCGCAGCCTGCAGAAGGTCAAGGCGGAGCTGAACCTGCGAGATTTCGAGGCTTCCGGGGACGCGGTTCTCTACGAAATTACGGGAGATTCCTTCGAAGAGATTAATTCGGCAATCGAACCGGATCGAATCGTCTGCACGACGCGGGAAGTTCCGGCGGCGGCTTGGCGGGACGGCGTTACCCTGCGCCCGTTTTCCGTATACGCGATTGAATTCAAGGCAGGGAATGCAACGGGAGGCAAGGCATGACGACGAAAGCTTATATCAAAGATTATCCCAGGCCCCAATTCGTGCGCGAGAATTGGTTGAACTTGAACGGCGAATGGAGCTTCCGCTTCGATGATCTCAATGTGGGCGAGGCGGAGAAGTGGCAGGAGACATTCGAAGGAACGCATAAGATTACCGTACCTTTCACCTATGAGACGAAGGCAAGCGGCATCGGACTGGAGGAGTTTCATCCCCGGGTTTGGTACGATAGAGCGGTGGCCGTTCCGCGCGAAGCGGAAGGGAAACGGGCGATCCTGCATTTTCAGGCGGTCGATTACGCTGCCAAGGTGTGGGTGAACGGTACGATGGCGGGCAGCCACCAGGGTGGATACGCGGCTTTTTCCTTTGACATTACGCCTTACCTGGCATTCGGAGCGGACAATCGGATTACGGTGAAGGCGGAGGACAGCGACAGCTGCGCTCAACCGCGGGGCAAGCAGCGCTGGACCCGGGATAATTTCGAATGCTTCTACGTGCAGACGACGGGCATCTGGCAGACGGTATGGCTGGAGTACGTGGAGGAGGAGCGGCTGGACGCGGTCAAAATGACGCCGGACGTCGACCGCAATACGATTCGTTTCGACTATCAGGTTCACGGAGCGGAAGCGGGCAGGGAGTTGAGGCTGGAAGCAATCGTAACGCTGAAAGGCAAACCGGTGAAGCGGGTGAGTCTGGCGGTGGACCGTCCGAGCCTGACGGTGGCGGTCGACTTGACGCACGAATCGAACGGTCCATGGAAAAGAAGCCTCTGGTCGCCTCAGCGCCCGAATCTGTACGATGTGGAATTCGTCCTGTACGCGGACGGTCGGGTGGCTGACCGAGTGTTTTCCTATTTCGGAATGAGGAAGGTGTCGATCGAGAACGGCCAAGTGCTGCTGAA
This sequence comes from Cohnella hongkongensis, assembly GCF_042654645.1. Lineage (NCBI taxonomy): Bacteria > Bacillati > Bacillota > Bacilli > Caryophanales > Paenibacillaceae > Cohnella > Cohnella hongkongensis. Next base: position 299,343 of record NZ_JBHSEP010000002.1, on the reverse strand, counting down.
CAACGTGCCGATCTATCAAAGGCTGATTCTGGACCAGGGCTACTGGACGGATACCCATCTGACGCCGCCAAGCGAGGAGGCGCTCATCGAGGATATCGACAAGATGCTGGAAATGGGCTACAACGGGGTGCGCAAGCATATGAAAATCGAGGACGAGCGATTCCTCTATTGGTGCGACGTGAAGGGGCTTCTGGTTTGGTCCGAGATGGCGGCTACGTTCGAGTTCAACGATCGGGCGATCGAAGCTTTCTCGAAGGAATGGCTCGAGATCGTCCTGCAGCAATACAATCATCCCAGCATTGTGACATGGGTCCCGTTCAACGAGTCATGGGGCATTCAGAACGTCCTTCGCGACAAGAGACAGCAGAAATTTACCGAGGGCATCTATCATCTGACCAAATCGATCGATCCGCACCGTCCGGTCATTACGAACGACGGCTGGGAGCATACCGTATCGGATATTTTGACACTGCATAATTACGTCGAGACCGGCGAAGGCTTCGAGCGGCAGTACAAGAGCAAAGAAGCGATCGTGAGCAACGAAACGGGCTGCAATCAATGGAAATTCGCGTTTGCCGAAGGCTACGAATACCGCGGGCAACCGATCATGATAACCGAATACGGCGGGATCGCCTACCAATCCGACAAGGGTTGGGGCTATGGCCGCCAGGTGGCTTCGGGCGAAGAGTTCCTGAAGCGGTTTGAAGGGCTGACGCGGTCGATCAAGAGCAAGGAGTACATCTGCGGCTACTGCTACACGCAGCTTACAGACGTTCAGCAGGAAATCAACGGTCTTCTGACGGAGGACCGCAAGCCGAAAATTCCGTTGGAGAAAATCAGGGAGATCAATTTGGCTTAAGGCGGCGCATTGGAAATCACCGGGCCGGGCGCGGAAAGAACGCGCCCGGCTAACGGCGCGATTACGACTGGAACACCTCGATCTCCGCGTCGCCGAACGAAGGGATCGCGCGGCCTTGAGCCGCCGCCTCCAGCGTCTCCACGATACGGCGCCCCCACTCCTCTTCCTGCTGCGACAGCACTGCGGTTAGCTGTCCGTTGCGCAGCCCTTCCCGGTGCTGAGGGCTTAGTCCGATCGTTAAGGCGTACCGCGACAAGCCCTTGGCTTTCCAGACGAGAATCGAAGCAGAGCCGGACACGGCATCGAGCCCGACGAAGGCGTCGAAGTGGGGATGCGCGTCGAGCATCTCCTCCAGATCCTGCAGCGCCCGAGCTTCGTTGCCTTCGTGATAACGGACCTCGAGCACCTGGATGTCTGTGCGCTCGTTCAAGTAGGCGAGCAGGCCCTCCAGCCGCTCGTTCAAGCTTCGCATTCGGGGCATTCCCGTCTCCACGAGGATCATTCCTTTGCCTTTAAGCCGCTCGTTCAGCTGCTCTCCCATTTTCCTTCCCGCGTCGGGATTGCTGCCGCCTACGTACGCCAGCCGTTTGCTGTCCGGGGAGTCGGATTCGAAGCAAATGACGGGAATGCCGCTGTCGACGGCCTTGTCGATCAGCGGGGCGAGTGCGTCGGCGTCGATCGGAGCGATCGCGATGCCGTCGACCCGCTGGACGATCAGCGTCTCCATCATCCGGATTTGCTGCTCCAGATTCGCCTCCCCCGGAGCTTTGACGACGAGACGCACGCCGATCTTCGCCGCCGCTTCCTCCGCGGAACGCGTTATCGTCTCGTAAAAGGAATGCATCATCGGATAGATGATGCCGAAAGTATGCGTCTGTTTCGCAGCCGACGGCGAGGAGGGACGGGCGGAAGCGCCTGGCTCCGCCGGCAGCGTCTCTCCGCGGCATCCTCCGATCGCGGCGATCGCCGCGAACAGAAGGAGAGTGAGCAGGAGCGGGAGCTTCCGGTTAAGCCGTTCGGTCGTTGTCGCCATCGCCATCCCCTTCCGCGGCGGTCGCTCCGGGAACGCCCTGACGGCGAAATTCCCGGGTCGTCATGCCCGTCATTTTCTTGAACAGATTGGAAAAATAGTGCGCATCGTTGTAGCCGACCCGATAGGCGATCTCGTACGATTTGTCGTTGGTCGTCCGCAGCAGCTCCATCGCTTTGCGAATGCGGGTTTGCGTCAGAAATTCGATGAACGTCTGGCCTGTTTCCTGACTGAACACCTTGCTCAGATGGCTGGGGCTGACCTTCACGTGCTCTGCGGCGTCTTGCAGCGATAACCGGTCGTTGGCGTACTCGCGGCGGATGTAGGTCTGAGCGGCGGCGATGATTTCCCCGTAACGGCTGGCCGCTTCCGAGCGCCAAGCCCAAAGCTTGCCGAGCAGCTCCTCCAGAAACAGGCACGCCTCTTCCCAGCAGCCGATTCCGCGAATGCCGGCCTGCAGGGCCGAGACGGAATCGTCCGCAATCTCGCCTGACCGGAACGTCTTCTTCGCCTCCTGAACGGCTTCCAGCACGATCTCGTTCAGCAGATAGTATCCGTAGAGCGACGCCTGCCAATCGATTCCCTTCAAACCATCGGCGAAAGTCCTGACGAAATCGCGTGCCTCGGAAGGCGTCCCCAGGCGCAGGAACTCGATGAACCGCGCTCTGTCGAGATAGACGGTCGTCGCTTCCGCCGAGCTGCCGGCCGTGTGCCACAGATCTCTGCGGTTCGCGGATGACAGCCGGCGAAGATTGCGATCCTCCTCTGCCTCCAGGAAAGAGACGTGGATGCCCTGCAGCCGGTCCTGCACGCTGCCGATCCCGAAGACGACAGGGACCGGATCGTTGTCGAACAAGGGAATGATCCGGTCGCGGATACGCGCGATCGTCTGTTCCAGCTGCACCGCCGAAGCGCTCTTCAGAATCCAGACCCTCTCCGTGCGGCTGCGCTTATAGCGCCAGCCTTCCGCCGCCACCGCCAGGCGCTCGTCGAGAAGCCGCTCGGCCTGCGCGACGGAGACGGAGTCCGTATAGCCCTGCTGATTCAGTCCCCTCAGATCGCAGATCAGCACCGCATAGACGGAGGCGAGCAGATTCAGCGACAGCTTCGAAGCGATCTCCAGCGCTTCCGGAGCCGAGATCAGCCCGCCGCACAGATCGCCGAACAGCTTCTCGGGGGTGCAGGCCCGTTCCTCGCGCAGCCGCCGCTCCCGGTCGATCTTGTCTCCGACCGCATGCAGCAGCTTGATCAGGTCCAGCGAACGGACGGGCTTCAGGCAGTACTCTTCTACGCCGATTTGGAGAGCCGAGCGCGCATAGCCGAATTCGTCGTGTCCGCTCAGGATGACGATCTTCGTATTCGGCCAGCGCTTGCGGACGATCGAGCTGAGCTCGAGCCCGTTCATGAACGGCATTTTGATGTCGGTGATCAGAATGTCCGGCTCCCACTTCTCGATGAGCGGAAGCGCGACTTCTCCGTCCGAAGCGTCCCCGCAGTAGATAAACCCTTCCCGTTCCCATTGGACGCAGTCTCTGATGTTCTCCCGGATGACGATTTCGTCGTCGACGAGCATCACCTTTTTCATCGCGACTCCTCCTATTTCTTCGGTATACGAACGCTGACGCGGGTGCCTTCGTTTTCCGCGCTGTCGAGGGTAAGCCCGTACCGCTCTCCGAAATACAGCTTCAGCCGCTGATGGACGTTAGCCAAGCCGAAGCCGATATTCCGTCCGTCCTGTTCCGCTTCGTCGTCATGCTCGAGCTCTCTGGGAGCGTCGAGCTGCCTGCGGATTTCTTCCAGCCTGTGTCCGGGAATGCCCACGCCGTTATCCTCGACGAACAGGACGATGTCCTGAACCTGTTCGACGAACGCTCCGATGCGGATGAGCCCCTGTCCCCTTTTGTTTTTGATCCCGTGATACAGCGCGTTCTCCACCAGCGGTTGCAGCGTCATTTTCAAAATCGGGAACACTTGCAGCTCCTGGCTGACCTCGATCTCATAATCCAGAATGTCGCGGTACCGCATCTTCTGAATAAACAGGTAGCTTTGCACGTGGTCGAGTTCGATCTTGATGGAGATCCAATCCCGCCCCTTGTTCAGGCTGATGCGAAAAAGACGAGACAGCGCCTGCACGAGCTGGATGACTTCCTCGTTCTTGCCGGCTTCGGCCATCCAGACGATCGAATCCAGCGTGTTATACAGAAAATGAGGGTTAATCTGCGCCTGGAGCGTTCGCAGCTCGGCTTTCTGCAAATGCTCCTGCTCGCGGATGCTTTGCTCGAGCAGCATTTTGATTTTCTCGATCATCGTATTGAAGCTCGTTCCGAGATCGGCGATTTCGTCTTGGCCGCTGGGCTTGACTTTGGCGTCGAGATAGCCGGAGGCGGCTTGGCGCATCTTGCTCTTCAGCAGCTGGATCGGGCGCGTCAGGCGCGAGGTGATGAAGAAGTACAGCGTAATTGTGAAAATGATGCTGAGCGCGACGCTGACGATAATGAGCTGCCGAATCCGATTGGCGTCTTCTACGATCTCCCGCAAAGGGACGCTGCCGACGATTTTCCAGCCGGTCGCTTGCGAGGTGGCGAATACGACGAACGACGGCTGATCTCCTGCCGAATCGACGAAGCTGTCCCGGTCCGCGACCATTCGCGCTCCGAGCTCCGCAGGGCGGAAAGGAATGCCGGAGCGTTCAAGGGAGGGGGGAGCGAACAGGGGAGCTCCCTGATCGTCCACGACATAGAAATAGCCCGTCTTGCCGATCGAGGCGCTGTCCGCATAGCTTTCGACGACCGAATCGTCCAGATCGATGACGATAAAGCCGATCACCTCATGGGTAATCTGCTGCTTGACGGCGGCCAGCATCGTAATGACGTTGCGATCCGGGTACAGGAAGCCGTCCAGCCGATCCAGGTCGGAGGCGTTCGCCGGAGGGACGATAAGCACCTCGTCCGGGTCGTTCATCAGCTGCGCGAACCGGGGATTTCGCAGCGGGTTGTAATCCAGCTGGAATACTCCCCGACGGTCGCTGATCCCTCTGCCGTACAGATTGATCATCGTCATGTTGAGGACGCTTTCATATTTGTACGTTTTGCGGTAGAGATCGAATGTTTGCAAAATAAACTTCGCGTCGTCGTAGGTTTCGCTGTGCGAGAACAGGAAGCGAAGCACCTGGGGGTTATTCTCCAGCTCAAGCAGCCGCTCCGTGTCCTGGAACAGAATGTCGACGTCCCTCGCGAGCCGGTCGGCGACGAGCATCGTGGCCGCCTTGCTGTGCGCGGATACGGTCGAGAACGATTTCTGGTAGGAGACGAGTCCGACCGCGACGAGAGGGATCGAGGTTAAGATGACGAACATGGTCAGCAGCTTGGCTCGCAAGCTGGAGGCGATCGTCCGAACGACGTTCATTTGCAGGTTCCTTCCTTAGGAAGTCGTTCAATGATGAATCTACTATAGCAAAAAAAATGACTTTCGTGGATCGCTCCCGGCCAACGTGAAGATTATCTCTACCTTTTGAACAAAAAAACGCAACATTGTCCGAATTCTTGTCCGTACATCCCATAAAAATGCAAAATAAGGCGGCGTTTCTCCGTATAAGCGCGCCCTGCAAGCGCCTTATAATGAGCTCACGCCGCTCGTTGGCGAACTAAACGGAAAGGGTGTCATCGGATGATCGGAAAGAAAAAGCGGGGCGCATCGTTGGTTTTGGCTTCTTTAATGCTGTTTGCCGCAGCTTGCGGAAGTAACAAGGATAACGGAGGCAGCCCGAGCCCGAGCGCCGTTCCTTCCAGCCCAGCCGCCCAGGCGTCGGAAAGCGCCGCGGCGAGCCCGCCGGCGGCCGGCAAGAAAATCGTGCTCGGCTTCTCCCAGGTCGGCGCGGAGAGCGGCTGGAGAACGGCCAACACGAATTCGATTAAGGAATCCGCGGCGGAAGCGGGCTTCGAGCTCAAGTTTTCCGACGCGCAGCAGAAGCAGGAGAACCAGATCAAGGCGATCCGCACGTTCATTCAGCAGAAGGTTGACGTTATCGCTTTCTCGCCGGTCGTTGAATCCGGATGGGATACCGTGCTGAAGGAAGCGCAGGACGCGGGCATCCCGGTCATTCTGACGGACCGCGCGGTCGATTCCAAGGATACGACGCTGTACAAAACGTTCATCGGCTCCGACTTCGTGGAGGAAGGACGCAAAGCCGGCCAATGGCTGGTCGACCAATACAAGGATGCCCAAGAGGACGTGAACATCGTCGAGCTTCAAGGAACGACAGGCTCCGCTCCGGCCAACGACCGCAAAGCAGGCTTCGAGGAAGTCATCAAGTCGAACGGCAAGCTGAAGGTCATCGCTTCTCAGACCGGGGACTTCACGCGCGCCAAAGGCAAGGAAGTCATGCAGGCGTTCCTCAAGGCGCATAAGGACATCGACGTGCTGTACGCCCACAACGACGACATGGCGCTGGGCGCCATCCAGGCGATCGAAGCGGCCGGTCTCGTTCCGGGCAAAGACATCGTCATTATCTCGGTAGATGCGGTCAAGGACGGCATGATTGCCGCCAGCGAAGGCAAAATCAACTTTATCGTGGAATGTAATCCGTTGCTGGGACCTCAACTGATGCAGGCGGTTCGCGACGTGCTGGCAGGCACGGAAATTCCTCAGCGCGTCGTGACGGAGGAGACGACGTTTACTTCCGAGCAAGCGAAGGCGGCGCTGCCGGACCGGAAGTATTAAAGCGCCGCTGCAGCCGCGCGCGGGAAGTCGGCCGCTCCGCATTCGATCGCTCGGCGACGGAGCGGCCTTTCTCTTAAGGGGGACCGAACGAATCATGAATGCCCAACCGATTTTGCAAATGAACGGCATCCGCAAAAGCTTTCCCGGGGTACGCGCGTTAAAGGGAGTCGATTTTCGCCTGTTTCCCGGAGAAGTTCACGCTCTCATGGGGGAGAACGGGGCGGGGAAATCCACGTTGATCAAAACGTTGACGGGCGTATATTCCGTTGACGAAGGAAGCGTTCTGTTGGAAGGCAAGCCGATCCGCGTGCACAGCCCTCTGGAGGCTCAGGCAGCGGGAATTAGCACGGTCTATCAGGAAGTGAACCTGTGCCCGAATCTATCGGTGGCGGAAAATATATTTATCGGACGCGAGCCACGCCGATTCGGACGTATCCGTTGGAAGGAGATTAACCGCCAGGCCGAACGGCTGTTGATCGAACGTCTGAATCTGCGCATCGACGTCCAGCGAACGCTGAACGCTTACCCGGTAGCGATCCAACAGCTCGTCGCCATCGCGCGGGCGTTAAGCGTCTCGGCCAAGGTGCTCATCCTGGATGAACCGACTTCTAGCCTGGACCGCAACGAGGTTGAGCAGTTGTTTACGATTATACGAAAGCTGAAGAGCGAAGGCATGGCGATCCTGTTCGTCACGCATTTTCTCGACCAGGTGTACGAGGTGTCGGACCGGATTACGATACTGCGCAACGGAGAGTTCGTAGGCGAATATAGGGCGACGGAGCTGCCGAGGATCGAGCTGGTGTCCCGTATGATCGGCAAGGAGCTGGATCTGTTGGAGGAGTTGCCGAGAGAGGCGGCGCGGACCGATCGCAAAGTGTGGATCGAAGCGGCCGGACTCGGCCGCCAAGGGGCCATCGAGCCGTTCGATCTGGCGATTCGCGAAGGGGAAGTCGTGGGGCTGGCCGGCCTGCTCGGATCGGGCCGGACGGAGATCGCCCGCTTGTTTTTCGGAGCGGACCGGGCGGACAGAGGCACGCTCAAGCTGTCCGGGGAAGGCGGAGGCGTACGCTCGCCGCGGGAGGCGATCTCCAAAGGCATCGGCTTCTGTCCGGAGAACCGGAAGACGGAAGGAATCATCGACGATCTGTCCGTCAGGGAAAACATCGTTCTCGCGATGCAAGCTTCGCGAGGCTGGTTAAGGGCGATAGGCCGCAAGCGGCAGGAGGAGATCTCCGACGAATATATCCGGGCGCTGAACATCAATCCGCCGAACCCGGAGCATCTGGTCAAGAACTTAAGCGGCGGAAATCAGCAGAAGGTCATCTTGGCCCGCTGGCTGCTCACCGAGCCGAAGCTGCTGATTCTGGACGAACCGACCCGAGGCATCGATGTCGGGGCGAAGGCCGAGATCCAGAAGCTTGTATTGGCGCTTTCCGGCAAGGGAATGTCCGTCCTGTTCGTCTCGTCCGAGCTGGAGGAAGTGCTGCGGGTCAGCGGAAGGATCGCCGTGCTGCGGGATCGCCGGTTGGTCAAGGAATTCGAAGGGCAGGACATCGGCCAGCAGCAGGTCATGCAGGCTATCGCGGGAGGCTGATCTAGGATGAACGGAATGATGAAGCATCACTTATTCTGGCCGCTCTCCGTTCTGGGAGCGCTGTTATTATTTAATCTCTTCTATTCTCCGGATTTCTTCTCCATTCGGATGCAAGGCGGACAACTGTACGGCAGCTTGATCGATATTCTGAACTTCGGGGCGCCGCTCATCCTGGTCGCGATCGGCATGACGCTTGTCATCGCGACCAAAGGCATCGACTTGTCGGTCGGCTCGGTCGTGGCGATCGCCGGGGCGATGTCCTGCCTGATCATCAGCCGGGGGGCGGATCAAAATTCGCTCGGCCTTGTGCTGGGGGGAGTCGGGCTGGCGCTCGTACTGTCGCTTGCGACCGGTTTATGGAACGGCTTGCTCGTGACCGGCTTCGGCATCCAGCCAATCATCGCGACCTTGATACTGATGGTGGCCGGCCGGGGCATCGCGCAATTGATTACGGACGGGCAGATCATTACGCTATCGAGCGATCGATATAAATTCATCGGCGCCGGCTCGCTCGCCGCGCTTCCCTTTGCCATCTTCGTCGTCGCGGCAGTGTTCGCAGCCGCCGCGCTGTTGACTCGCAGGACGGCGCTCGGCTTGTTTATCGAATCGGTCGGCACGAACCCGGAAGCGAGCCGCCTGGCAGGCGTTCGCTCGAACGTCGTTATCCTGGTCGCCTACATGTTCTGCGGCCTGTGCGCGGGCATCGCCGGACTGCTGCTCAGTTCCAACGTGTCCAGCGCCGACGGCAACAACGCGGGAATGTGGTACGAGCTGGACGCGATTTTGGCGGTCGTCATCGGCGGGACGTCGCTGAACGGCGGCCGTTTCTACCTGTCGGGGACGCTGGTCGGCGCGCTGATCATCCAGACGCTGTCGACCACGATTTACTCGGTCGGCATCGCGCCGGAAATTACGCTGGTCGTGAAGGCTTTCGTCGTCCTTGCGGTATGCCTGATCCAATCGGAAGCGTTCCGCAAGACGATCGCGCAGCGCTGGAAAACCCGTCGCTTCCCGGGGGAGAAGGAGGTCGCGCGGCATGCTTCTTAATCGGAAGTACTTCCCGATTCTCGTTACGGTGGCTTTGTTCGCGTTCATGATGGCGACGGGGGCGTTCCGTTATACCGGGTTTCTCTCCCTGCAGGTGTTCTTCAATCTGTTGATCGATAATGCATTTTTGCTTGTCGTGGCGGTAGGAATGACGTTCGTGATTTTATCGGGAGGCATCGATCTGTCAGTCGGCTCGATGATCGCGCTGACGACGATGATGTCGGCAAGCCTCGTCCAGCAGCACGGCGTGCCTCCGCTCGTCGTCATTCCGCTCGTGCTCTTGTTCGGATGCGTTTTCGGCTGGGCAATGGGAGCGGTCATTCATTATTTCAAGGTGCAGCCATTTATCGTCACGCTAGCTGGCATGTTTCTCGCGCGGGGACTCTGTTACGTTATCAGCTTGGGTACGATCACGATCGACCACCCCGTCTACACGTCTATCGCCATGGCGAAAATATCGCTTCCGGGAGGAAGCTTCCTGTCGATCAACGTCGTCATCGCGCTTGTCGTTGTGCTGGCGGGAATCTTGGTGGCTCACTATACGCGCTTCGGCCGCAACGTATACGCGCTCGGAGGCAGTGAGTCGTCCGCTTTGCTGATGGGACTTCCCGTCGGAAGGACGAAGATCGGCGTTTACGTCGTGAGCGGATTCTGCTCTTCGCTTGCCGGCGTTATCTACACGTTCTACATGCTGTCGGGCTACGGTCTGCATGCGGTCGGCACGGAGCTGGACGCGATCGCCGCGGTCGTCATCGGAGGCACGCTGCTGACCGGCGGCGTCGGTTATATCGCCGGCACGTTCTTCGGCGTATTGATCTATGGCGTCATCCAGACGCTGATCAGCTTCGAAGGGACGCTGAGCTCCTGGTGGACGCGGATCGCCATCGGCGTGCTGCTGTTCGTGTTCATCGTTCTTCAAAGAACGCTTAGCTCGCGTCGTTCGGCGGTCGAACTGTAAAGCCAAAGTCCATTCGGCTGCTCGCCGAGCCCAAACAGCTCGCCCAACAGCCGACCCAACAGCTGGCCCAACAGCTGCCAGGCTTTCTGGTATAATGAAAGCGCGTGCAATTGTCGTTCGTAGATCATCGATTGCTCTGGAGGCCGGTGCCATTGATAACTCCGTATTCGCGTTTGCTATTGCTGGGCGTACTCCTGGTCCTGTTCGCCGTTGCGTCAGTCGGCTGCACCCCGTATTCTTCCCCAACGGAATGGCGGACTCCCGTTACTGCCGAGAGGGAAGTCCCATCGGAGGCGGCAGACGAATTTCCGGTCGCATCCGGCCAAGACATCAAGTTGGGCTTCTCCCAGCTCGGCTCAGAGAGCGATTGGCGGCTTGCCAACACGGCCTCGATCCGGGAAGCGGCGAAGGAAGCCGGCATCGAGCTGCTATTCGATAATGCGGAGCAATCCCAGGAAAAACAGTTCGAGGCGATTCGGCGGTTCATTGCGCAGAAGGTGGACGTGATCGCTTTTTCCCCTGTCGTACAGTCCGGCTGGGAACCGATCATGAAGGAAGTGAAGCAGGCGGGTATTCCTATGATCGTCTCCGATCGGTCCGTGGAAGTGAGCGACTCTTCGCTCTACGTGACCTTTATCGGCTCCGACTTCACGGAAGAAGGCCGGAAAGCGGGCAAGTATTTGCTGGACAAAATGAGGGACGTGCCCGGACCGGTTGCGATCGCGGAACTAAAAGGAACGGAAGGCTCGGCGCCTTCTGTCGAGCGCGGCAAAGGCTTCCGCGAGATTATCGCCAAGCGGGAGGATTTCCGAATCGTCGGCAGCGAATACGCCAACTTCACGCAGAAGGAAGGCAAAGAGGCGATGCGGGCGCTTCTTCGGGAGCAGGGGAACCGGATCGACGTGCTCTTTGCCCATAACGACGACATGGCGCTGGGAGCCATCGAGGCGATCGAAGAGTTCGGCTTGCGGCCGGGAGAAGATATCGTTATTCTCTCAGTGGACGGCACCCGAAAGGCCCTGGAGATGCTGGCAGCAGGCAAAATCAACGTCGTCGTCGAATGCAATCCGCTGCTGGGGCCGAATCTGATGCAAGCCGTAAAAGAGCTGATGGCCGGACGCACGCTTCCCAAGAGAATCGTGACGCCGGAAAGCGTGTTCACTCAGGCGATCGCGGAGAAGGCAGCGGCGGGCCGGAAATATTGAGCGAAATATGGAGGAGAAGATCCGTCTGCGCACGGTGGATCATGATGAATCATTTTAAGAGCAGCTCCTGTTTATTGGCAAGGGACTGCTCTTTATGCTGCACGGCTCTTCCGCTCTCGAAGCATCCCGTACTCGTTTAGCGTGTAAATCGTCGTGCAGGAGGCAAGGATCAAGCTGGAGAGCGCCTCGACGAAGTGGTGCGAGTAGTTGCTGCGGAAGCGGTATTCGTAATAGTAGTATCGCAGGTTCGTTCGATGCACGCGCCGGCCGTAATACTTGCGAATGAAGGCGCGAGCCTTGCGAAACATCATCAGCATGGCCTTCCGCACGATCGGCTGCTGGGCCGAGCGCTTCTCTCGGCTCCAGAAATCGAGCAGGGGCGTAGGCTCGGATTTGTGCATGGCGAGGCGAATCTTGCGAAGCAACCTTTCGGCCGTACGCTGCTGGATCCGGAGCGTCTGAGCGAGCTTGCGGGCGGAGCAGCGATGGCCCGAAGCGACCCAGTAGAGCGCGACCATCCAGTAGCGCAGAGGCAGCTTCGTGCGATGCATCAACGTATTGGACGTAATGGAGGTTTGGGTCTTGCAGTTGGCGCATTCGTACACGTTCCGCGTTTTGATCAAGCAGTACCGCATCTCTCCGCACTTGGTGCAAATAAAGCCCCGCGGCCAACGAAGGGAAAACAAGTAATCGCGACAGGACTGCTCATCGGGAAAAAGAGCCATGAACTTGCGAATGGACGCCACAAAATCCCCTCCATCTCCACCCAGGATTACGAACAGTTGTTCTGTTTCCATAATACCAAACATTTGTTCCTGTTTCAACCTATTTCTGCACAAATTTTGGGATTTCCGTTATTGGGATTTCCGCGATTTTTTTCGATCATTCCTGATTTTCCCGTTCCCGTAGGAGTGTCGGTGTATCTCAAATTCGGCTTACCTGAGTGAATGGCGGATGGGGGAGGAAAGGGACGGAGGAGAAGGGGAGTGAGAATGGAAATGGGAATGGGAATGGGGATGGAACTGGAGCTGGAGATGGAGATGGAGCTGGAGATGGAGGGAGAAAGGTGGCGGGGAGCGAGGGGAGATATTCGGGATAGGGTCATTCGTTTTTCCCAGCCCAAGGAGTGGTCGGCGTATCTCGAATTCGGCATACCTGAGCCAATGACAGATAGGGGAAGAGGGCGGCATCGGATAGCGCAATGAGTCGGCGCACGAGCAGACCAAACGCGCTGGAAGCTGCCCCAAACGGCTTTTCCAATGCGGCTGTACTTTACTGAGACTTCGGTTTCAACGAGCAACGTTGCCTTTCTAGAGGCCCAGTCGCCCCGATCGATCTGGAGTGTCAAATAGAGGCTAAAGCTGATAAAAACGGGTATCACGGAATACTGAGATCGAAAAAAATGAATATCGATTTTGCGGGGATTCGAAACGGAACTGCTTATAATGAGGAAAAGCGAAACAAGGATGTTCAATTGCAAGCTGAACGAATATACGGCGGGGAGCTAAACAAGAGAATCTGCTGATAGCTCAGGCAAGGCAAAAATGAGATAGATACGGAGAAGGGACCGGGACATTGGTTAATAGGATAATCTGCACATCGCTCAGGGAGCGAGCAAGAGAGAGAGGCAGGGTGTCGGGAAGGCGGTGGAACCGGAGAGATCTGCTGATAGCTCAGGTAAGGTAAAAATGAGATAGATACGGAGAAGGGACTGGGACATTGGATAATAGGATGATCTGCACATCGCTCAGGGAGCGAGCAAGATAGATAGATAGATAGATAGGGTGTCGGGAAGGCGGTGGAACCGGAGAGATCTGCTGATAGCTCAGGTAAGGTAAAAATGAGATAGATACGGAGAAGGGACCGGGATATTGCATAATAGGATCTGCGACGAAAAGCTGATCGTATATCACCACTGAATCATCGGAGATCCCGGGCCGGGCAGCCGATGATGTGCTTCGACCGCACGCAGGTCGGCGAAGGCGAGTCGAGCCGATCGTTATGACGAATCGGTGGTAATCGGCGTCGAAGCGACCCCGAACATTTTGGATGTTCCGACCCGATAAAAAAGCATTCCCTCTTCCGCCGATTGCGTGATAAAGTGGGAGTGAACGCCGCCGCAAGCGCTGTCAAGCCGCAGATCAGGCCCCCTTCGGGCTAAGCCGGGAGGGGGTTCTTCTTTATACGGAAGGGGAGCCCAATGTTCTACTCGCTCAGAACCCGGTTATCCGCCACGTCTATCCTCGTATTTATCGTTCCTTTCATTACGATGGTCGCCGTTTTCGCGCAAGTGTCCAATATGGTGATCGGCACGTCCATCGAGGAGTCGACCTCCCAGACGATGGACCAGTACGCTTCGTTCGTCAATACGCTGACGACGCAGGTCGAGGATGTCGCCAACCAGGTGCTCAGCAACGAAGTGACGCAGATGTGGATAACGGCGCAGCTCGACAAGAGCCTCCCCCAGGAGAAGCGGATAACGGCCGACGCCGAGCTTCGCAAATTTCTCTCCTCCATCGCATTGAACCATTCCTCCATTTCCTCGATTACCCTTTTTAACGAGAACGGAACGGCCGTCGGCATTCGCGACAAAGCCTTTAACGACGATCCGTCCTTCCTGGACGGCGATTGGTATACGACTTTCAAGCGGGAAGGCGTCCGCTGGGTCCCCGCCCATCTCGATCCGTACCAGCCCAATTATTTGGAGAAAGTCAGCATGAACAGCCTGCTCTACAATCTCGTGCAGCTCAGCTCGTTCCGCAATATCGGGGCGCTAAAGCTGAACGTGGAAACGACCAAAATTCAGACGCCGCTGGACAAAATCAAATTCGGCGAAACGGGTCGCGTCTACCTGGTCGACATGGACGGGCGTCCGGTGCTGGAGCAGCGCATCGACGAAGGGATGTCGGGCTTTTTGCAGGAAATGGCGGCCATCGCCAAAGACAAGCATTCCGGAGGGAAGCTGACGGTAAGGCAGAACGGAGAAACCCACCGGGTGCTTTACCGCAAAATCAAAAGCGCCAACTGGGCGCTCGTCGGAGAGGTCAAGGAATCGGAGCTGTTCGAGAAAATGAAGCGGGTGCAGCAGACGATGCTGGCCGTTGGGGCGGTGCTGCTGCTCTTGACGATCGTCGCCGCGTTCTGGCTGTCGTCAGGCATCGCCCGGCCGCTGACCCGTCTGGCGAGCTCAATGCGGCTCGTGGAACGGGGCGACTTCGGACGGGTGGAGGACGAGGCGCTCGCGCGCATGCCGATTCCGCGCAACGAGGTCGGGTACGTCGTAAAGGTGTTTCGCAACATGGTCCAGCGGCTGAGGTTTCTGATCGAGACGGAGTTCCAGGCCGACATGCGGCGCAAGGACGCGGAGTACAAAGCGCTGCTCATGCAGATCAATCCCCACTTCCTTTATAACACGCTGGAGGCGATCGGCAGCTTGTCCGTGCAGAAGCGGAGCGAGGAGGTCGTCGACGTGACGGAATGGCTGGGGCAGATGCTGCGGTATTCGCTGCGGGCGGACAGCGACGTCGTGAGTCTGAAGGACGAGATGCAGTACATCCGGGATTACGTGTCGATTATGAAGGTGCGATTCGGAGACCGCATCCGCGTCGATATCAAGCATTCTCCGGAGCTTGGGAATGCGCCGATCGTCAAGTTTATTTTGCAGCCGCTCGTCAAGAACGCGATCAAGTTCAGCCAGGAAAACCCCGACGGCGCCATGGTCAAAGTCGAGACGAGAAGGGCCGGGAACGCGATCGAGATCGAAGTGTCCGACAACGGGACGGGCATGTCGGAGGAACTGATCGCGGAGCTGCGCGAGGAGATGGCCCGCGGGCGGATGACGGACGTGCTGAGCGCGCGCGGAAGGCGAATCGGGCTGCGCAACGTGCTGGCGAGATGTTATCTGCATTACGGCGACGGATTCGCCGCGCGAATCGAATCCTCGTCCCGATCGGGCACGCGGATCGTGCTGAGACTGCCGGCGAAGGAGGAATAAAGGATGTATCGCGTATTGCTGGTCGACGACGAACTGGAGATTCGCACCGGGCTGAAGCTGAAGATCGATTGGCCGGCGCTCGGCTATGCCGTAGAAGGAGAGGCGCAGGACGGGCGCGAGGCGCTGGCGCTCCTGGAGGCGGGGCGCTACGATCTGATTCTGACCGACATTCGCATGCCCGTCATGAGCGGCCTGGAGCTGCTGAAGCAGTGCGCGGAAAACTATCCGCAGACCAAAGCGGTCGTATTGTCGGGGTACGACGATTTCCATTTCGTCAAGGCGGCGCTCCAGTGCGGAGCGAAGGACTATTTGCTTAAGCCCGTCGTGAGAAGCGAGCTGACGTCGCTGCTCGTCAGGCTTCGCGAGGAGATGGAGGACGAGCGGGCGGCGCTCGCTTCCGAGGACTCGGTCCGGCTCGCGCTGTCCGAAAGCCGTTCGGTTTTGCGGGAGCAGCTGCTGCTGGAGTGGATCGGCAACGACGACGAGAGTCGCGTTCCCGCGCTGAAGAACGAAACGAAACGACTTGCGATGGACGGCTGGCTGAACGACGGGACTGTCCTGCAGATCGTCAGCGCGGAGTATCGTCTCCCGGAAGGGAGGCTGGGCGGACGGGTCGAAGGGAGCGGCTTGTTCCGCCTCGCCTTCCGCATGCTCTGCCGCGAGACGCTGGAGGCGTTCGAATGGTCCGATTCGGCGTTCGCGTTCTGTCACCGCGGCTATTCTCAGATGGCGCATGCGATCGTCTCCTCCCCGGACGAGGAGGAGGCGGGCCGTCGCATGGAGGCGCTGGGCAGGCTGCTGCAGGTCAACGTGAACCGTTATCTGAAGGTCGAAGCCGTCATCGGAGTGGGCGAGGCTTTTCGGGGAACGGCCGGACTGCGCCAAGGGTTTCTGTCGGCGCTGCTGGCCTGGAGCGAAAGCCGTCCCGGAGCCGTCTCCCAGATCGTAACCGCCGGAGCGGGGCGCGAGGATCGCGGAGACTGGCTCCCCGAAGCGGAGAAAAGGCTCGTCTCGGCGCTGGACAACGCCGATGCCGAAGCGTTCGCGAGCACGGTAGAAGTGGTGATCGCGGCGGGCGGCCATCCGATGCGGGACGTCGTGTTCTTCGTTCTGCGCGTCGTTCTGCTCGCCGATCAGGTTGCCCGCCGCCACCGCCTCGTTATTCCGGAGGCCAAGGAATGGCTGCTTCCGGACGCGGCTTGGCGCCACGGAACCGGCGCGGAGGCGATCTCCTATCTGAACGGGATCGCCGCCCGCGTCATCGAAGGCATTCGCGCCTCGCGCACGACCGGCGGCGCGTCGGCGGTCGAAGCCGTGCGCGATTATATCGATCGCTCGTACATGAACGAGATCGGCCTGACGCAGCTTGCCGACCGCTTTCACCTTAACCCGACTTACTTGTCGGAGCTGTTCAAGAAAACGACCGGCTCGACGTTCAGCGATTATGTGACACAGGTGCGGCTCGGCAAGGCGGCCGAGCTGCTCGCCGATCCGCAGATGCGTCTGGCCGACATCGCGGAGCTGGTCGGGTTCGCCAACGCGAGTTACCTGAGCAGCGTGTTCAAGAAGCATTACGGCGTCAGCCCGAACGAATACCGCCAGCATATCGCTATCCCTGCGGACCGATGATTTTATACGCCGACATCCGAAGCGGACGAATTCCGCCGCCGCCCTGCCGGATGCTAGCCTGTAGATGCAGCACAAATAACCGAAGGGTGAGGGTCCAATGAGAAAAAGTACGCTCCTGCTTCTATCCGTCATGCTGGCATTCGGGCTGGCCGCCTGTTCCTCGAATTCGGGTTCTTCGGGTTCCCCGAGCGCTCCCGCGGATTCGGACGCAGCGTCGAACGCTCCGGGAGACGAGAAGGTCGCGCTCACGTTCTGGAGGCACGACTACGCCCCGGAAGCGGCCGCGTTCGACAAGCTGATCGCTTCGTTCGAGGAGGCGCACCCGAACATCAAAATCGACTTCCAGATGATCCCGAACGACCAGTACGAGACGAAGATCCGCACGGCACTCGCCGGCGGCAACCCGCCCGACATCATGGCGCTGGACGCGCCGACGCTGGCTTCCTACGCCAATTCGGGGGCGATTATCCCGCTCGAGGATTATTTCGCCAAAGACGGCAATAAGGACGACCTGCTGAAGCCGGTCATCGAAGGCCTGACCTTCGATGGAAAAATGTACGCGGCGCCCAACAACGAAGGCACGATCGTCATGTTCTACAACAAGAAAATGTTCGAGGAGAAGGGCATTCCGCTTCCTTCCAAGAACGTCGACGAGGCGTGGACTTGGGACCAGGTGCTGGACGCCGCCCGCAAGCTGAACGACCCGGCCAGGGGAGTCTACGGCTGGAACCCGACGCCATGGGGCTTCGTCGGTCACGAGGGCGCGCCTTATTCGGAGATGGCGTTCCTCTGGCAGGCCGGCGCAGAGATTCTGAGTCCGGACGGCACGACGGCGAAGGGGTATCTGGATTCTCCCGAGGCGAAGAGGGCGATGGAATTCTGGAAGGCGCTGTTCAACACGGAGAAGGTATCGCCGAAGGAGCTGCCGCAGGACGCCTTCTGGAGCGGCAAGGTCGCGATCCACGTCGACGGTCCGTTCGCTTTCTCCTATCAGGAACAAAATTTTCCGGACTTCAAGCTGGGCGAGGATTACGACGTGGCTCCTCTGTGGAAGGACCAGCGCATGATCGGCACGACAGGAAGCTGGGGCATGGCGATCACGTCCAAGTCCGAGCATCCGGAC
This sequence comes from Cohnella hongkongensis, assembly GCF_042654645.1. Taxonomy (NCBI): domain Bacteria; kingdom Bacillati; phylum Bacillota; class Bacilli; order Caryophanales; family Paenibacillaceae; genus Cohnella; species Cohnella hongkongensis. The sequence goes on along the minus strand of NZ_JBHSEP010000002.1, from coordinate 281,185 downwards.
GAGGCCTGGAAGTTTGTAAATTGGGTGACCGGAGTCGAGGGGGCGAAGGTATGGTATCAGGAAACGAAAAACTTGCCCGCCCGCCAATCGACGTTCGACGCGTTCGCCGAGCTGAACGAATACCCGATGAATATTTATGCTGAGCAGCTGTCCAAGTATGGGCATCCCCGTCCGGTTACGCCGGCCTATCCGGCGATCAGCGAGGCGATCCGCCTGCTGTTCGAGGACGTTGGTCTCGGCAACGGCGACGTCGACGAAGCGCTGGCCCGCGCCGTCAAGAAGGTCGAGGACGGCCTGGCGATGCATAGGCAGTAACCGGACGCGGTCCGGGGAGCCGGCGCCGCCCCGAAAATTCATATCGGCTAAAGGCAGGGGGAGTAGGGTCTCCAACATCCTTACTCCCCTTTGCCGTTCCGCCGAACGGTGGTCATCGCATCATGAAGGAGGGATCGAAGATGAGAAAGTCGGGATTCGCCGCGTACGACAAGCAAGAGTCTCGCGCGGCTCTGCTCTTTATCGTGCCGGCGTTCGTTCTGCTGGCCGTGTTTATTTTCTATCCGATGTTCCGGGCGCTGCTTATCAGCTTCCAGAACTTTAACCTGATTTCGGCGCAATCTTCATTCGCGGGCTGGTCCAACTACGTCAAGCTTTTCTCGGACGGAGACTTCGGCGCAAGCCTGCGGCATTCTTTTTATTTCACCCTGGTCGTGCTGCCGGTGCAGACGGCCGTCTCGCTGGGGCTCGCTCTGCTTGTGCAGCGCAAATCCCGGGGAATCGGCTTGTTCCGCACCGTCTATTTTCTGCCCGTCGTCGTCTCCTTCGCGATCGCGTCCACAATATTCCGTCTGATCTATAACAAGGATTACGGAATGCTGAACGTTATCCTGAAGGGACTCGGCTTGCCTGCGCTGGACTTTCTGTCCAATCCGGACATCTCGATGCTCGGCGTTATCGTCCTGTGCATCTGGAGGGCGATGGGCTTCGTCATGGTCATTTTCCTGGCGGGGCTGAACAACATTCCCGAATCGCTGTACGAGGCGGCGCACGTGGACGGAGCCGGAGCGGCGCAAAGATTTTTCCGCATCACCCTGCCGCTGCTGCAACGAACGATGGCGTTCGTGGTTATCATTACGACGATGGACGCGCTGAAGATTTTCATTCCGATTTATATTACGACAAGCGGCGGGCCGGCCGGCTCGACGAGCACCGTCGTTCATTTCATCTACGAGACGGCGTTTAAACAGATGAATATGGGCTACGCCGCAGCGGCCGCTTTCCTGTTCTTCTTTCTCGTGCTGCTGATCTCTGTCGCGCAGCTCAGACTGTTCCGAACGGACGTCGAATATTAACGCCGGCATCCGGCAAAGCAGGGAGGTTATCCGAATGAAGAGGACCGTACTCGTCTCCGCGAGACTGGCCGTGCTGATTGCGATCGCGGTCGTCGCTCTGTTCCCCATCTACTGGATGGTGATGAGCTCGTTCCGCACGCACGAAGAGATTTTCAAATATGCGACGTTAAGTCCCGAGCTGTTCCTGCCCGTCGAGTGGACGCTGCAGAACTACAGGGACATTTTCCTGGATCCGAGCAAGCCCTTTGGCAGATACATGCTGAATACGCTGCTGGTGGCCGGCGTCGTGACGACGCTGGGGTTGGCCGTGAACGCGATGTCCGCCTTCGCCTTCGCGAAGCTGAGTTTCCCGTTCAAGAAGCTGCTGTTGACGATTTTCTTGTCGTCGCTCGTCATACCGTACGAAGTCATCATGGTCCCGCAATATTTGCTGATGCGCGATCTGAATTGGATCAACTCGTACGCGGCTCTGATCGTCCCGCAGATCGTATGGGTGTTCGGCATCTTCATGCTGATCCAGTTTTTCTCCGACATTCCTCGGGACATTCTGGAAGCCGCGCGGATAGACGGAGCGGGCTGGACGCGAATTTTCGCCAAAATTGTGCTGCCGACGGCCGTTCCGGCGCTCATTACGCTGGGCTTGATGACGTTCCTGAACCAGTGGGACTCCTTTCTCTGGCCGCTGGTCGTCATTAACGAGGACAAGAAGCAGGTTATTCAGGTGGCGATCTCCTCGTTCCAGTCTCTGCGCAACATCTCGTGGGGGAAAATTTTGGCGGCGACGACGATCAGCTCGGTGCCGATTCTCGTCGTGTTCCTGTTTCTGCAAAAATATTACGTGCAGGGCATTACGATGTCCGGAGTAAAGGGGTGAGCTTGATGCTTCCGATCGGATTAAGCGAGAAAATCGGGCTTCGCTGGCATATGGACGGGCAGTGGAGAGAGATCTCTCCGAGAGTCGCCCGTTACGAGGGGAGCGGAGCGGTCTGGGCGGCGGACGCCGGCGGAGCCGAGATCGAGGTGACGCTGGCGTGGGAACGAGACGGCGAGCCGGACGCTCGAAGGGTGGCCGCCGTCGAAGTGACGATCGCTCCGCCGTCAGGCAGGGAAGGCGTCTTGTCGTTCTCCGGCGCTCAGGTGATCTTCGTTAACGAGTCGGGGATGGCGTGCGTCTGGAAGCCTCACCTGGCGCCGCTGGAAGGAATGATCGTCGGGGACAAGGCGTTTCGTTCCCCGGCGATCGTGTTCGAGGACGAGCGGAGGATGACCGCGCTCGTGCCCGATCTGACCGACATCGCGGCCGGAAGGAAGGTTCCCCGCGTGATGGATTATACGCTGGAGGATCGCTGCCTGATGTACGGGCTGTGCGAATATGAAGAGACGGGACATGTGTATCACGAGCTGACGCCTCGAAGGATCGAGCATGCCGGCAAGCTCTCCTTCCGCTTCTATCTGGTCGAGTGGGCAAAAACGGCCGGGCAGCGGCAACGGGATTTTCGCGGGGTCGAGCGGTTTCTGTGGGAGCGGTTCGGGAGCGAAAATATGCCGGTGGCGGGCAGCGGGGAGCTGCCGCGGTCGCTGGAGCGCTATGCGGATTACGCCTACGGCTGGGCGCTGGACCGATGGCGGGAAGTCGCCTGGCAGCAGTTCCGCATGCCGGACGGCACGGAGGTCGGCGGCGTCGTCTTCATCGTCTGCGCGCGCCAGAAGCCGGGAAAGGGCCGCGAAGAGGAGTGGCGCGAGCCGAAGAGTCTGTGGAACCAGGCCTGGTTCTGCGGCCTGCGCTCCGCGTACGGCTATGCGCTCCGCGGCCGGGAGACCGGTCGGGCGGATTGGGTGGAGAAGGCCGAGCTGGCGCTGAACTTCGCGCTATCGGCGCCGCAGACGAACGGGCTTTTCCCGGGGTACTACCAGGCGGGCGAGGACGGGCGCTGGGAGACGGGGCGCTGGTATATGTCCGGTCCTCGCCGTCCCGCCGGACACGAGGCCCATGTCCACCTGCTGGACGCCTCCTGGACGTGCTGGTGGCTGTTGAAGTGGCACCGCGACGTTCGCGAGGACGAGCGGATTCTGACGTTCGTCCTCCGATATGCGGAGAGGCTCCTGGAGCTGCAAGGAGAAGACGGCGCATTCCCGGCCTGGGTCAAAGCGGACGGATCCGGCGTGTCTCCATACTTGACCGAGAGTCCGGAGACATCGGCGCACGTCATGCTGCTCGGCTTGCTGCACCGGCTTCGGCCGGACGGCCGATACTTGACGGCGGCTCTCCGCGCGGCCGGCTTCGTAGCGAGGCGGATCGTGCCGGAAGGGCGCTGGGAGGACTTCGAGACGTACTGGTCGTGCTCCAAGCAGTGGGAGGGCAAGCAGTACGGAGAGAGGGACGTCCGCAGCGGCTTGTACAATCAATGCAGCTTCGGCATCTACTGGACGGCCGAGGCGTTCAAGGAAGCGTACGAGCTGACCGGGGACGAGGAATGGCTGGACCTGGGCGAGCAGACGCTTGCCGAGGCGTCGTTGTATCAGCAAATCTGGCAGGCGCCGTTCTTCCCGGTGCCGACGGTCGGCGGATTTGGCGTGATGACGAGCGATGACGAATGGAACGACGCGCGGCAGAGCTTGTTCGCTTTAACCTATCTGAACTATTACCGGCTGACCGGCAAGACGAGCTATCTGGCTCGCGCCGAGTGGGCGATGCGGGCTTCGTTCTATATGATGTACTGTCCCGAGAACGCCAAGGCGAAGGAAATCTACGAACGCGTTCACCCGCATTTCGACGAGCGGGATTACGGGTTTCATATGGAGAATTTCAATCATCACGACGGGACGCCGGTCGACGGGCTCGGGGAGTTTACGATCTTCGACTGGGGCTGCGGAGCCGCTGCGACTTCTCTGGCGGAGTTCAGGCGGAGATAAAAAAAGGGGGCTTGCGGCAACCGGGCCGCAAGCCTCAAGTGTTATATATTTCAAAGGGGGGTCATGTATTTATCTTAACCGCGAAACATGAACGGAGCATGAAAATAACATTACGTTCATGTTACAAAATATTGCGGTACCGTAAACGAGCGCGAACGCCGCCGGGCACAGCCGGGTTCGCCGGCCGGTGCTTTCTCTCCCGGCAAGTTACTCGCCGCTGCGCTCTTGCTCGCGCATTCGCGTCATCTGCTGCCAGACGGAGCCGGCGGCTTCTTCGCCCCGTTCGATGCGAGCCACCGCCATCTCGGCTTGCAGGCGCACCTCGAATTCCGACTCGGCGGCCGTCGCTCGCCGAAGCGCCTCCAGCGCCGTCTCGTCGCCGGCCTCGTACAGAAATCTTGCCGCCCGCCAGCGAACGAGCTTGTTAGAGTCCTCCAGCGCTTCGATCATCGGCGCGATCGCCACCGGGTCGCCGATATCGGACAGCGTGTCGCCCGCCGTCCGGCGAACGGAGCCTGAGGAGTCCTTTAGCGCTTCGAACAGAAGCGGGAACGCCTCCGGCGTGCGCAGGTCGCCGAGATAGACGACCGCCAGCCGCCGCACCGACATCTGGCTGTCCCGAAGGGCGCGAGCGACGACCGGCAGATCTTCGGGCGTCGGCTTCAGCCGCTCCAGCGCCGCGTAGCGCTCGCGCCAGTCCTGCGACTCGAGCGCCTTCATCACTTCCTCGCCGTTGAGCGGTGCGGGCGGCTTCGGCGGGGGCGCTTCCGGTCCGGCCGCCCGGGCTTGCTCGATCAAGTCGCGCAGCCGCGCATCGGGGTACGCCGCGTCCAGCTCCCGGCTCACCTCCTCCAGCACTTCCTGCGGCTCGCCGTAACGAACGCCCAGATCCTCGAGCATGCGCTCGCGGATCATCGTCGCGCCGGCCGCCTCCGTCACCGCGGCAGCAAACCGCTCCGGCATCGCGGCCCGGAACTCCTGGCCTCCGCTGCGCACCCGGAGCTGAATCGGGATGCCGCGGTACAGCTGTACGCGGACATGGGCTTCGCCGAAGCCGGCCGCGTCGGCTGCTCCCGACAGCGAACCGTCGGCCGCGACGCCGAAAGCGGCCTTCACGCCGTCCAGAATCGCCGCCCAATCCGCATTCGCCCCCTTGCGGTCGACCGCCAGAAAATCCGCCGTCTGAAACACGCTCTTCACCCCTGGAATGTCCAGCAGCTTGGCGATCAGAGGCGGCGGGGCCGTTTTGGAATCGCGGTTATAATTCAATTGAACGCCGGGATCGAGCCGAACATCCACGTTAAGCTTCATCGTATTCGGACTCGGGGTCGGCTCGATGGACAACAGTTTCATGGAATACCCCTCGCTTTCCTTAAGTCTATCTCCACAATACCTCAAACGCGCGCAAAATGCCAAAAGCGGCGGCGGCCCCGGATCGCTACAGCTGTCCGGTCGTCCCATGCACAGCCAAGCTGGCCGAAGCGACGAAATACCGTAAAGATGGGCTTGCCGATACTTGCCGATCCATTGTTTGCCGCGGGTTAACCTCTTCTTCATGCAGCCGTTCTTCATGTAGCCGTTCTTCGTGCAGCTGCTCTTCGCGCAGTTGTCCTTCGCGCGGCTGCCCATTGCAGCCGTTAAAAACTCGCTGTTCTTCAATCATGATATAATAGGCGCAACGAAGCGAGGGCGCTAGTCCGAGGCGGGCGGAACGCCGCGAGTAGCGCCCTGCCGCACGATGAAGGGGGTATAAGCATGAAGATCGTCGTATTGGACGGGTATTTGCTTAATCCGGGGGATTTAAGCTGGTCGGAGCTGCAATGTCGGGGAGAGGTCGTCGTTTATGACCGAACGCCGCCCGAACGGATCGCGGAAAGAGCCGAAGGCGCCGAGATCGTGCTGACGAACAAGACGCCGCTGGGAGAGAGCGAGATCGAACGGCTGCCGAAGCTGAAGTATATCGGCGTCATCGCCACCGGATACGACAACGTTGACGTTCGTGCCGCGAGCAGCCGGGGGATTGTCGTAACGAACGTTCCTGCTTACAGCTCGGCTTCCGTCGCGCAGCTCGTGTTCGCGCTGCTGCTGGAGCTGTGCCATCGGACGGGCCTGCACAGCGAGGCCGTCCATGGAGGCGAGTGGTCGAGATCGGCCGACTTCAGCTTCTGGCGGACGCCGCTTGTCGAATTGGAAGGGCGGACGATGGGCGTCGTCGGATTGGGAGATATCGGCCGGCGGGTGGCGAAGCTGGCTTCGGCGTTCGGTATGAGCGTGTTGGCGGCTTCACGGACGAGAAAGGAGCTGCCGCCCGAGCTGGCGGGCGTCGAGCAGGTCGGATTGGAGGAGGCGTTCGCCCGCGCGGACATCCTCAGCCTGCACTGCCCGTTAACCGAAGCGACCAGGGGCATGATCAATCGGAAGAGCCTGAGCGCGATGAAAAGCTCGGCGTTCCTCATTAATACGGGAAGGGGCGGCCTCGTTGCCGAGGAAGAGCTGGCCGAAGCTCTGCGCGCCGGAACGATAGCGGGAGCGGCGCTCGACGTCCTGTCCCAGGAGCCGCCGCCGGCCGATCATCCGCTGCTTGGCGCGCCCAATTGCATCATTACGCCGCATATCGGCTGGGCCACGCGCGAAGCGAGGTCGGCTCTCATGCGCGGCATCGTGCGCAACGTCGACCGTTATTTGGCCGGCGAGCCTGAGAATATTGTGAAATAGGTCGAACCGATTTCATTTTTTCCCTCCGCCCTTGGTACATTGCGGCGATTCCTGCTATAGTATACATGAGCATATCATCGGAGGGATTACATGCTTAGAAGACGCTTCGGCAACTTGGATTCCGTCGGTGCGGGCAAAGCATCGCTGGATCAATTCGACCGTTGGCGTGAGAATCGGATTCGTAAACTGCGCGACAAGAAGGGATACGAGAGGTGCGTCCCCAGCGTGGAGCCGGACCTGAGGTTTCTACAGCATAATCGGCGCGAGCCGTCGGTGACCTGGATCGGCCACTCGACCTTCCTGATTCAGATGGCGGGATTGAATATTGTGACCGATCCCGTATGGGCACGCAGAATGGCGTTCCAGAAGAGGCTGGCTCCGCCCGGCATCGAATTGCCGGACATGCCTTCCGTAGACGTCGTGCTGATCTCTCACGCTCACTACGATCATCTGCACGTTTCCTCGCTCAGAAGGCTGAGAGGGCCGAAAAAAATGATCGTGCCGGCCGGCCTGCGCAGGAAACTTCTGATGAAAGGTTTTTTGCAAGCCCAGGAGCTGCATTGGTGGGAGGATACAGCCTTCCACGGAGTGAAGTTCACGTTCGTTCCCGCCCAGCATTGGACCCGCCGCAATCCCTGGGATATGAATACGTCCCATTGGGGAGGATGGGTGCTGGAGATCGATCACGGCCCGACGATCTATTTCGCCGGGGACAGCGGGTATTTCCGCGGCTTCAGCGAGATCGGACGGAAGTTCGACATCGATATCGCGCTGCTGCCGATCGGAGCTTACGATCCCGAATGGTTCATGTCTTCGCAGCACGTGAGCCCGGAAGAAGCGCTGCAGGCGTTCCTGGATCTGAAGGCGAAGTACTTCGTGCCGATGCATTACGGCGCGTTCAAGCTCTCGGACGACACGCCGGAGGAGGCGCTGCGGCGTTTGGAGGAAGAGCGGGCCAGGCGCGAGATTCCGCGGGAGCGGCTGCTGCTGCTGCATCACGGCGAGACGCTGCGATTCGAAAGCATAAATCCAGAACAAGAAAAGGATGGATCAGACTCATGATTACCGTATCCGGCGTTAGCCTGCGTTTCGGCAAGCGCCCCCTGTTCGAAGACGTCAATATCAAATTCACCCCGGGCAACTGCTACGGCCTGATCGGAGCGAACGGAGCGGGCAAGTCCACGTTCCTCAAGATTCTGTCCGGAGAAGTCGAGCCTTCCTCGGGCGAGGTGCATATCACCCCGGGCGAGCGTCTGGCCGTTCTCAAGCAAAACCACTTCGAGTACGACGAGTTCAACGTGCTGGAAACGGTGATCATGGGCCATGAGCGCCTGTATAAGGTCATGAAAGAGAAAGACGCTATTTATATGAAGGAAGACTTCTCCGACGAGGACGGAATGCGGGCGGGGGAGCTCGAGGCCGAGTTCGCGGAGATGAACGGCTGGGAGGCGGAGAGCGAAGCGGCCGGCATGCTGAACGGTCTCGGCATCACGACCGATCTGCACGACAAGAAGATGGCGGAGCTGAGCGGCAACGAGAAGGTGCGCGTCCTGCTGGCGCAGGCGCTGTTCGGGAGCCCGAACATTCTGCTGCTTGACGAACCTACCAACCACTTGGATCTGGAGTCGATCAATTGGCTGGAAGATTTCCTTTCCCGATACGAGGGCACCGTTATCGTCGTATCCCACGACCGGCATTTTCTGAACCAGGTATGTACGCACATCGCGGACATCGACTTCGGCAAAATCCAGCTGTACGTCGGCAACTACGACTTCTGGTACGAATCCAGCCAATTGGCGCTGAAGCTCGTTCGCGACCAGAACAAGAAGAAGGAAGACAAGATCAAGGAGCTGCAGGAATTTATCCAGCGCTTCTCGGCGAACAAGTCCAAGGCGAAGCAGGCGACGAGCCGCCGCAAGCTGCTGGACAAGATCTCGCTCGAGGACATCCGTCCGTCGAACCGGAAGTATCCGTTCATCAACTTCAAGCCGGAGCGCGAGGTCGGCAAGCAGGTCGTGACGGTCGAGAACCTGACCGCTTCCCTCGAAGGCGAGAAGGTGCTGAACAACGTCAACATCGTCGTCAACAAAGGCGACAAAATCGCGCTCGTCGGCCCTTACGGCCACGCGAAGACGCTGCTGTTCCAAATTCTCGTCGGAGAGAAGGAGCCGGACGAAGGCACGGTGACCTGGGGCGTTACGGCGGCGAAGGCTTATTTTCCGAAGGAGAACTCGGAGTATTTCGACGGCGTGGACCTGAACCTGGTCGATTGGCTGCGCCAGTACACGAAGGACCCCGACGAATCGTTTATTCGCGGCTTCCTCGGCCGGATGCTGTTCTCGGGCGACGAAGCGCTTAAGAAGGCATCGGTGCTGTCCGGGGGCGAGAAGGTTCGCTGCATGCTGTCCCGGATGATGCTGACGAACGGCAACGTGCTGCTGCTCGACGAGCCGACGAACCACTTGGACCTCGAATCCATCACGGCGCTCAACAACGGGCTGATCGACTTCGACGGGCCGATCATTTTCACCTCTCACGACCATCAGTTCGTGCAGACGATCGCCAACCGGATCATCGAGATTACGCCGAACGGCGTCATCGACCGCCTGATGACTTTCGATGAATACTTGGAGCATCCGGAAGTCCAGGAGCTTCGCGCCAAGCTGATTCCGGAGGAAGACAGAAAATAATCCGAAGACGCTTGCCGGTTAGCCGGCAGGCGTTTTTTCTACGCCCAGCATGGAAATAACGCAATCCAAGAGAAACGCTGTACGTCGTAATCGCTTATCCTGTTCCTGTTACATTCGATATCGTTTAATAAGGGAGGTACGCCAATGGCGAGCATCGAGCACTTGCAGAAGATCAAAGCGTCTGCGCATCAAGTTTATGAAGCCTTGACGACCGGAGAAGGACTCTCGGAAGTGTGGACGAAGGAGCTTAAGGTGGAGGCGGCCGTCGGCGCCATCCAAGAATTTCATTTTGGCGCTAACGATTGCGCCAGGATGAAAGTCGTCAATCTGGTCCCAGGCCGAAGGATCGAGTGGGAGTGCGTGGACGCCAACGCTGAACCGGAGTGGATCGGGACGACGATCACGTTCGAATTAAGAGAGTCCGGCGGAGGGACCGTCATCGACTTCAGCCATGCGAAGTGGAAGGAAGCAACGGAATGTTATCGTTATTGCAACTACAATTGGGCCATGTTTTTGCTCAGCTTGAAGCAGTATTGCGAAACCGGAAAAGGCACGCCCTATCAGGAAAGAACTTTGTAAAACGGCCGATTCTCTCGCGGTTGTTCTCTAGACGCGGGGAGGTTTCAACCCGCGAGACAAGGGGAACACTGTTGCGATGAAAGGAAAAGATTGTCCGATGCAGGAGGGGCGGAGGTGGACGTATACGGCGACATTCGCAAAGGCGAGACAGGGGCGTGGGTCAGCATTGCGGCCTATCTCGTGCTGTCGGCCTTGAAGCTGGCGGCGGGCTGGCTGTTCCGCTCCGAGGCGCTGACGGCCGACGGATTCAACAACGTGACCGACATCGTCGCATCCATCGCCGTGCTGATCGGCCTTCGCATCTCCCGGCGGCCTCCGGACGCCAACCACCCGTACGGCCATCTGAGGGCGGAGACGATCGCGGCTCTGATCGCCTCGTTCATTATGGCGACGGTCGGTCTGCAGGTCGGTCAGGCAGCGGTCCTCAAGCTGTGGCGCGGTCAATTCGAGGTGCCCGATTGGAACGCGGGCTGGGTGGCGCTGGCTGCGGCGGCGGTGATGCTGGGGGTGTACGGGTATAACGCCCGGCTGGCGAAGCGCATTCGCAGCCAGGCGCTGATGGCGGCGGCCAAGGACAATCTCTCGGACGCGCTCGTCAGCGTCGGAGCCGCTGCAGGCATATTCGGGGCGGCGCTCGGGATCGCCTGGCTGGACGCCGTCGCCGCAATCGCCGTGGCGCTGTTGATTATGCGGACGGCCTGGGCGATTTTCTGGTCGGCGACGCACGACTTGACCGACGGCTTCGATGCCAAGCAGCTAAGAACGCTAAGAGGCGTCGTCGAGCGGACGGAAGGCGTTCGCGGCATTAAGGATATCCGGGCCCGCATTCACGGCAGCACCGTTCTCGTCGACGTCATCGTGACGGTCGACCCGACGCTGTCGGTCGTCGACAGTCATCGGATCAGCGATACGGTCGAGCAGCGGTTACGGCGCAAGCACGACATCCTGAACGTCCACGTGCACGTAGAGCCGGAGGAGAGCCCGGATTGACCGGGGGTTTCTCGCGAATTGCCGGGATAATTTCCCGGTTTTCTCCGGGACTATCGGATCGGTCCTTCCTTTTTATTCCTCCTTAAGCCGCATTTTTAAGCGGAGAAGCCGCCCTCGGGCGGCTTTGTTTCGTTTTGTGACAGGTTGGAGGCCTAAATATATTGGTAATTTTATGAAATCGGGCCGAACGGTTTCCATGGCCCAAGCGCATTTGCGGTCCTCAGGCCCATGGCGGTCTGAATCGGTCTGCCCATTCGAGGTCCCATTTGCTGGGCGTATGGGCCGATGGAAGGCTTTGGGCGCACCTCTATAATGAAGCGAGTAGGGGCCAATTCGCCCCTAACGCCGATTCTCGAGGAGGACTGCATGTGAAATTCAAGCGAACGTTGATGAGTCTCTTGGCGGCGATGACGGTGTGGGGAGCTTATCCCTATTCCGAGGCAGGCGCGGCGACAGTCACGACGGGCACGATCCAGTACGGGGTTAACTTCCGGCCGACGCCGAGCACCTCTTCGTCTGTCATCCGCATGATTGGCAAAGGCGAGGAAGTGGTCGTGCTTAACCGGCACAACAGCGCGTGGTACAGGGTGCAAGACGTATTCGGCACGATCGGATACATATCCACGGACAGCAAATATTTGAAAATGAACGCGCCCGTTCAGGCGCCCTCCGCCGCGAACGCGAGCATTGTATCGAGCGTCTCCCTCCGTACCGGACCTTCGACCGGAGCTTCCCGTATCCGGTATTTATCGAAAGGAGAGCAGGTGACGGTAAAGGGACAGCATAACGCCTATTGGTACGAGGTGACGGATTCGAGAGGGCAGACCGGCTATGTGAGCACGAACGCGAAATATATTCAGGTGACGGGACCGGTCGGCGGACCTTCGCAGCCGGTTCCGCCTTCGAACGGCGCCGGCCAGCAGATCGAATCGGTAATCGCGGCCGGGATGAAATATTTGGGCACGCCTTACGAATTCGGCTCCAGCCGGAGCAACACGAGCACGTTCGACTGCTCGGACCTCGTGCGCCAGATGTTCAAGGATGCGCTGGGCATCGTTCTTCCGGCCGACTCGCGCGGACAAGGGGATTACGTGCGGGACAAGAGCTCGGTGACGACGAACTGGCGCCATCTCAAGCGCGGCGATTTGATGTTCTTTATGGACTACAAAGGGACAAGCTCGTCGCGCTATTCGGGGAAAAGTCCGTTCTCTACCCGGATCAGCCATGTGGCGATCTATCTGGGAGACGGTAAAGTTCTGCACACGTACTCGAAGGAGTCCGGCGGCGTCCGGACGGACAGCATCGCCGGCAAGCACTGGGAGCACCGCTTCCTCTTCGGCGGCAGCGCTCTGTAAATCAGGTCGCCAAAGGGCTGTCTCAACGGATAAGAAAGGGGAGAGGCTTCGTTAGGCTCTCCTAGTAACATGAAAAACGTTCGGTCAGGATGGCTTATCCTGACCGAACGTTTTTTATTGTGCGCCCGGTTTCTCGCCTAAGGCACGATTATTAGGGGGGACAGCCCCTTAGCGATGCTGCGGGAGCTCCGTCTTCGTCATTTCATTAAAGCAAGCACGGCTTCCGAACATTTGGCGGGGTTGTACTCGGCGTTGCGAAGCGCAAGCAGGGCGTCGCGGTGCTGGTCCGCCGCATACGGCTCCTGGATGAGCCGGAACCAGCGGTCGATCGTCTCGTGGCTGGTCATCAGTTCGCCGAAGCCGTGGGTGACGAAGTACTCCGCGTTCTCCTCCTCCTGGCCGGGAATCGGCTCGTAGAACAGCATCGGAATGCCTTTGGACATTCCTTCCGTGCAGGTCATGCCGCCCGGCTTCGTCACCAGCAGATCGGAGATGTCCATCAGCTTGCTGATTTCCTTCGTGAAGCCGAGCACGTGCACGTTCGGATTCTGAAACCTCGGGTCGGACAGCAGCTTCTCCCGGGCTTTTTCGTTATTGCCGAGACATAGAATGATCTGAATCCGGTCTGCGTAGGTCGTCATGTACTCCACGAGCTCTTCTCCGTACAGAAGCCCCCATCCGCCCCCCATAATGAGCACTGTCGGCATGTCTTTTAGTTGGAACTGGGACAGAATCTCGGCTCTGTCGTGCGGATGCCAGAAATTCGGATGGACGGGGATGCCCGTCACCTCGATGGACTTGGCGGGGATGCCGCGGGCGATCAGCTTGTTGCGAACGGCGGGCGTGCTGACCAGATACGTATTGACCTCCGGATTGGTCCAGGTGGCGTGCGCGTCGTAATCGGTAATCAGCGTATACAAAGGGACGTCCAGTCCCAATCGCTTGAGCCGGCTGACGACGGCGTTGGGAATCGGATGCGTGCAGACGATGGAATCCGGCTTAAGCTGCCGGACGACGTCCGAGACTTGATTGTAGAAAATACGGTGCAGCGCAAATTGCGTGACCCGGTTCAACGATTTATGGTAACCGCTTCGGTACATTTTTCCGACCAGCTTCGGCTGTTTGCTTACGGTTTTACGGTAGGCGGACACGATGAGCGGGCCGATGACGGGGTTGAGGAAGGTGCCCAGTTCGATCACCCTCGTCTGAATATTGGGCGAGAGTTGGCGCAACCCCATGGCAAGCGCATACGCGGCCTGCGTATGTCCGGTACCGAAACCTTCGGAAAGCAGCAGAACTCTCTTTTTACGCATCAGCAATAATCCTCCACTTTTCCTACTACCATATTACGCTGAAGCGGGACGAGGAACAAGTGGTACAATAAGAAGAAACCTGTCGAATAGGAGGATGGCGACAATGAACGAGGCGGAAGCCGGAAGCGAAATCGTGAAAATCAGCTATAAAACGGGGGTCTACATCGGAGAAGCGATCGACCGGGACGACCGGAGGGCGCTCGTCAAGGTGCTGGCCGTGCTTCAACATCCGACCCAAGGCGATCTGCACAGCTCCTACGATCCCGACGCCGCGATTTTTCACGAGCGCAGGGCGCTGGCCTACACCGAGAAGGTGTGGGTGCCCTGGCCGACCGTCGATCGCTATGCGGGAGCGATTCCCGACTACCGCGAATCTCTGCGCACGGCTCTGGACAGGGAGCAGGAGCGCATCGACCGGATGAGGAGATGGGCCGAGCTGTGCCTACGCAATCTGGATACGCTGCGCAAGGATTACGGGATGTAATCCGGAAGCCGCTCCAGAGCCGTTCGAGCCAGCCGTCTTCTAGGCTTCAGGGCCTAAAGACGGCTTTTTTTCGTTAAAAATTTCGTTTCCATCTTCAGGAATGCGTTCGGAAAGCCGTTATAAAAGGAGAATGTTCAATTACGAATGAAGCTTATGGAGGATTCGCTTACAAATGAAAATGTGGAGCCAAACAGCGAAACAGCAAGCCAAGCCGTCACGTCCCCAGGTCATTTATAATCGTATTCTCGCTATGCTGCTTACCCTCGCTCTGATCGGCGGTTCATTCGGAGGTACGGCCGCCGCGGCGGACGACGTCGTCAACTCCGTCTATATTACGACCACCGCCCAGGAGCCGGGCCAGCTCTACGTGGATGACAACTCGATTATTCTGACCGCGTACGCCAGCATGTCCCTGTCGGGAGAGAAGAACGTTACGGAAGACGCGACCTGGTCCTCCACCTCCTCTCAGATCAAGGTTTCCAAGGGCGTCGTCACCGCGACAGGAGTCGTGTCGTCGGCGACGATCACGGTGAGATATAAGGAAAGAACGGATACGTTCCTGGTCACCTCGGAGCATTATTTCGACGACTTCAAGATAAAGCTGAATTCGGCCGACGCTCCGGAGAAGCTGGAGGTCGATATCGGGCAGGATCTTCAGTTAACGGCATCCGGAAACCGGGGCAGCGGAACGGTCGAGGACGTGACCTCTTCGGGGCAATGGTCGACTTCCGACGCCAATGTCGCTACGGTGGATAAAGGCAAGGTGAAGCTGCTGAACGCCGGCGACGTCAAGATCACGGTCAAGAGCAGGGGCAAGACGGACTCGATCGATCTGAAGGTCAAGTCTCCTTATAAGGAGATCAAGTTCAAGACCGACAACAACGAGACGCTGCAAGGTCCTGTCGAGATGTTCATCGGAGGTCCCGAGCAGGCTCTGACTGCCGTCGCCACGCTGAACTCCGGAACGGAGCAGACGATTACGGACGACGCGACGTGGACGAGCAGCAACGCCGCCGTCGTCAAGGTGGACGAGGACGGCAAGCTGACCGCCGTGGGCAAAGGGACCGCGGTCATCACGGCCAAGCATAACGGCGCTACCGGAAGCGTGACGGTCATCGTGAAGACCCAGTACGAAGCGCTGAAGATTTCTCCGGAGACCGCGATCCATGTCACGCTGTACGGCTCCAAGGTGGAGCTTACGGCGACAGCCAACAGCGGCAGGCTCGTGAACGGTCCGGAGGACGTTACGCATCTCGCCGAGTGGAAGATCTCCGACAGCGATCAGGCGGTCGCCATCCTCCGCAGAGAAGGCGGCAAAATATACGTGCAGCCTAACGGCGCGGGCTCTGCGACCGTTAACGTGTCCTATCTGGGCTTGTCGCGATCGGTCTCTGTCACGGTATTCCCGACGATCGAGTCGGTCGAGGCCGCCAAGACGGAGCTGGACGCGTACGTGGAGGATACGGGCTCGCTTCCGGGTCTGACGGGGACGACGATCGCGGGCGATACGAGAGACGTTGCTCCGCTTGCCCAGTGGACTTCCAGCAACCCGGCCGTCGTATCGATCGAGGACGGCAAATGGAAGGCCGAGGACGCCGGCACGGCCGTACTGACCGCGCGAATTGAGAGCGTCGAAGGAAAATACATCGAAGCTTCGGTTACCGTTACGGTTCATCACAAAATATTGGCTCTGATTCCCGAGCAGAATACGATGAGCGTCGTCATCGGCAGAGAATCCGCGCTTCCGAAGGTTCAACTGATCTACGAGAACGGCGAAGAGGAAGATATCACGGACAAAATCTCCTGGAAGTCGTCGACGGCCAATCTGCTCGTCAAGCCGACTTCGATGAAGGGGCTGCTGCCCGCCAACGCGACGCTGACCGGAACTTATCTGAACAAGACGGTTAAAGTGAAAGTAACGGTGGAAGAGGAGTTCACCTCCTTCGCGATTGCGCCGACCAAGGTCAGCGTTACGCTGAATCGCTCGCAGTCGATCAAGGTGACCGGAACGACGAAGAGCGGCAAGAAGGTGTCGCTGGGCTCGAGAATTTCCTGGAAAGCGTCGAGCGACGACCATGTGACGATCAAGGGCGCATCCGTTAAGGGCCTGGCCGAAGGAAGCGGCCAACTGACCGCGACCGTACAGGGCAAAGCTCTTGAAATTCCTTATGTCGTTACGGCCAAGCTGACGAAGCTGACGGCTTCCGATACTTCCTTCAAGACGACCGCAGGGAAGCAGCACAGCGTCCAGCTGACCGCGCTGTACGAGAACGGCAAATCCGAGAACGTAACGAGCAAGGCGGTATGGACGACCAACAAAGCTTCCATCGCGACCGTGACCGACGGCAGAATCACCGTCATGGGCAAAGGAACGGCCACGATCAAAGGGGCCTTCGGCGGCAAGACGGTGACGATTCGAGTCACGGTCAAATAACCGAAAGAAAAAAGGTTGAACGAAGGCGCGCAAGCGCTCGTTCAACCTTTTTCTTATTTATGGGAATGCTAACGCCGAAGGCCGGAAGTTCGGAAGCTCCATCAGGAATTAATGAAAACGGTCATGATCGGTTTGCGGAACACGACCTGGTAGTCCAGGCTTTCGCTGACGACGGCGAGAGGGACGTAGGTTTTGACGAGCTTGCCCTCTTGCTGAAAATAGGCCGGCTCGCGGAGAGGACGAGCGACGCCGTCGACGAGCACCGTATCGGAGCCGATGGTGACGACGACCTCCCTGCCGTTCTTCGTGAACGCGGCCGTTCTGTCCGCCTGATTCCACTTCAGGTCGGCGCCGACCGCGTTCGCGACATCCCTCAGCGCCAGGAAGGTCGTTCCGCGGAGGAGAACGGGCGGGCTGGGCGGCTCCTCGCCGTTAATGACGACCGACAGCTGAACGCCTTCGGCTCTCGGAGCCGGCGTGCGGTAGCCGTCGCTCCAGATCTTCTCCGAGAAAGCCCGGGCGATCGCTTCGTAACCGGCCTGCTTGGGGTGAATATCGAATTGATCCCATACGTTGAAGTACGTATAGGCGCTTTCGTTGCCCGCGAATTGGCCGGAAACCGGGGCGATCTTCAGCGGAATCCCCCGTTCGTTCATCGTTTCGGCGAATAAGTCCAAAGCTTGAGAAAGCACTTTAACTTTGTCCAGCAGCAAGGGATACAGCTCGTGCCCCTTGAACAGCGGCAAGTATTGGTCGGCGAGGACGACTTGGGCGCGAGGGGCCAGCTCGTGCAGCAGAGTCATCATTTTATCCAAATCTTTTGTATAATCATTCATTCTAATCTCGAAGCCGTCCTGTATAATTTGTCGTGCAGATGCTGTAGACTGGCCATCCACCGCTGTCTGGATCAGCGGGCTGAAGTCGTTGCCTCCGATCGTCAGCACGACGAGATCGGCTTGAGCGAGATCGGCTGCCAGCTCTGGCGTCCTCTTGGCGACTTCGCCGGCCAGCCCGGCGACTCTAGGATCGAAGGAAGAGAAGTCCTGCAGTTCGGACGCCTGCAGCGGCCGCCCTTCCGCCGCGCCTTGGAGCAGATTCGTCAGCCCGGGGGTTGTCAAGCCCATAACGGCGTAGTTGGCCAGCGTCGAGCCGGTCCGGAACAGCGCTTGCTCGAGAATACGGTCCGCATAGCCGTAGGGAGCCGTCGTCCCGTTGATTAGATCTTCCCGCGGCTCGTAACCGACAGTGACGGAATCGCCTAGCGCGACGATCCGGTAGGAGTCGGGAGCGGCGGCCGAAGCCGGAGAGAGCGCGGCTGTCAGCAAAGCGGCGGCCGCGATCGCCGCAGTGAATGTACGACGCAATGACAAGATCATGGTGGGAATTACCTCCTTCACGGGAATCCGTGTGGATAGACGCAGCTCTAGCCGCGCTTATCGACTTCATAAAAATATTAAATTGTCATTCTTTTCGCGGGGGTGGTAAAATAATTTATCCATTCTCAACGATACGGGAATTAGAATCGACTTTCCGCCGCAACGACCCACGACTTTCAGACCCCGCTATGCCCGCAGCTCCTTCCATCATTAATATTAGGTGAATCGGGATGGGATTTGAAGCCGTTTTGCATATTTTCTACACTGTCCACAGAAAGGTTGATATACATGGTAGAGATGCGTAAAGGTCTTCCCGTCAAACAGGGAATGTACGATCCGCAGTTCGAGAAGGACGCATGCGGGATGGGGTTCGTCGCCCATATCAAGGGCAAGAAATCGCATGAGATCGTAGAGCAGGCGTTGACGCTGCTGTTCAATATGGAGCATCGCGGCGGACAGGGCAGCGAGCCGAGCACGGGAGACGGAGCGGGCATTCTGCTGCAAATCCCCCACGGCTTCTTCAAGGCGGAGTCGGAGAAGCTCGGCTTCAGCTTGCCGGAAGCAGGCCAATACGCGGTGGCGATGACGTTCCTGCCGATGGAAGAGGACGTTCGCCGCAACCACGAGGAGATTCTGGAGAAAATCGTGGCGGAGGAAGGCCAGACGATGATCGGATGGCGTACCGTCCCGACGAACGACGAGCCGCTCGGCGAATCCTCGAAAAAGGTAAAGCCGTTCGTTCGCCAGGCGTTCATCGCACGCTCGGCTGCGTTGACAGACGATCTGGCGTTCGAGCGCAAGCTGTACGTGATTCGCAAGCGCGCGGAGCTGGCGATTCGCTATGCCGGCATCGAGGGGGCGGACATGTTCTATTTTCCGAGCTTCTCGAGCAAGAAGATCGTATACAAGGGGATGCTCACGACGGAGCAGGTCGGCCTGTTCTATCCCGAGCTGCACGATCCGCGCCTGGAGACGGCGATGGCGCTCGTGCATTCTCGCTTCAGCACGAATACGTTCCCGAGCTGGGAGCGCGCCCACCCGTTCCATTATTTGATCCACAACGGAGAAATCAACACGCTGCGCGGCAACATCAACTGGATGCATGCCCGTCAGACGCTGTTTCAGTCGGAGCTGTTCGGAGACGAGCTGGAGAAGATCAAGCCGATCATCGCCCCGGACGGATCGGATACGGCGATGTTCGACAATACGTTCGAGTTCATGTACCTGGCGGGACGCTCGATGGCTCACGCGGCGATGATGATGGTGCCGGAGCCTTGGCAGAACGACGAGTATATGGACGAAGAGAAGAGAGCCTTCTACGAATATCACGCTTGCCTGATGGAGCCTTGGGACGGTCCGGCTGCCATTGGCTTTACGGACGGCGTGCAGATCGGAGCCGTTCTCGACCGGAACGGCCTGCGTCCGGCGCGGTACTGCGTGACGAAGGACGATCTGATCGTGCTCGCCTCGGAGGCCGGCGTAATCGAGATTCCTCAGGAGGACATCGTGCTGAAGGACCGGCTGCGTCCGGGCCGGATTCTGCTCGTCGATACGAAGGAAGGGCGCATTATCTCCGACGAGGAAGTGAAGCGTTCGATCGTTACGGAGCATCCGTATCGCCAATGGCTGAACGATCATCTCGTCGATCTCGACGATCTGCCGGAGGCGCCGGAGCTGCCGGAGCCGGATCACGAGACGGTTCAGCTGCGTCAGCAAGCGTTCGGCTACTCGTTCGAGGACGTCCGCAAGGTGATGGAGCCGATGGCGCTGACGGGCGTAGAGCCGCTCGCTTCCATGGGCTACGATTCCCCGCTGGCGGTCCTGTCGGAGAAGCCTCAACGGCTGTTCAATTATTTCAAGCAATTGTTCGCGCAGGTGACGAATCCGCCGATCGACGCGATTCGAGAGGAGATCGTCACCTCCACTTATACGACGGTCGGACCGGAGCGCAATCTGCTTCTCCCGGAGCCCGAGAGCTGCCGGCACATCCGGCTGTATACGCCGATTCTCTCGAACGAGGAGTTCGCGAAGCTGCGGCACGTGCACCGTCCGGGCTTCAAGTCGATTACGCTGCCGATTTTCTTCTCCCCGCAGGAGGGCGAGCAGGGGCTGCGCAGCGCGCTGAGGCTGCTGTGCGACGCCGCCGACCGGGTCATCTCTAAAGGGCATAACATTTTGATTCTGTCCGATAAGGGCATTGACGCCGACAACGCGGCGATTCCGTCGCTGCTGGCCGTGTCGGCGCTGCACCACCATCTGATTCGCCAGGGCACGCGAACGAAGGTGAGTATTCTGCTGGAGTCCGGGGAGCCGCGCGAGGTTCATCACTTTGCCCTGCTGATCGGCTACGGCGTAAGCGCGGTGAATCCGTACCTGGCCTTCGAGACGCTCGACGACTTGATCCGTCAAGGCATGATCCGCACCGTTTCGCACGAGAAAGCGGTCAAGAACTTCATTAAGGCGGCGACCAAAGGCGTCGTGAAAGTGTTGTCCAAGATGGGCATCTCCACGATCCAGTCCTATCGCGGGGCGCAGATTTTCGAAGCGGTCGGCCTGAATTCGGAAGTGATCGAGCAGTACTTCACGGGAACGGCCTCGCGAATCGAAGGCATCGGCCTCGACGTCATCACGCGGGAGACGCTGACGGCCCATAACCGCGCGTTCTCGACCCAGCAGGGCGCCGAGCGGGAGCTCGATTCCGGCGGCGACTATCAATGGCGCAAGGGCGGAGAGGATCATCTGTTTAATCCGCAGACGATCCATACGCTGCAGATGGCGACCCGCACCGGCAATTACGAGACGTACAAGAAATATTCCGCGCTTGTCCAGGGCGAATACGAGCAGGTCCGTACGCTGCGCTCCCTGCTCCAGTTCAAGCTGGATCAGCCGCCGGTGCCGATCGAAGAGGTCGAGCCGGTCGAATCGATCTTCAAGCGGTTCAAGACCGGAGCGATGTCGTTCGGATCGATCAGCAAGGAAGCGCATGAGTCTCTTGCCATCGCGATGAACCGGATCGGCGGCAAGTCGAATTCCGGCGAAGGCGGAGAGGATCCGGCGCGGTACGTGCCGGACGAGAACGGCGATTCCCGCCGCAGCGCGATCAAGCAAGTGGCTTCCGGCCGCTTCGGCGTCACAAGCTACTATCTCTCCAATGCGGAAGAGATTCAGATCAAGATGGCGCAGGGGGCGAAGCCGGGCGAAGGCGGACAGCTGATGGGCCGGAAGGTGTATCCGTGGGTCGCGGAAGTGCGCGGCACAACTCCGGGCGTCGGCCTTATCTCGCCGCCGCCTCACCACGACATCTACTCGATCGAGGATCTGGCGGAGCTGATCCACGATCTCAAGAATGCAAATCCGCGGGCGCGCATCAACGTCAAGCTCGTGTCCGAGGTCGGCGTCGGCACGATCGCGGCAGGCGTGGCCAAAGGCCGGGCGGACGTCATTCTCGTCTCCGGCTACGACGGAGGAACGGGCGCTTCGCCGATCGGCTCCATCCGCCATGCGGGCCTTCCGTGGGAGCTGGGCCTCGCAGAGACGCATCAGACGCTTATTCTGAACAATCTGCGCGACCGCGTCATCGTCGAGACCGACGGCAAAATGATGACGGGACGCGACATCGCGATCGCTACGCTGCTTGGCGCCGAGGAGTTCGGGTTCTCGACCGCGCCGCTCGTCGTGCTCGGCTGCGTCATGATGCGGGTTTGTCAGCTCGATACTTGTCCGGTCGGCGTTGCGACGCAAAATCCGGAGCTGCGCAAGAAGTTCATGGGGGATCCCGAGCATGCGGTCAACTTCATGAAATTCGTGGCGCAGGAATTCCGCGAGATTATGGCGCAGCTCGGCTTCCGTACCGTCGAGGAGATGGTCGGACGGGTGGATCGGCTGGATACGAGGCTGGCGGTGAAGCATTACAAGACGCAGGGCATCGATCTGGCGCCGCTTCTGTACATGCCGGAGCTGCCGGTAGGCTCCTTCCGCCATCACGCCAAGGAGCAGAACCATCTGCTGGAGGAGTCGCTGGATAAGCAAGCTCTTCTCGCGGCGGCGGCTCCGGCGATCGAACGGGGCGAGCGCGTGACGGGCACGTTCCCGATCAAGAACACGAATCGCGTCGTCGGCACGATCGTCGGCTCGGAAGTGACGAACCGGTACGGGAAAAATGGGCTGCCGGAGGATACGATCCGGTTCCACTTCGTCGGGACGGCGGGGCAGAGCTTCGGAGCGTTCATCCCGCAAGGGATGACCCTGACGCTCGAGGGCGACTCCAACGACTACGTCGGCAAGGGGCTGTCCGGCGGCAAGATCGCCATCTATCCGTCGCCTAACGCGACGTTTAAGGCGGAGGACAACGTCATTATCGGCAATACCGCGTTCTACGGCGCGACGAGCGGCGAAGCTTACATCCGCGGCGTGGCGGGCGAACGCTTCGCGGTGCGCAACAGCGGCGTTAACGTTGTCGTGGAGGGAGTGGGCGACCATGGCTGCGAATATATGACCGGAGGACGCGTGGTCGTCCTCGGCAAGACCGGACGCAACTTCGCGGCCGGGATGTCGGGCGGCATCGCTTACGTGGTCGACTGGGACGGCCAGTTCGCGAAGCGCTGCAACTTCGAGATGGTCGGATTGGAAGGGCTCGAAGACGAGGAGGAAATCGCCGAGGTCCGTTCCATGATCGCCAAGCACGTGCAGTATACGAGCAGCGAGCTCGGCCGCTGGGTGCTCGAGGACTGGACGGGACATGTCGGCAAATTCGTCAAAGTGATTCCTAAAGATTACAAGCGGATGATGGAGCAGATCGCGAAGGTTAAAGCGCAAGGCTTAAGCGGAGAGCAAGCGATGCTGGCCGCCTTCGAGGCCAACATGCGCGACCTCTCTCGCGTAGGGGGCAACTGATCTCGTTGTCATAGCACCGTTATAGAATCGGCGAACGCCGGAGGAAGCCATTGCGCAGCCTCCGGCGTTCGTCTGCCGTTCTTCGGATATTCGCGAGGGAAGGGTCGGATTCGACAAAACCTCTAACTAAAATGAATAGGACAGCCATCATCGGTCGACACCCTCCGCAGGTCCTATATTTTATACTAGATTTAGTTTTGCAATCCGGGATCGAAGAGAGGGTATGGGAGCGGAGATGGAGAAAGGATTACCGATGGAACACAGCGCAAGCAAGCGGCCATTGGAAGTTGACATCCGCAAGATTCTGGAGCAATTGGGCATACATAAGGAGAAATGGCCGGAGGAGTTCGCGGCGGCAGGCCGCCAATCAGGTTCAAACTTCCCTACATAAGAAGCGCATCCAAAAAAACCTCGCAGAAGCGGTGAAGGCACCGGTTACGTCGAGGTTTTTTATATTTTAAATTCGGCTGCCTTCATGCTTCATTCATATTGCGTTCCGCGCGAACGAAGGCAATGAACCGGCGGGCTTCTTCCGCGGTCAGCTTGCGTCCGTCGATCGTCAAAGCGAAATGATCCAAAATCTGTTCGTCCGACAGTTCAAGCTCGTCGGCGAATTGACGCACTTCGGGATCCAGAGTCGTCTGGGGGTGCGGAGTTCTTCCCACCAAGTAGTCGATGGAGACCTGGAACAGATCCGCGATTTTTCCCAGCGTCTCGGTGTCGGGCTCCCTGCGGCTTTTCTCGTAGTGGGACAGCGCCGCGCGCGATATGCCCAGGGAAGCGGCCAGTTCTTCTTGAGTTAAACCGCGTTGGTCTCGCAGAAAGGCGAGACGACTGCCGATATTCATCAGATCCCTCCCAAGATGGTGTTTGATCTCATCATAATATGGAAGACAGGCATTTGCATTAAATGAAACAAAATGTCGCAACGATGCTTTCTATTTTAGTACTTACCCGATCGAAATGCAAATAAACGTCGTCTATTAGCAGGTTCTCATGTCCCCTTGACTTGATACGAATTGTATCGTAAAGTAGTCACATCGAGCTTGTTACAATGTGTATCAGTCGGGAGTCGGGTCCAGCGATGAGCGAACAGAGGGTCGTTAACCGGCGCGCGCACTTGCGTTTCAGACCGCAGTCGCCCGTCTACGTAGAACTGATGCTGTGGCGAATCCGGGACAGCGAGCGGAGAAGCCGCGCACAGCGTGTGCTTCTCCGGGATATCGGGCTTGGCGGCTGCAGCTTCGCTACTCATCTGCGGCTGCCGATTCGCGACGACGTGGAGTGGAGGATCGAGATGCAGCTGGCCGGCTATACGGCCTGCCCCAGAATCGTTCTTCTTCATGGAGGAGCGGAAGACGACGGACGGCATTACTACGGAGGGCAGTGGAGAATGAATGGGGCGGAGCTGCTGGCATTCCAGTACCGGTTCGAAGAGTATGTTCGGCTGATGCTGCTGGAGAGTCCGCACATTCATACGCTGTACAAGAAAGTGTCGGATCGCCGCGACGACGGAGAGTTCAAGCGGCTGGACGCCATGTTCTGATGAGGAAAGGGGAAGGCCGGATTGAATCGGGCACGTGTGTTCAGAATGGCCGCGTACGCTGCGGCGGCCTTGCTATTGACGGCTTTAGCGGCCGGAGGGTACGTCTGGGTCACCGCCCAGAGGACGTTAAACGCCATGTACGAGCCGCTTCCTTCCGCAGCGTGGGAGGATCCGGTGTTCGAAACGGAAATGGAGACGGAGGCGCGGCCGCTGGACATGAAGGCGGAGCCGACGGTCGAAGCGACAGCGAGAGAGGGAGAGGGAGAGACCGAGGGGAAGCCCGCCGTTCCGGCGCAGAAGGGAGCGCGGACGGTCGGCGAGGCGAACGTGGAGAGGTTGAGAAATCCGAGCATCGCCGATCAGGAGCCGTTCACTATGCTGCTGCTGGGAGTGGACGAGAGGCCGTGGGACCGGGGGAGAAGCGACACGATGATTCTGCTTGCCGTGCAGCCCCGCAGCGGACAAGCGCTGGCCCTGTCCATTCCGCGCGATACGAGGGTGAGGATGCCGAACTCGGGCAAGTACGACAAGATCAACCATGCCTATGCTTTCGGCGGCGTAGCCTTGTCCGTCAAAGCTGTGGAGCAGGCGTTCGGAGTGCCGATCTCCTATTATATGAAAACGAATATGGAAGGGCTTGTCGGAATCGTCGATTCGTTGGGAGGGGTGGATGTCCGCAATGAGCGGGCCTTCGAATACGAGGGCTATTCGTTTCCCGCAGGCGAACGGCATCTGAACGGTGAGGAGGCGCTGGCCTACAGCCGGATGCGGAAGGAAGATCCCCAGGGGGATTTTGGCCGAACGCAGAGACAGCGGCAGATTCTGTCCGGCGCGATAGATCGGCTGGCCGGCGCGGGAGCGGTAACGAAGCTGCCGACGCTGCTGTCGCACTTGTCCAAGTACGTGCGAACGGATCTGACCCCTGCAGAGATGCTGGAGCTGGTCACCGAATACCGGTCGTCGATCAGAAGCGTGGAAACGATGTATTTGCAAGGCAAAGGAAAAATAATCGACGGGATTTACTACTATACGATCACGGCCGAGGAGCGGCAAAGAATTCAATCGGAAATGCTGCAATGTCTGAACGGGATATAAGATCGATGGAGGGATTAATCCATGAAAGAATCATCCGTATTCTATTGCGTGAAGTGCGATCAGCTCAAGTCGATCGAGCAGGCCGGCATGCTGTTTCGTACCGGCTACTACCGCGGACTGTACCCGCTCGGCTGCTGCATCCAGTGCAAGGTCGCCGCCCGTTCGACTGCAGCCGTTGCCCGCCTGGACGTCATGGACTAAATTTTACATAAAGTTTTCGGATTTCCGCAGGAATGTTGGTATAATGAAGCTGGAACAAATCTACCATGTCGGAGGTTAGCGCATGACACAGGCTCCTGTCGTCCGGCTGCAGAACGTGACGAAAGTCATCGGCAGTCGAACGATTATCGACCGGGTGTCCTTCGAAGTTCATCCGGGCGAAGTTTTCGGCTTCCTGGGTCCCAACGGATCAGGCAAAACGACGACGATCCGCATGATCGTCGGTCTGATGGGATTAACCTCGGGAGACATTCACATTGCGGATCACAGCATTAAGACGGAATATCCGAAAGCGATCGTGCATGTCGGCGCCATCGTGGAGAATCCGGAGATGTACAAGTTTCTCACGGGATATCAGAATCTGCTTCACTATGCCCGAATGAATCCTTCCGTTACGAAGGAGAGAATCCAAGAGGTTGTCGAGCTCGTCGGACTGCAAGGGCGCATTCACGATAAGGTCAAGAGATATTCTCTGGGCATGCGGCAGCGACTGGGCGTCGCTCAGGCGGTGATGCACCGGCCTAAGCTTCTTGTCCTGGACGAGCCGACCAACGGCCTGGACCCCGCAGGGATTCGGGAGCTTCGCGACTATTTGCGCAAGCTGGCCAGGGAAGAAGGAACGGCGGTGCTCGTCTCCTCGCACCTTCTGTCCGAGATGGAGCTGATGTGCGACCGGGTCGCCATTCTCCAGAAGGGACAAATTTTGGACATCCGCTCGATCAGAGGGAATGCGGCCGAAGGAGAGAAGATCGCGCTCGACGAGGTGCTGTTCGACGTCGATCGTCCCGAGGCGGCGCTTGACGCATTGGAGGGCCAAGGGGCAGGGCGGATCGAGGACGGCCTGCTGACGCTATCGACCGATCGCAACGGGATCGCGGCCGTGAACCGCAGACTGGTGGAGGCGGGAATCAACGTCTACGGAATCCGCGTGAAGACGAAGTCGTTGGAAGACCAATTCCTCGAAGTGACGGGAAGTGAAACCATTGGCTAACTTTATGAACCTGATCCTGAACGAGAATATGAAGATCTATCGCCGAATTCGCACGTGGATCATGCTCGGCTTTATCGTGCTTCTCCCGCCTCTTGTATCCCTGGCGATCTATCTGGCCGGAGGAGAGGAGATGTCCGGCTGGAACATGATGATGACGGAGTCGTACATTCTCTTCTCGCTCATCACGATCTTCACGGTTGTCGTGGCGGCCGACAGCGTCGCCGGCGAGTTCACATGGGGAACGATCAAGCTGCTGCTGATTCGTCCCTGGAGCCGGTCGTCGATCCTGCTGTCGAAGTATTTGTCGACGCTGCTGTTCGCCCTGTTCTTCACCGCGGCGGCGTTCCTCATGACGATGCTGTCCAACGCGCTGATCTTCGGAATGGGCGACGCCACCCTGTCGTCGTCCGGCTTGTCCAATTGGGAGTACATCCTCCGATTTTATTTGTTCCAGTTTATTACACTCATCATGATCGTGACGTTCGGCTTCACGATGTCCTCGGCTTTTCGCAGCGGGGGGCTGGCGATCGGCTTGTCCATCTCCTTCCTCTTTGCGGGCAATCTGATTACCGGATTGTTCGCGCTGGCGAATAAGGCTTGGGTGAAATACGTTCTGTTCATGCATCTGGATTTGACCCCGTATATCGACGGAGGCTCGGGGCCGATTCCGAGTCATCCGACGACACTGGGCTTCTCGTTAGCGGTTCTGGCGGCGTATTTCGTCATCTTTAACGCCGTTTCCTGGACCGTATTCCGAAAGCGCGACATAGCGGCATAGCGGCATAGCGGCATAGCAGAGCGGCCTTTGCGAGAAAACCATCCTTAGCGGATGGTTTTTTTGTCGGTTGACAATGATACAAAATGTATCTAAAGTGAAGATGGGCATTCAGAAGGGAGAGGGAGAGAGATGATCGACACTCACTGTCATATTCTTCCGATGTGCGATGACGGTCCCGAAGATTGGGAGCGATCGATGGAGATGGCGGCCGAAGCGGTAAAGCAGGGAATCACCGACATCCTGGCGACTCCTCACCACGGCAAGTCCAGTTACTTGAATTGGCCCGGCAAAATCGATCGGCTTGCCGCTCAGCTGAACGACAGACTTGCGGCTGGCGGAATCGCGCTGACGGTCTGGCCGGGACAGGAGTATCACCTCGGGGCGGGCCGGGGCGGGAATCCGGGAGCGATCCGTCCGCTGGGCGGCAGCCGCTACGTTCTGATCGAGCTCCCGTCCAGAGAGACGCCCAGGGCATGGCGTTCGGCCCTTCGCGCCATTCGGCAGTCCGGATACGTTCCGATCGTGGCCCATCCCGAACGGCATCTGCCTTTCCAGCGCCATCCCGACAGGCTGGGAGAATGGCGTGACGAAGGGGCCTGCTTCCAACTTACCGCTCCGTCTCTGCTCGGCGATTACGGACAAGCGGTTCAGCATGCGGCTCGTCGGATGGCGCGATACGGATGGTATCATCTGGTGGCTTCCGACGCCCACGATACGGGCCGGCGTTCGTTCAAGCTCCGGGAAGCTTGCCGCGCCCTCGCCGACCTCTGCGGCTCCGATGTCCGGGATTTGCTTCTCGCCAACTCTGCAAAGCTGCTGGCTGGCGGGACGATGAGCAGCGGCGAGCAAGCGAAGTTCCAAGCTCGGCCCCTCTTCCGCTTCCTGTCCCGACGCCGGACGGAGACGAGGGAGGAGTGAGGTTCGCGGACCGGTGTCCGCGAGCGCAGCGTCCGCTTCTTCCCCGCAACCTCTCAAGTCCTTTCCCCGACGAAACAAGCCCTCCGATGTCTCTTCGAATATGGCGATACATGTAGAAAAGAATAGAAAAAATCCGGCTTCCAAACAGGAAAAAGATTCAAAGTTTCGCTTGACATGATACTAATTGTATCATAAATTAGAAACACAGATACAAATAGTAACATTCGGTGAATTCCTTATCCGACTTGGGAGGCTGCACATGGAACTGACGATTAAAGACTATTTCAAGATTCTGCTCAAACGCTGGTGGTTAATGGCGATCGTCGTAACCTCCTCCTGCCTGGCTGTCGCCGCTTACGACTATTATTATCCCAATCCCATATACGAGGCCGAGACCAAGCTGATCGTAACGAGCACGTCCCAGAGTACGGCGGCCTTCCGGCCGGATATGAACGAGATCAATACGAATATTATGCTGATCGAGACGTACAAGGAGATTATCGCAACGCCTGCGATCATGGAGGCGGTGGCGCTGCAATATCCCGACATTCGAATGGACGCCGGCGAGCTGATCTCGAAGGTCAGGGTGGAGTCCTCCTCCGGTTCGCAGGTGATGAGCATATCGATCCGGGACCCGTCCTTGGATCAGGCGGTTATGATCGTGAACGCGATCGCCCAAGTGTTCAGGCAGGAGATCCCCAAGATCATGAACGTCGACAACATCACCATTCTTAGGGAAGCCAAGCCGGGAGATCACAGCGTTCCCGTCTCTTACGGAATCGTGATGAAGACGCTTATCGCGTTTGCGCTGTCGCTGTTTTTCTCCGCCGCTCTCGTGTTCCTGCTCGATTATCTGGACGACACGGTGAAGAGCGAGGAAGAGATCGAGTCGCTTCTGGGCTTGCCTGCGCTGGCCAGCGTATCGAGAATCAAGTTCACAAGGTTCAAGAGAAGCAAGGAGACGTTAAAAAAGAAACCGGTGGGGGAGAGCGTTCATGTCGGGATCCCAAGATAGGATCAGGCTATTAACGAGCAGCGGGGCGAATCTGACGATCGCCGAGTCGTACCGTACGCTGAGGACAAACCTCGGCTTCGCGGCCGGCGGGGCCGAGATCGGAACGCTTCTCGTCACGTCCACCGTGCCAAGCGAAGGGAAGTCCACGACCGTCAGCAATCTCGCCGTTTCCTATGCCGAGACGAACAAGAAGGTGCTGCTCGTCGACGCCGATCTGCGACGACCCTCCCTGCATCATCTGTTCGCCGTTCCGCCAAGATTCGGCCTTTCCTATCTGTTGACCGATCAGTGCAAGCTGGAAGAAGCGATTACCGACACGTTTATTCCGAACCTGTCGATCATTCCTTCCGGGCCGAGCCTGTCGAATCCTTACGATTGCCTGGGATCGTCCCGCATGGACGACATTCTGGGCCAGTTAAAGGAAAGATACGACATCATTCTGATCGACTCCTCTCCTGTTCTGGCCGTATCGGACGCGCAGCTTTTGTCCAAAAAATGCGACGGCGTCCTGTTCGTGATCCGCTACGGCCAAGTCAAGCGAACGCTGGTGCAGAAGGCCATCGCTCAGCTGAGGCATGCGGACGCCCATCTGCTTGGCGTCGTGTTAAACGACAAAAAAAGATCGAGGCAGGATCGGGCCTATTCCTATTAGACCGGTGTTCTCCTGCCGAGGTGATGTCTACTCTACCTCTATCAAAGTAGGCACTCGTTCATGCTGTGGGTGGTTCGCCACCTTAGACGTGCATCGTCAAGGGCATGAAGTGAGGGCGGGTTGGATGCCCGACAATAAAGAGCAGAGCTATGTCTTCGTAATCGACAAGGTTAGGAAGACATAGCTTTACTATTTATTGAGCATAGGAGGAGAACCGGATGCAGAAAGTCAGAAAAGCGATAATTCCCGCCGCAGGGCTGGGGACGCGGTTTCTGCCTGCGACGAAAGCCATGCCGAAGGAAATGCTGCCGATCGTCGACAAGCCGACCATCCAATACATTGTCGAAGAAGCGGTAGAGTCGGGGATCCAGGATATTATCATCGTGACCGGGAAGAACAAGCGAGCGATCGAGGATCATTTCGATAACGCGTTCGAGCTCGAGAAGGCGCTGCTGGAGAGGCAGAAGCTGAAGCTTCTCGAGGAAGTGCAGAAGTCTACCAATATTGTGGACATTCATTATATTCGCCAGAAGGAGCCGAAAGGGCTCGGACACGCCGTATGGTGCGCCCGCAAGTTTATCGGCGACGAACCGTTCGCCGTATTGCTCGGAGACGATATCGTTAAGGCGCAGAAGCCGTGCCTGCTTCAACTGATCGAACAGTACGAGCAGATCGGCTCCTCGGTGATCGGAATTCAGCCGGTCGACTGGAGCGAGGTCGGCCGTTACGGCATTATCGTGCCGGGGACGACGAACGGCCAGCTGTACGAGGCGATCGGCCTGGTTGAGAAGCCGGAACAGGAGCGCGCGCCCTCGAATCTGGCGATTATGGGCAGATATGTGCTGACGCCCGGATTGTTCGACTTTCTGGAGCACGCTTCGACCGGGGCCGGGGGAGAAATTCAGTTAACCGACGCGATACAGAAGCTGGCGCAGATCGAGAGCGTGTACGGCTATCGCTTCGAAGGCTCGCGGTTCGATGTCGGGGAGAAGCTGGGCTATATTTTAACGACTCTCCATTTCGCTCTGAATAACGGCGAACTGCAGCTGCCGCTCGTCAAAGCGTTGGAAACGATGCTGGCCGATTACCGTTCCTCGGTCAGTTAGGAGATAGATGAGCATGCCGGATCTCAACGTATCCCTGGAAAATCGAATCGTGCCTGCCGCCGCTTCCCCCGCCTTCGGACGGGAGGCCAGCTTGGCGTTCAAGATCGGGAAGAGACTGACGGATTTGATCTGCATAACGGCGGCCAGCCTTCCGCTCGCTTTGGTGTGCGCCCTTGTCGCCCTGTTCATTAAAATGGAGGATCCCGGAGGGAAAGTGATCTTCTCGCAGATTCGGATCGGCAAGAACGGGAAGCCGTTCAGATTGTACAAGTTCAGATCGATGCAAGCCAACGCGGAGGAAATGCTGGAAGCCTTGCTGGACCAAAACGAGATTGTCGGCGCGATGTTCAAAATCAAAGAGGATCCGAGGGTGACCAAAGTCGGCAGAGTCATTAGAAGGCTTAGCTTGGACGAGCTGCCCCAGCTGTGGAACGTGCTGAAGGGGGAGATGAGTCTGGTCGGACCGAGACCGCCGCTGCCGCGGGAGGTCCGGCTCTATACGCCCTATGAATTGCAGCGCTTGCTGGTCACGCCGGGCTGCACGGGATTGTGGCAGGTGAGCGGAAGAAGCAGCACGAGCTTCCAGGACATGGTCGAGATCGATCTGAAGTATATCGCGGAAAGAAGTCTGCTGAACGATTTTATGATTATTCTGAAGACGTTAAAGGTTTTTTTCGGCTCCAAGCACGCATTCTGACAAAAGGGTGGACCTATGAAAGCCATCGCCAAACCGCTCGTTCTGCTCGTGACGAACGTCCCTGTCCCTTACCGCTACCGGCTCTATAGAGCGCTGAGCGAGAACGAGACATTCGAAGGCTGGACCGTGTTCGAGTCCTTGTCCCACGGAGAGGTCTGGGCCAGCGGCATCGAGGACGGCGTCAACTACGACGTGCTCGGAGGGCGATCCGTCAAGACCGAGACGGGCAGAATGCCCGTTCACTTCCGGCTGCTTCGCTACTTGCTCCGCAAGTCTCCCGACGGGGTCATTCTGTCCGACTTCTCCCCGTTGACGGCGCTGCAGACGTTTGCCTACATGGCGCTTGCGCGCAAGCGGGTCAAGCTCGTCTCCATGACGGACGAGAACGGAGACTTCTTCGGCAAGCTGTCGGTCAGATGGGCCCGGCTTTGGATACGCAAAGCCGTTCTCCGCCGCTCTTCGGCCTGCATCTGCTGCAGCGAGAGTTCAAGCCGGCATATCGAAGCGATCTCCAAGGCGATTCGCGGCAAAACCTACATCTCGTACTTGACCCCGGAAGCGGACTACTATGCGCCGTCCGCGATCCGAAGCCCGTTCGGCGGCGCGATCGAGCTGCTCACCGCCTGCCGGCTGGTCGAGCTGAAGCGGGTGGACCGGATCATTCGCGCCGCCGCCCATCTTAAAGCCAGAAGGGCAGATCTCGATTGGAAGCTTACGATTGTAGGAGACGGACCGGAGAGGGGGCGGCTGGAACGGTTGACGGCCGAGCTGGGGCTGGAGAGGCACGTTGCCTTTACGGGAAGGCTGCTGGGAGACGCGCTTAGGCGGGCATACGGCCGTTCGAACGTCTTTATGCTGACCAGCAGCAAGGAGCCTTGGGGCGTCGTCGTTCACGAAGCGATGCTGCAGGGGGCGGTCCCGATCGTAACCCGATCGGTGGGCGCGTCCGAGCTGGCGGCCCGAGCCGGAGGGGTCGTCGTCGACGACCGGGTGGACGAGCAGACGCTGATCGACGATCTGGCCGATGCGATGGAGACGTTGATCGAGAACCGGGACGAGCTGGCCGCAAGCCAGCGGCGGTGCCGCGAGTTTGCCGGCAGCATCGCGATCGACCGCGAAGTAAACGCCTATTTGAAAGCCGTTCAATAAGGGTGGAGACCGATGAAGCCGATCAAGATCGCTCATGTTCACAACTTTTATCAGCTGCCCGGCGGGGAAGATCAAGTCGTGAAGCAGGAAGCCGCCATGTTAAGATCGCTGGGCCATGAGGTGGTCGAGTACCGGAAGCATAACGACGAGATCCGCCGCATGCCGGCCCGGAGCCGGTGGGTCACCGCGCTTCGCACGCCCTGGTCGCCGAGAAGCTATCGGGAGTTCAAGCGGTTTCTGGCGCAGCACAAGCCGGATCTCGTGCACTTCCACAACACCTTTCCGCTCATCTCTCCGTCGGCCTGCTATGCCGCGAAAAAGATGGGCATTCCCGTCGTGCAGACGCTTCACAACTATAGACTGCTGTGTCCCGGGGGAGCGTTCTTCAGACAGGGAGAGATATGCGAGAAATGCGTCGAACGAAGCTTGGGCTATTCGCTCGTTCACCGCTGCTACAGGGACTCGCTTGTTCAGACGGCCGCCGTCGCCCTGATGCTCCAAGTCAATCGGATGCTTCGAACCTGGGATAGAAAGGTGGATCGATATATCGTGCTGACCGAATTCGCCAAACGGAAGTTCGTCGACAGCGGCCTTCCCGAGCATAAAATCGTCGTGAAGCCCAACTTCGTGCAGTCGGAAACCGACGAAGCGCCCAAGAAGGCGTTTTTTTTGTACGTCGGGAGACTGTCCCGAGAGAAAGGAGTCGACCGGCTGATCGAGAGCTGGAAAGCGCTCGATCCGTCCAACCGGCTGATCGTCATCGGAGACGGGCCGGACGGGCCCTCGCTGAGGAGCCGCGCGGAGCACTGTCCCCACATTCTGTTTCTGGGCAGCCGGGATTCGGACGTCGTCATGCAGTACATGCGGGAGGCGCGGTTTCTGATCGTTCCTTCGGTCTGTTACGAAGGCTTCCCGATGACCGTCGTCGAGGCGTACTCCGTCGGAACTCCGGTGATCGGCAACGCCGTCGGCTCGCTGGAGGAGATCGTGGAGGACGGAGTAACCGGCTATCACTATCAGGCCGAAGACGAAGCGGGCTTGGCCGAAGCGATTCGCAAGGCCGGCGCGGACGAGGAATACGAGCGGCTGCGGGCCAACGTCCGGCTCGTCTATCGGAAGAAGTACAGCAAGCGGCTGAACGAAGACCGCCTTATGAGAATCTACGAAGAGCTCGTCCGTCCGGAAGGAGCGATCGCGGACTGGCCGCCGGATTTCAGCCGTCTCAGAAGCGGACACGTTCTGGAAACGAAAGTCACCGCTCTAAGCCTCCGGCAGACGGCCGACGAGATCGAGAAGTGGGCTGTCGAGAAAATTTCGAAATACGTATGCGTATGCACGACGCACTCGCTGGTCACGGCGACGGAGAGGAGCGAATTCAGAACGGCGTTGAATCGGGCCGGCATCTGCACGCCGGACGGCATGCCGCTCGTATGGGCGTTAAGAGCGCTGGGCTTTCGGAACCAGGAGCGGGTGGACGGCACCTCGCTGATGAAGGAGCTGTGCGGAAGAGCGAGCCGGAACGGCTACGGCGTCTATCTGTACGGCTGTACTCCGGCGACGCTGGCGTCGCTTGAAGAAGCGCTTCAGAAGGAGTTTCCCGGGCTGAGAATCGTCGGGACGGCGTCCCCTCCCTTCCGGGAGCTGAGCGAAGAAGAAGAGTTGGGCTTCATCGCGGACATCAATGCCTGCCGCCCCGATTTCGTCTTCGTGGCGCTCGGCTGTCCGAAGCAGGAGCTGTGGATGCACCGGCACCGCCACCGCGTCCATGGCGTCATGCTGGGGGTGGGGGCGGCATTCGACTATATCGCGGGCAATCTGAAGAGACCGCCGCGGCTCGTCCAGAACGCCGGACTGGAATGGCTGTTCCGCCTAATGATGGAGCCGCGCCGCCTTTGGAGAAGATACGCGCATAACAACAGCAAGTTTATTTACAAGTACTTGCTGTCGTTCCGTCGGAATCGCATCCGGACGCGCAAGACCGAAGCTTGACAGAACCTCCCGGAAAGGATCGAGGGAATGGTCAACCTCCTGTTCCTGCTTAAGCCGCTAGCCGATATGCTGTGGAGCGTCAAGACGTTTAATCTGCTGCTGATCGCCTGCGTCTTCGTCTTCTCGTTGGCCCATCTATTCCGTCTCCGGCCGCTGAAGATCAATCTGGCGCTGCTGCTGCTCAGCCTGCTGTTCCTGCGGTCGCTGGCAGCGGACATGAATGAGATTACGGTGGGCGTTTTTTTGAAGGTCGTCTCGGCGTTTCTTCTTTTTTTCCTGGCGCAGATGGCGTCCGACGGCCAGAAGACGATCGGGATGATCGCGGCCTCCTTCCTGCCGCCGGTGCTCTACATTTTGTACCAGGCCGTTACGGGGAGCGGCTACCAGTATTGGGGGTCGGTGTATACCTTCGTAGGCCCGTATTATTACAAAACCGATCTGGCGATCTGCGTAATCCTGTCGGTCATTTTTTTCAGGAAGTACTTATTCTTTAACCGCTTCAGGTCCGGCAAGGCGGCTGCGGCCGTCTATATGTTCGTCATTGCGCCTCAATTGATCCTTATGGCGAATTCCAGGATGCTGCTGATCGTCTACGCCGTCATCCTGATCGGCACGATCGTAGAGTATTTTCGGTATAAGGAACGAACCTTCAGCAGCTGGAAGAGAAACGCGATCGTCGTCTATTCGCTGCTGCTGATCGTCGCCGGCTACGCGCTGTACGTGAATTTCTACCTGCCGAAGGGCGCCCTCGTCATCGAGGTGCAGTCGGGCGAAATTTTCTCGGCGAGCAATACGCAAGGGAGAAGCGAAATTTGGAGCTCGATCGCCGCGAACTACTTCAAGGGAGATCTGCTGAATCTGGCGTTCGGCTATTCGATCAACAAGGACCACGAGTTCGACACGGTTCTGCACGCCGATGCGCATAACGCCTGGCTCAAGGTGATGGTTTCCTGCGGGCTTGTCGGCCTGTTCGTCTATATGGCGGCGATCGGGATGGCGATCGGCAGGCTGAGGGGACTGCTGCGGGACAGACTCCGGCAGAAGAGCGACTATTTCGTGCTGATGACGGCGCTTCTGGTTTTGCTCTCCTATCTGTTCTCGGGAATCTCCCAGTCCAACATCATCTTTACGCAGTCCTCCTGGTACGCCTTTTATTTCATGGGGCTGATTTTTAATCCGAAGCTGTTCCCGCTGTCTGCGCCTCAAGCTGCTTCGCCGGCGCTGCCGGCAGCTGCATCCGGGTTCGTGGAACCCCCTTTTGCGAATAGAAAGCAGGTGAATCGAGCATGAAGATCATTCTGTTGTCGGGCGGATCGGGCAAGCGGCTGTGGCCGTTGTCCAACGCTACCCGTTCGAAGCAATTTCTGCGGATATTGCGGGATCCCTGGAACAACCCGGAATCGATGCTGCAGCGAATATGGAGGCAGCTGGGCGGCTTGGGGCTCAAGGAGCACTGCCTGGCGGCGAC
Organism: Cohnella hongkongensis; assembly: GCF_042654645.1. Taxonomy (NCBI): domain Bacteria; kingdom Bacillati; phylum Bacillota; class Bacilli; order Caryophanales; family Paenibacillaceae; genus Cohnella; species Cohnella hongkongensis. The sequence continues at coordinate 244,471 of NZ_JBHSEP010000002.1, read as the reverse complement.
GAGCGCCAGCCAGGCGGAGCTGATTCAGGAGCAGCTCGGCTCGCGCGTGCCGATCGTGGTCGAGCCGGAGCGAAGGGACACCTTCGCGGCGATCGCCTTGTCGTCGGCCTATCTGTATTCGATGCTCGGCGCCGGTCTTGACGAGACGGTCGTCGTGCTGCCGGTCGACGCGTTCGTCGAGCCGGATTTCTACGAGAAGGTGCTGGAACTGGACGAGGTGCTGGAGAAGGCCCCGGTGAATCTGGGACTTGTCGGAGTGGCTCCTACCTCTCCCTCCGAGAAGTACGGCTATATTGTGCCCGAACGGCCCCGGGGGCAGGAAGCCTACTACAGAGTGAGAAGCTTCCACGAGAAGCCGTCGGCGGAGACGGCCTCTCTTCTCATTCGGCGACACAACGCCCATTGGAACTGCGGCGTCTTCGCCTTCAAGCTCCGGTACGCCGTCTCCATTCTGCGGCGCAGACAGCTTCCCGTCGAGTACGCCGCTCTGGCGCGGCAGTACGCCTCCCTTAAGAAGATCAGCTTCGATTACGAGGTGGTCGAGCAGGAGCCGAACGTTGCCATGGTGCCCTATCGCGGAAGCTGGAAGGATCTCGGGACGTGGAACAGCTTAACGGAGGAATTGTCCGAGCCCTTGATCGGGAGAGGGACGATTAGCGAGGATTCGGTCAACACGCATCTGATTAACGAGCTGGCGATTCCCGTTCACGTCCTGGGCATGCCGAATGCGGTTATCGTCGTCAGTCCGGACGGCATTCTGGTGGCCGACAAAGCGGCCAGCCCTCGATTGAAGGAGCTTCCGCTTGACGGCGGAGGGACGGGCGAAAGAGTTCCCTCCATAGGAAGCGCGGTGGTATAAGATGGCGCAGACGAGCTTCCGAAACAAAGTCATCCATGAAGGCACCTACTATATTCTAAGACGCGGAGTCGGATTCGCCATCAGCTTCGGCGGCATGCTGCTGCTGATGAACGCCATCGGGGTGGAGAACTACGGGCTGTTCGTGTCGATTACCGGCATCATCACGTTCATGGGCGAGCTGTGCAAGCTGGGCATTAACCAATACCTGATCCGCAGCGAGTCCGAGTCCGAGCCGCGCCAATACGACATGGCGTTCACCTTCGTGCTTCTGTCCTCGATCGCAGCCGTCGTCGTCGGCATCGCCGTCTCCTTTCTGCTGGAGGCGTGGCTGGACAACGATCGCATCCAGCTTCCTTTTCTGGCGACGCTGGCCGGCATGCTGAGCGGCGCGTACCTGCTGCCCGCCATGGCCAATCTTGAAAGAAGGCTGGAGTACCGTAAAGTCGCGATTTACGAGCTTATGAACCAGATCGTCTATTATGCCTCGGCGTTGACGTTGGTCTATGCCGGCTTCGGAATCTGGGGCCTCGTCATCGGCAACCTGCTTCAGGGCGCCATGGCGGTGGCGATCAGCAGCTACTTCTCCCGCTACCGGCCGAGGCTGTACTGGTCCTGGGACATGCTGAGGATGATGCTCAAGTACGGCATCGGCAATACGCTGTCCCGGCGCATCTGGGAAGTGCGCACGCTGATCAACCCGCTGTTCGTCGCCAAGTTTATCGGCCTGGAAGCGGTCTCCGCCGTCTCCGTCTCCATCAGAATCGTCGAGGCGCTCAATTTCATCAACGGGGCGATCCAGACGATCTCCTTCTCGCTGCTGGCCCGAATTCAGCACGAGCGGCAGAGGGTGGAGAACGCGCTGAACGAAGCGATGCTGCTGCAGATTATATCGATCGTGCCGCTTCTGATGGGGTTCGGGGTCCTGGCGAACTGGGTGATCCCGTATTTCTTCGAAGGCGATCTGGATACGGTGCTGCATATTTATCCCTTCGTGGCGATCGAGTACAGCATGATCGCGATATTCAGCATGCCGATCAACATGCTGTATGTCCGCGGAGCCAACTGGGTAGTGTCCAAATTCAATCTCGCCTACGTAGGCCTGTTCACGATAACGGCTCTCGTCGCGCTGCCGGTATTCGGCATCTACGGCTACGCCGCCGGGGAGATCGTCGCGCTGCTCGCCTACTTCATGATTCATGCCGAGATTCGCAGAAGCTATACGCTGCAGTACGGACTGCCGCTCATCTGCATGGCCACCTGCATTCCGGTCGTCTTCCTGCCTGTGCTGCCGTTGAAATGGGTGCTTCTGGTGCTGATTCCTTCGGCCGTAATTATGTTCAGTCTGTATCGGAAAATCGACGCGATGTCCTATCTGCGCCGGGTGCTGAAAACGAAGCAGATGGGCGTCAGTTCCAGCGGTAAATCCTAATTCCTATTTCAAATCGTATGGAGGGTTCTCGAATGAGCAAAAAAGTGCTGGTCACCGGAGCGGGAGGCTTTATCGGCAATCATCTGGTCAATCTGTTGAAGGACAAAGGGTACTACGTGCGCGGCGCGGACTTGAAAAAGCCGGAGTATTCCGAGTCCCGGGCGGACGAGTTTCTGCTGGCGGATCTCCGTTCCTGGGATCGCTGTCTGGAGGCCACGTCGGGAATGGAGCAGGTATACGCCCTGGCGGCCGATATGGGCGGCATGGGATACATTACGACCCATCACGCGGAAATCCTCTACAACAACGCGCTGATCAACTTTCATACGCTGGAGGCGGCCAGACAGAACGGCGTCGGGCGATATCTGTACACCTCTTCCGCATGCATTTACCCGGAGCATCTGCAGACCGTCGCCGACGTGAAGCCGCTGAAGGAGGAAGACGCTTATCCGGCTATGCCCCAGGACGCTTACGGCTGGGAGAAGCTCGTGAGCGAGAGGCTGTGCGAGCATTATCGCGAGGACTACGGGATAGAGACGCGCATCGCCAGGTTCCACAATATTTTCGGACCTTTGGGGACGTGGGACGGGGGCAGGGAGAAGGCGCCGGCCGCCATCTGCAGGAAGGTGGCCCTGGCCAAGCTTAGAGGAGAAGCGTTCATCCCGGTATGGGGCGACGGGGAGCAGACGCGCTCCTTCTGCTACGTGGACGACTGCGTCGACGCCATCTATTCGCTGATGCAGTCGGATTATCCTCATCCGCTGAATATCGGGCAGGACCGTCTGATCTCGATCAACGAGCTGGTCGGCATCGTCGCCGGCATCGCGGGACATGAAGTCGATATTCGCCATATCGAAGGTCCGCAAGGCGTCCGGGGGAGAAACTCCGACAATACCCGTCTGTACGACGTTCTCCAATGGCAGCCTCGCATTTCGCTGGAGGAAGGCCTGAAGAGAACGTACGAATGGATTGAACGGGAAGTCCACAAGAAGTATTCGCAAGTGCCGGTCTGATCGTCCGCCTGGAACGGTGAGCGGTCGGAAGGGGCGCGATCGCGGCGAGTCGAAAGCGGATGTCAATCGGAAGGAGAGGCGATATGGCGATACTGGTTACTGGAGGAGCCGGCTACATCGGCTCCCATCTATGCGTGGAGCTGCTGGGAGCGGGGTATGACGTTGTCGTGGCCGACAGCTTCGCAAACAGCAGCCCCGAATCCCTCCGCAGAGCCGAGGAGATCGCGAACGGCAGCATCTCGGTCTGCCGCTGCGATCTTCTGGATTCGGCGGGACTGGGCGAGCTGTTCGAGCATCATCGCGTGGAGGCGGTCGTACATCTGGCCGGGCTTAAGGCGGTCGGCGAATCGGTCGCCGAGCCGATGATGTACTACCGAAACAATGTGGCAGGCACGCTGTCTCTTCTGGAGACGATGAAGCGCTTCGAGGTCAAGAGGCTCGTGTTCAGCTCTTCCGCGACCGTATACGGCCCGTCGTCTCCTCCTCCGGTCGCGGAGGACTGCTCGTTAAGCGCGGCCAATCCTTACGGACGGACGAAGCTCGTCACAGAGAACCTCCTGCGCGATCTTCAGGCGTCCGATCCGCAATGGAGCATCGCGCTGCTGCGGTATTTCAATCCGATAGGCGCTCACCCGAGCGGGCGGATCGGCGAAGATCCCGGCGGGGCGCCGAACAATCTGATGCCGTACGTGACGCAGGTGGCGGTCGGTCAACGGGAGCGGCTCAGCATCTTCGGCAACGACTATCCGACGCCGGACGGAACGGGAATCCGGGATTACATCCATGTCGTCGATCTGGCCGTCGGCCATCTGCACGCGCTGCGGAAGGTTTGCGCCTCCCGGGGAATCGAAGCCTACAATCTGGGAACCGGCTGCGGGATCAGCGTGCTTCAGCTCGTCAGAGCCTTCGAAAGCGTATCCGGACGCCGCGTTCCGTATCGGTTCGTCGGACGCAGACCCGGCGACGTCGCGGCCAGCTACGCCGATCCGTCGAAGGCCGCGCGCGAGCTGGGATGGAAGGCAACGCGCGGAATCGAGGAGATGTGCCTGGACGCTTGGCGCTGGCAGCTCTTCAATCCGGAAGGGTATGCCGCGACGGGAGAAAGGGGGGCTCAGCCCGGTGAAAGTCGCGTTCCTCATTCAGTCCTTGCAGCTAGCGGGATCGGAGAAGGTAGCCTTCGAGCTGATCAAGCATTATCGCGATAAGGGGGTGGAATGCGCCCTGTTCACGCTCTTCCAATCGCCCGATCCGGAAGGGCGGGCGCATCTGCTGGAACGGCTGGAGCAGCTTGACGTCCGGGTCGTCGAGCTGAACAAGCGAACCGGGCTGCTCAACGCGTTCCTCAATTTGCTGAAGCTGAACCGAGCCGTCTCGGAATTCGGACCGGATATCATTCATGCGCACGGGTGCACGCCGAATATGTACGCCGGCTTGCGCAATCTGATCTTTCGCAGCGTGTACACGATGACTACGATACATAACGGGGGCGACGACTGGCCGAGCTTCAAGGACAGACTGTTCGAGAGGTTAAGCCTGTACGGCGTCAATCGCATCGTCAGCGTCGCGGAGCATGTCTCGAGCGCCTATCAGAAGAAATTCGGCTCGGCCAAGGGCAAGATTACCGTCATTGAGAACGGTGTTAATACGGACAAGTTCGCCCCGGTCGGCCCGAAGGAGAAGCTGGCTATCCGTCTGTCGCTGGGCATTCCGAAGGACACTCCCGTACTGCTTCAAGTGGCGAGGCTGGACCCGGTCAAAAATCAGCGTTTTCTCGTCGAGACGGCGTCGGCTCTGAAGCGGCGGGGGATTCCCTTTCGGCTGCTGTTCGCCGGCCATCTGGTGGACAAGGCGTACGCCGATCAAGTGGCGGACGACATTCGCCGATGGGGACTGCAGGATGAGGTTCAGCTGCTCGGCAGCAGGGAGGATGTCGCCCGTCTGCTGCAAATTTCGGACGTTTTTCTGTTCCCGTCTCGGTACGAGGCTTCTCCTCTCGCGCTGCTCGAGGCGATCTTCACGGGCATTCCGACGATCAGCTCGGACATCCCGGCGACCCGCAAGCTGAAGCCGCTGAGTCCCGACAATTATATCGTGGAGGAAAGCGCGGAGAGGTGGGCGGAGCAAATTATCGACGTGCTGGACGCCGGCCGGCAGAAGGAAACGCCGCCTGTCCGTTCTCTTATTCACGAATTTTCGTTCGACCGCGTGGCCGAACGCTATTTGTCCTTATGTCCGGGAGCGGTTCCGGCCGGATCGCTGGCGCACGGGCAACGCTCGGAAGACGGAGGAGAAATGCCATGTATGAGGCCAGGCTGATTACGCGTCGGGAGTCGTTTATGGCATTGGAGGAAGACTGGGAGTCGCTGGTGCGGCACATCGAGGATGCGGAAATTTTCGACTTCTGGGATTGGAACCGGATTTACGTCAAGCATTTCCTTGAGGACGACGGGCTGTTCGTCGTTGCGCTGTACGACGGAGCCCGGTGCGTCGCCATCGCTCCGATGCGCATCTATTGCAAAAGATTCAGGAAATTTCCTCTGCTGAAGGTCAGGGCGATGCAGCCGATCGACTCCGGCTACAAGGACTACTGCCGATTCTATCTTCATCGGGACTACCGCTATTCGGAGTTAATCGAAAGATTGATCGACGTGATCGTGGAGCATCGGGCGGAGTGGGATTATATCGAGCTGGTGAACTTTAATTCGCGCCATCGAACGACGCGTCTCGTCCAGCAGGCGTTCCGCTCCCGTCTCGACACGACGGTCGAACGGTACGAGGAGACGCCGTTCGTCGATTACCGGTCCTTCTCGAAGGCAACGGTGAACAAGCAAAGATTAAGCGCCATCGATCGCAAAGAAAGGAAGCTCCTTCGCGAGAACCAGGTTAACGTCCAGGTCGGGCAGCCGTTCGATCAGAGGAAGTGGGAAGCCATGGTCGAGCTTCACCGGCGCAGATGGGGGGAGTCGAGCGTATTCAGCGATTCCCGGTCGATCGCCTTCTGGAACGAGCTTCTGTACGCCCTGGATCGGCGAAAGCAGCTGGAGTTCTCGTTTCTCGAGGTCGAAGGACAACTGGCGGCCGCCCATATGGGCTTTCAGACCGACAAAAAAATCTACTACTACACGCCGGCCTTCGATCCGGCGTATGCCGACAAGGGAGTCGGCCTGGTTCTGCTGAAGAGAATGTTGGGGCACTACCGGGAGCAGCGCAAGGAGGAGTTCGACTTCCTCCGCGGAAGCGAAAGCTACAAGTTTTATTGGACGGACCGGTCGGGCATGAACCACAATATTTACGTGCTGAACGACGGCTTCAAGAAATGGCTGCTGAAGGGCTACGTCGCGATCAAAACCGGTCCGAGAAGGATGAAGGAAGGAGGGGGAAGCGAATGAACGCCAGAGTCGTCTCTACCCGAGCCGGGCTCCGGCAGCTGGAGGAGGACTGGAACGCGCTGACGGACAGCATGGAGACGTGCGATCCGTACGATACCTTCGACTGGGTGGAGGAAAGCCTGAACAGCGTGCATCCGCCCGATATCCGGCTGTTCGTCATCGTCGTCTACGAGGAGACCAAGTGCGTGGCCATCGCTCCGCTCTATGTCGCATCGGAAACCAAAGGGTTCGTGAAAATCCGGGTGCTGCGATCGTTAAACGAGAATCAGGCGCCTTACTGCAGCTTCTGCCTTCACCGGGAATACAGCGAGATCGTCCTGCTGAGGGCGATTATGGCGGCGTTGGAGGAGCGGCGAGGCGAATGGGATCTGCTCCATCTGGCCGATCTGAACACGAAGAGCAACATGACGTTTCTGGCCGAGAAGCTGTGGGGAGAGAGCTACAGAACCTATGCCCACAAAGCGACGATGACGCCGTATTTGAAATTCAAAAATTACCCCGGAAAAGTCAACAAGCACCAGATAAAGGAAATCGAGAGAAAAGAGAGAAAGCTGTGCAAGGAGCACGAAGTGAAAATCCGGATCGACCAGCCATACAGTCAAGCGGTCTGGGACAGACTGATCGAGCTGAACGTGGAGAAGTGGGACCGGACGAGCAAATTTATAAGTCCCGGGAACAGAAGGCTTTACGAGCGGTTCGCGTCCGGCTGGAACCGGGGGAGACTGAGCTTCTCCTATATCGAGATCGACGGAAGAATCGAAGCAATCAGCCTCTGCATCGTCTTCAACAATAACGTCTACGGAAAATTCATGAACTACGCGCCGGAGTTTGCGCGCAGAAGCGTCGGCCTCATTCTGACCCATCGACTGATCCGCCACATGCACGAGCAGGGAATGGAGGAGTGCGACTTCGAGGACGGCACTCAGGCGTATAAATTTTATTGGACCGATACGGTCCGGAACAACTATCATTTGCAGGTCGTGAACAACAACGGAAAGAGGGGATGGCTCGTCTTTCTCATCTCTATGAGAATCGTGGCGAGAACGTTCGGCCTCCTCGAATCTTATCATCGGACGAAGTCGTTCCTTCGTTCGCTGACCCGAGCGCGGAAAAGAGGGAAGACCAAAGATGCTGAGGCTAGGGGTATTGCTTGGCAGCAGGACGTGGAGATGGTGGGAAACCGAGTGCGTTAAAAGCCTGCTCGATACGAACGGCGTCGCGATCTCGGTTATCGTCATCCACGAAGAGGAGGACGGTGCTGGCGCCGGCCCGTTCCTGTACCGGGAGCTCAAGCGTCTGGCGGACCGCTCCGCCAGAACGTTGAAGCGGCAGCCTCTCCGATCGGTTCTGGGGAACGTTCCGGTCGTGGAGTGGGACGCGAACCGCTGCAGCCGGACGGAGGAGCTGTCGGCCTATCGCCTGGACGTGGTGGTGAGCTTCCGGCAGCAGCCGCCCGATCCCGAGCTGGTCGGGGTTCCCCGGCACGGAGTTTGGGAATTCGCATACGGGGAGGAGCGAGTCCGCTCCGTATTCGACGATTCGTACCGCTGTCTGCTCTACCGCAGGCCGACCGTCACCGTATCGCTGATCAGACGGCAAGCGGGTAGGTATGCCGTTCTCAAGGAGGGAACGACGCGTGCGAAGCGGCAGTCGTACTTCCGCAACATCGACGCGGCGAACGACCTCGGTCTGCGCTGGCCTTCCGTCGTCTGCCGAGACGTGATGAACGGGAATGCCCCTTATCTGGAACGCTGGCGGGAGCCTGCCGGGAACGAGGCGGCCCCCGCCTTCGGAGGCACCGCCGCCGAAGCGCTGAAGCTCGGCTTGTCGATGGGGGGCTGCAAGCTTCGGAACTTCGTCCGTCACTGGTTCGTCGCCGAGCGCTGGAACGTCGGCATTGCGGATCGGCCGATCCACTCCTTCCTGGAGAAGCCGAATCTGTCCCGGACGGAATGGCTGCCGAAACGCAGCCGCTACGCGGCCGATCCGTTCGGGATCCGAATGAACGGCGCCGTGCGCATCCTGTACGAGGAGTTCGACTATTCGACGGGCAAAGGGGTGCTGCGGACGGCGGACTACGCCGAGGGGTTCCGGGCGGACGGGGGAACGACGGATCTGGAGCTTCCGGTTCATCTGTCCTATCCGTATCTGTTTACCCACGAGGACCGAATCTACTGCATTCCGGAATCGAATGAGGCTTCCAGGGCGACGCTTTACCGGGCGGACGAATACCCCCGCAGATGGGCGAAGGTTCGGGATATTCTGGAGAACTTTCGGGCCGTCGATTCTACGGTAATCCGGCACGAAGGGCGCTGGTGGCTGTTTTGCACCGATGGGGAGAAGGGCCCCGACTCCCATCTGCATATCTGGTACGCTTCCGAGCCGGAGGGAGAATGGAAGGCGCATCCTCTGAATCCGGTCAAGACCGACATTCGTTCCTCGCGTCCCGCCGGAACGCCTTTTTATTGGAAGGGCCGGCTGTACAGGCCGGCCCAGGACTGCTCCGAAACCTATGGGGGAGCGGTGACGCTCAACCGGATCGTCGCCTTGACGACCGAGGACTTCGAGGAAGCGGTCGAAGCCCGGCTGACCCCCGATCCGAACGGGCCGTACCCGGCCGGATGGCATACGCTGTCTTCCGTCGGGGAACGCACGCTGATCGATTCCAAGACGGAAGCCTTCCATTGGCAGGCGTTCGTCTCAAGGGTCAAGGCGAAGCTTCGCGCCGGTCGAGAGAGGGAACGGGCCTCGGGCGCCGCGCTGCCCGGGAGAGTCGAAGAGAAAGAGGGCTGTTATGCCGAATAAACCGATCATCCACATCGTGGCGGCTACGGACGATTCCTACGTGCAGCATCTCGGGGTCGCCATGAAATCGCTCCTGATCCATCTCTCGCATGCCTGGGCGCGCTTCTATGTGCTGCATAATCCGCTGTCGGCCAGCAACCGGGAGAAGCTTGTACGCACCCTGGACGGAGAACGGGCGGAGCTTCTGTTCCTGCCTGTGGAGTCCGGCGCGTTCTCGGGGCTGCCGACCAATCATCATATTAACGAGACGAGCTACGCCAAGATCGTCATTCCCGAGCTGCTGAAGCCCTACGACCTGGACAAGGCGATCTACATCGATTGCGACGTTGTCGTTCGAGGGGATCTGCTTCCGCTATGGAATCTGGATCTGCAAGGCCGATCGCTGGCTGCCGTTCGCGACATCGGGGGCGACTTCCGCAAGGCAGAGCTCGGCATTCCAGCTTCTTCCGGTTATTTTAATGCCGGGGTACTCGTGTTCGACATGCGCAGATGGACGGAGAAGCGGCTGACCGGCCGAGTGATGAGCATGATGGAGCGTCATCCCGATAAGCTCGTGTTCCACGATCAGGATGCCCTGAACGCCGTCCTCCATGACGACTGGCTGGAGCTGCCGGTCTGCTGGAATTTCCAGACGAACCGTCTTCAAGGCCCGGAGCCGGCGAATCTGTGCGTCATCCATTACACGGGAGCGTCCAAGCCGTGGCATTCCGGCTGCCAGCACCCCTACGGCGGCGAGTACTTCAAGTATTTGGCCCAGACCTCCTGGGCTTCCTTCCGGCCGAAGCGGAACTGGCGCCGGATGCTCAGAAACGCCGTCAAGTCGGCGCTGCCGCCCCCCTTGCTCCGCTGGTTAAGCCGGCGGAAAGGAGCGGCGCTCCATTAAAGCTGCTTCGCCGTCATTCCCGGACGACAAGTCCGGACCGCACGCAAGCGAAGCAGGCGGAGTTCATCCCGCCTGCTTCGCTTTTTTCTCGGCGGCCGCCGCGCCGGAGGCGCTGGCGGGAACCGGGCTTTCCGGGACGGCGATCGCCGGTTTCTTGTCCCCCTTCTCCATCCTGCTGCTGCCGTTCAGAATGCCGCCTTCCTGCACAAGCAGAATCGCCGCCTGCGAACTGCCGTGAAGCTGGCCGGTCGCGGTAATGACCAGCTTGCCGAACGTATGTACATCCCCGTACACTTTGCCGGCAATGGTCACGTCCCGCGCGACGAGGTTCGACTTGGCGATACCGCCTTTCCCGATGACGATGCTCCCCTTGCTTTCGATGTCCCCCTGATACGCGCCTTCGATTCTCACGTCCGTCTCGGCTTTCATCATGCCGTTAAACTCCGTTCCGGCGCCGATTAACGTATCCGTCAAGGCGCCTCGCTTGCCTCCTCCGAACATCGCTCAATCCTCCTCGACTTGTCGTAAATACGGGAGCGGGTTCACCGGCTTGTCGCTGGAGACGATCGAGAAGTGCAGATGCGGTCCCGTGCTTCGCCCGCTGTTGCCCATCTCCCCGATTCGACTGCCGCGCTCGACCTGCTGCCCGATCTTTACCCCGATTTTGCTTAAGTGCAAGTAATGCGACTCTAAACCCTTCCGATGGGCAATGATGATATAGTTGCCGCGTGTGCGATTGAAGCCGGCCTCGGCGACCGTGCCGTCTCCGGCGGCGAAGATCGGATCGCCGACATCGCCGGTAATGTCGACTCCGGCATGGAAGGCGAGCTTGCGAGTGAACGGATCGCTGCGGTAGCCGAAGCCCGACGTCATGCGCCGGGATACCGTCGGCCAAGCCGACGGCAGCACGTCCAGCTCGGCCTGCTTCTGCTCGGCTTTGCGCAGATTGGCCTCCATCGACTCCGCCAGCTCGCCCAGCATCTGAGACAGCTCCGCAATCTCTTCGATCGTCAGCTCGGCCGACTCGGCGGACAGCTTGTCGGCTGCGGCGACGGCATAGGAGGAAGCCGCGACCTCGGAGGAAGGGCCGACAGACGGGATCGTCTGGCCGTCCCCGTACCGGCCGATGAATTGCCGAAGCCTGGCCTCCAGCACCGCCAATTCGTTCATCCGCTTCTGCAGCCGCTCGGTCCTCTCGCCGAGCTGATCCAGCTCCTGCTTCAGCGAGCGAATTTCTCCGTTCTTCGCCGCCAGCGCGGTTCCGCTGCGGGCGGCATTGGCGTTAAGCATCGCCTTCAGCTCGTGAATCTGCTGCAGCGCGTCCAGCTCCCTCGCCGCAAACGTTCCGGCGACGGTCAGCGCGGCCGCTACCGGAATGAGCGCCATCGTTCGTCCGGACACCCGCAATTGCTTCACCCGATGATCGGCGTCCCGGATCAGGATCAACGACCATTTCGTTTTCCGTCTGTGTGCCATCGGCTCTCCTTTCGGAATCGGGAATTGTCGGGTCATCCCTGTTCTACTGCTATTTATTCTTGAAAGCTTCCTTTCATACCTGAAAATCATTAAGAGACGCGAGGATACGATGAAAATGATGGGGTACGGGTTTTGCCTTCTTCTGCTGATTTTTATATTCCAGGCGGCGACGATTCTGCTGCTGGAATTCCGAAGGCCGGCCCACGCGACGGCGTGGCTGTTCATCCTGTTTCTGTTCCCGTTTGTCGGCTTCCTGCTTTATTACTTCCTGGCGACGGAGTACCGCAGAAGCCGCAGAGCCCGCCGCAGAGGCAAGCTGGATCAGCGCCGCCGGGCGAAGCTGCTGGAGATGACGAGGACGGTGACGGATCCGGCCGGGCTGCCGCCGACGGGAATCTCCGGACGCCCTCGCTTGTTCCGCACGCTGATCAAGCGAGGGGAGCTGCCCGTCTCCGGCCGCAACCGAACGGCCGTCTTCAACAACGGGCCGGACACCTACAAGGCGATGCTCGCGGCGATTCGGACGGCGAGGTCGCATGTTCATATTTCGTCCTACATCGTCCGCGACGACGGCATCGGCCGGCAGCTGCAGCAGGAGCTGCTGCGCCGGGCCGCCGAAGGCGTCGAGGTCAAGCTGCTGTACGACGGCGTCGGCAGCATCAAGCTGAAGGAGTCCTACATCCGGATGCTGAGGGAGGGAGGCGTGGACTGTGCCTGCTTCTTCCCGCTCCGGCCCTCCTTTCTTAAGAAAAGAATCAACTACCGCAACCATCGGAAAATTACGGTCGTCGACGGCAAGGTCGGGTTTATCGGCGGGATGAACTTCGGAGACGAATATATCGGCAAGCATCCGAGGCTCGGCTATTGGCGGGATACCCACCTGATGCTGGAGGGGGATTCCGTCTACTGGCTTCAGGAGGTTTTTTTGAAAGACTGGGAGATCGCGACGGGCAAGAAGCCGGACGCTCCCTCCTACTTTCCGGAGCACGACGTGCCGGACGCCGAGGCGGTCCAGATCGTGCCGGCCGGCCCCAACCGCAGAGGAGACGCGATTCACGACTCCGTGTTCGCGATGGTGAACGCCGCCGAGGAGCGCGTCTGGATCACGACGCCGTATTTCATCCCGAGCCCGAGCGTCGCCATGGCGCTGCGCGACGCCGCAGTCGGCGGCACGGACGTCCGTCTGCTCATCCCTTACGTTCCGGATACTTGGCTTGTTCATCTGGCGACGTTGTCCTATGCGGAGGAGATGATGAGGTCCGGCGTCCGCGTGTGGCAGTACAAGAAGGGCTTTATTCACGCCAAAACGCTGGTCGTAGACCGGTTTGCCGCGGTCATCGGCTCGGCGAACATGGACTTGCGCAGCTTCTACAGCAACTTCGAGATCAACGCGCATCTGTTCGACCCGGCCGCCATCGCCAAGGTGGAGCAAAATTTCCTGCAGGATTTGCGGGACAGCGAGGAGATCAATCTGCAGAGGTTTCTGAAGCGGCCGCGCGCGCAGAAGGCGAAGGAAGCGATGGCGCGTATATTGTCGCCGCTGCTGTAACGGTCTTATGGCTTGCCGAACAGGTGGGCAAGCACCGGACCGAGCGATTGCCGGGGAGCGGCGGCAAGCGGATCGCCGAGTTGGCGAAGGCGCTGCGGCACATTGAGCAGATGGAAGTCGCTCGGCTTGACGTTCCTTCGCACCTCTTCCCGGGTCAGCGGCGTCGAGACCGTCGCCAGCGGGCGCGCCCTCGGAGAATAGGCGGCAGGAAGCGTCTTGCCGGCATAGTGCTGCAAATAGTCGAGGTAGATCAGATCGCCGCGGTCCTTCTTCAGCCGTTCCACCGTGAACAGATTGGGGTTGCGGGCGACAAGATATTCGGACAGAAACTTGCCGAACCGGCGCAGCGCATCGAAGTCCGGACCGCGCTCGATCGGCATGACGATCTGCACGCCGGTCGCTCCGGACGTCTTGGCTACGGCGCTGAGTCCGAGCGAATCGAGCGCCTGCAGAACAAGCTCCGTCGCCTCCATCAGACGGGGCTCCTCCTCCAGCGACGGGTCGATGTCGAGCATCCACGCATTCGGCGGCGCCTTGTCGAGCTCGTCGGAGGAGACGTGGAATTCGAGGCTGTATAAGCTTCCCATCCACAGGAGCGTCCGCACCGAGTCGAGCACGACGTAGTTAATGGCGCCGTCCCGGGCGGTACGTACATAATCCGGTATCGGCTCGGGGCAGTTTTTCTGATAAAAGGAAACGCCGTGTATGCCTTCCGGATAGCGGATCGTCGTCAATAGCCGGCCCTCGGTGTACGGCAGCAGGAACGGGGCCAACTCGGCGAGCAGCTGCACGTATTTCAGCTTCGTAATGCCGGCTTCCGGCCAGATCGCTTTGTCGGGATGGGAGATGGCGAGCTCGTGTTCCCCAAGCCGCACGACCGTTCGCGTTTTGACCATAATCGTTACCTCTTTCCTGTCGGTTCCATCTGCGGGTCCGCCCCGGTCTGTTCGGCGACGCATTCGGCCAGATAACGCTCCGGCAGCAGCGCCTGGATGCTCGGATGCCTCATCGTGCCTCCCCGGGTCCAGTTCAGAAATTGCACTTTCGCAGCCAGGCGAGGCGCGAGCCATACGGCGTCCTGATGCCTGTCCGGCCGGTTCGCGAACGGCATCTCGTCCACGGCCAGCGGCGCGACCTGCTCGGTCAGCCTTCTCCAGTCCGTCCTCGACAGCTTGCCCGTTCCGGCATGACCGATATAATGGAGCTTTCCGTTCCCGTCGAACAAGCCGAGCAGCAGCGCATTGACGGTCGGCCCGTTATAAGTGACGCCGCCGATGGCGGCGTACAGATCGCGCGTCAGCTTCAGCTTGCGCCAGCGGCCGTCCTTCTGGCCGATCGCGTAGGCGCTGTTCAGATTTTTGCAGACGACGCCTTCCATGCTTCGGGCTCGCATCAGCTCCAGAAGCGCGGAGGCGTCGACGAAGTTGCGGCACAGCTGGACGCGCTCGCTCTCCAGGACGATGTCCTCCAGCAGCCTTTGCCTTCGCGACAAGGGAAGATCGGTGACCCAGCGGCCTTCGGCGTACAGCACGTCGAAAATCATATAGGTGACGGGCACCCGGCTCACAGCCGCGGCGATGCTCGCCTGCGTGCGCGGGCTGTCTCTTCTCATGACCTCCTGAAAGGAGGGCCGCGCTTCGTCGAAGGCGATCAATTCCCCGTCGAGAATGAACGAGGAGGACGAACAGAACGCGGTCGGATCGGCGAATTCGGGATATTGCAGCGTGCGGTCGTGAAGCCTCCGGTTGATCAGGCGAGCGGAGCGTCCGTCGCAGTAGCTGAGCATGCGCACGCCGTCCCATTTGATCTGGGCCACCCATTCGCCGCCTTGAGGGAGCTCGCTGGCCGCCAGCGGCTCGAAGGGAATGACGGGCTGCAGCTCCATGGATCAGGGAACCGCCCCTTCTTTTTTGCGGCCTCGGGTGCTGCGAGTTTTGGGCTTGCCCCGGTCTCCCCCCGTTCCGGAGTCGTCTCCCGGCTTGACGGCTTCGAGACTGGCCTGCAGCGCGGCCATCAGGTCGATGACGTTCGTTCTTTCCACTTCCGGGGCGGTGACGACGTCGGTCCCTTTCCCGGCGATCTTGCGCTGGATCGCTTCCTGCAGGGCCATTCGATAATCGTCAGTATACTTCGTAGGCTCGAACGGAGTCGACAGCTGCTCGATAAGCATTTTGGCCATCGTCAGCTCCTTCTCGTTCACGTTCGCCTGTTCCGGCAAGTTGGGGACGAGCTGAAGCGAACGAATCTCGTCCGGATAATGCATCGTTTCCATGCAGATGCAGTTGTCCACAGGCCGAATGGCGGCAAGGCTGCTCTTGCTGCGGATCGCAATTTTGGCGATGCCGATCTTGCCGGATTGGCGCATCGCTTCCAGCAGCAGGTTGTAAGCGCCCGATCCAGCCTGGTCCGGCGACAGGTAGTACGCTTTCTGATAATACAGCGGATCGATCTCGGTCAAGTCGACGAAGTCGAGAATCTGAATCGTCTTCGTATTGTCCGGCTTGATGGCGTCCAGCTCCTCCGGCTCGAACAGGACGAACCGGCCCTTCTCCTGCTCGTAGCCTCGGGCGATCTCGTCCCAGACGACCTCCTTCTCGCAGTGCGGACAGGTGCGGACGTTGGAGATCGGCGTCCCGCATTCCTTGTGGATCATCCGCAGATGGATGTCCTTGTCCTCGGTGGCGGTGAACATTTTGACGGGCACGTGGACCAGACCGAAGCTGATCGCGCCTTTCCAGACCGTATGCATGATGAGGCAGGCTCCTTTGCTGTCGGGTTTCCTATAAGTTGTCCATTCCGCATGGAAAACAACCGGGCAGGGAATATTGGAAAGGACTGAATTTCAATGCCGAGGGGAGATGCTGCTGATGAGCTCCGAACAGACGGAGAAAGCGCCGGAGGACGCGATCCACGAAGGCCGGGACGAGTACGATATGGATGTCGACCGGATGGTGAATGAAGGATTGGGCGGCGGGCAGGTGACCGTCCATAACGGATGGGTGCCCGACATTGAGGAAACTTTGGAGGATTAGTGCATGGACGCGAGAAGAGCAAAGGAAATTTACGAGTCGGCCGATCGGGTCAAAGTTCGGCTGGACACCGGCGAGTCGGTCTGGATCGAGGATGTGGACGTCGAGGGAGGCGTCGCGACAGTGCAGGTCGGGCAAAGCCCGACGGACGTGCAGACGGTCGGCGTAGAGCGGCTGGAGGAAGTATCCCGCTAGCGGCAGCGGGTGCGGGCCGCTCGCCCGCCGCTTTTGCGCGCGCGAAGCCGACGGGGCCGGGCTGCGAGAAGTGAGAACGGCGGTTGGCGAGGCGCCGGCGGCGGGGTCGTCGCGGATTGGGCTTACTTTTTGAAAGCGATTCATTCGCGTGTTACAATAAGTGAGAGATCCCAATTCTTCCTAAGGAGTGAGTCCGATGTACGACGTGGCCATTATCGGCGGAGGGCCGGCGGGCGCCAGCGCCGCGATTTTTACTGCGAAGGCCGGCAAGAAAACGCTGGTGATCGACAGCGATCAGAGCGTAACGAAACGCGCGTGGGTAGAAAATCATTACGGAGCCGAGGGACTTGCCGGTCCCGAGCTTGTTGCGCTAGGCAAGAAGCAGGCGGCCAAGTTCGGAGCGGAATTCGTAACGGCCAAGGCGACGAAGCTGACCTCGGGCGAGGGCTCCGTTACGATCGAAGCGGACGGGCAGTCGTACGAGGCCGCTCACGTCATTATCGCCACCGGCATGTTCGCGGACGTGGCCGAGGCGAGCGGCGTGACCACCAAGCCGGGAACCGAGCCGCGCATCAAGACGATCGTCGACTGCGCGCCCGACGGCAGAACGAACCTGTCCAACGTGTGGGCCGCCGGTACGATCGCCGGCGTAAGCATGCATACGATCATCACGGCGGGCGACGGCGCCAAAGTGGCGATCAACGTCGTCAGCGAGCTGAACGGCGAACGTTATGTCGATCATGACGTTCTGAAAGCTTAAGGGCATTATCAACGGCAAGGCCGGGCGTCTTCCCCGAGCGGGAAGCCCCGGGCCTTTTTGCGCGCTTTGGCTGACTAAGGCCGCGATCGTTCGTCGAATTGTCCGTATCTTTCTTCATGCGGTCGTCTTCGCCTTCCGTTCGCGCCCGTCGTCTCGGTTCATTGCAGCAGCTCCCTGATTTTCGCATCCGGCTCCATCCCCAGCTCGGCGCGCAGCATGGCTTCCAACTGCCGATACTGTCTGAGCGCGTCGTTTTTTCGGCCCAGCTCAAGATAAATGCGGATGATCTCTCCATGGACATCCTCGCGTATGGCGTCCAGCTTCAAAATCTCGCCATATTCGCTTAAAGCCTGAAAGAATTGGCCGCGCTGGCGGTTGTGGCGAGCCAGCAGCTCCAACAAATCGATATATTGCCGCTCAAGGCTGCGGGCGTAATCGCCGGCCCACTCGTAAGCTTTGCCGCGCAGCAGAGGCCCGGCATACAGCGCTTCAGCTCGCTTAAGCAGCGGCATACTCTGTTCCGGATCGCGTCTGATCTCCTGAAGCATTCGCTCAAACTCGTACAGATCGCAGTAGAGCTCGTCCGTATTGATCCGGATCTCGTTGCCGGTCACCGCGATTTCGCATCTGTGCTCGCTGCCGTTGATCGCCTTCCGAACGTAATACAGCGTGGAATTGAGGTTCTTCCACGCTTTATCGGGCGCAAGTCCGTTCCACAGCGTGTCGATGATTTCCTCTCGATACGCGACCCGCTTGCAAAGCAGGAAAGCGAACAGCTCCTCCGTTTTCGGACTTCGCAGCTTAACGGTCTCTCTGGCTCCCCCGTCGACCGAGAAGCTTACGTTCATTCCGTTAAAAAGAAGCACCTCGAGCAGAGGCTTTACCGCCTCGCTTGTCCGCTTCTTCGCTTTAACCCTCTTCAGCGTGACCTCCAGCCGCTCTGCGGTGACGGGCTTCATAATGTAATCCAGGGCGTTCAGCTCGAAGGCGCGGACCGCATACGCGTCATACCCGGTGACAAAAACGATTTTCATCGCCTCTTGAGCATCCGTCAGCAGCTTCGATAACTGCATTCCGTTGACATCGGGCATGGAAATGTCCAAGAAAGCCACGTCTATCGGGTGTTTTCTGGCATATTCGGACGCTTCCAGCGAGCTCAGAAACAGGACGGCTTCGCTTGGCTCGTCGCGCTCGGACAGGATGCGCATTAAACGCATCGCCGCGAGCTCTTCGTCGTCTACAACCATAATTCGTAACATCCGTCAGCTCCCTTTCGCCATCGCATTTTCGCCGGGAAGATCGATCTCGATTCGGGTGCCTTCGCCTTCCCGGCTTTCAATCCGCATATCTGTCCCGTACAGAAGCCGCAAGCGCTGGGCGATGTTCCACAGTCCGATGCCTTGCGCTGCGGAATCCGGGTTCAGCACGCGGCGCAGCTTCTGCGGACTCATTCCGGAGCCGTTGTCTTCAATCCGCAAAGAGATTCCGCTGCCTGCGCTCCCCTTAACGAGCAGACTTACGACGCCCCCCCTGGAGTTGGACATGACGCCGTGCCGGATTGCATTTTCCACCAGCGGCTGAACGATTAGAGGAGGAATCAGCAGGTTCGGATCGGCATCCACCTCGTATTCCACGTGCAGCCGGCCGCCGAAGCGGGCCTGCTCGATTCCGACGTAAGCTCGAACCAATGCCAGCTCGTCGCTCAGCGTCGTCATCGCGTTCAGATGCTTAAAATCAAAGCTGCTGCGCAAATAACGCGACAATTGCAGCGTAACCTCCTCCGCCTGCCGGGGATTGATCATGCACAGCTCGGCGATCGCCGATAGTGCATTGTACAAGAAATGAGGCTTGATTTGAGAACGCAAAAAGGCGATTTCCGCATCCCGGGCCAGCTTGACCGACGACTTCAGCTTCGAGAGGCTTCTGACCCTCGCCATCAGCTCTTCGGACTCGAAGGGCTTGGCGACGAAATCGTTCGCCCCCAGCTCCATCGCCAGCCGAATGTCCTCGCTCCGGCTTCGCGCTGTCAGCATGAGAACGGGAAGCTCGAACGGGGAGAACCGCTCGCGGATGCTCCGCAGCACCTCGAAGCCCGACAGGTCCGGCATCGCGATGTCCAGGACGACGAGGTGAAATTCCTGACGAGAGAAGACGGCCTGCAGCGCCGATTCGCCGCGATTGACGGCGACGGCCGTTTGCTTTTCCAGCTTAAACAGATTGATCATGCTTTGCAGATTCAGAGCATTGTCGTCCACGATCAGAATGGCTTCCTTGTGTTCTCCCTCGATACGCAGAGGATACTTCTGACGAGCGGGATCGCCGCCGGAAAAAGGGGACTTGTCCGCCGCTTGCGATTCCGCTCTCGATTTGGCGGATTTGCCGGGGGCGACGGGCAAAGTGAAGATGAAGGTGGTCCCTTGTCCGGGAGTCGAATGGACGCCGATGCGGCCTTCGTGCAGTTCGACGAGTCTTTTTGTAATGCTTAAGCCCAGTCCGGTTCCGGCGTACTGGGGCGCATCCTCATGATCGCCTTGCTCGTAATCCAGGAAAATCCGTTCCTGCATATGCGGTTCGATGCCGATCCCGGTATCGCTGACGCGGACCTCGATCCAATCTCCCGCAGCGGAAGCGCTGACCTCCACCGTTCCTTGATCGCAAAATTTTATCGCATTGCCGAGCAGGTTATGTAAAATTTGCGTGAGCCGGATGCCGTCCGCATGAACGAGGGGCAGGTCGTCCGGCACGCGATTGACGAGCGCCGTGCTTCTCCCCTCGAGCAGGAACAAATGGATTCGCATGACCGACTCGACGTAGGCTCTTAGAATGAGAGGGCTCTTATGCAGCTTCAAATCCCCGTACTTCAGCTTGGAGTAGTCGAGAAGCTCATTGACGAGATGGGTCAGCCGTCTGCCGCTGCCGACTACAAGCGACAGATTTTGCGCTTGCTCGCCGTTGACCGGCCCGCTCACCCCTTTCAGCAGCGTTTCGGAGATGTTGACGATTGCGTTGAGCGGGGTTCTCAGCTCGTGCGAAGTGTTCGACAGAAAATCGTCTTTGATTTTATCCAGCCGCAGCAGCTGATCCTTCATTTCATTAATCGTATGGTACGCCTCGAAAAAACGCAGAACGATAAGAAGCAGCATGACCAGGTTAAAGGCGATTATGCTGAACTGGCCGAATTGCATCGATGTGCTGAAGCTTAAGGCGAACAAAATCGTATCGATGGAGTACAGGTTGATCGGCAAAACCGCCATGCACAGCAGGAAGGACTTCCACCGGCCGCCGTCCTCCTCATTTCGCACATACAGGTAAGAGGCTCTTGCGAAAAGCCAGGTCAGCAGCAGCTGGTACAAAGCGACAATGTAATATTGAATGGGGGTATAGGCGCTGATGGGAAGAAACACGATGAGCATCGCGAAAGTTCCCAGCACGAGCGATATGGCCAGCATTGGCCTGAACGAGATGATGCTTCTCTGCAGTTGATAAAAAGACAAGGAAATCGCCATGCAGGTGAGCACCGAGGCGACGTCTTTGATTTTGTACAGCGTCACGAACGAGATGTCCGGGATCAGCAACATCAACGAACGTTCGCCCATCAGACTGTGATAGACGCCGGCCGACGCGCAGAGAAGAGCCAGCGTCAGCAGGGAGTAATCCTTCCTGTTGTACACAGCCGCTGCAATGAAGCAGATAACGTAGATGAGCGCCAAAGTACCGAGAATCGCCAGAATGACGAACTCCTGCACGATTATTTTCCGCTGTTGAGCGTTCAGCGCTTCGTCCTTGCCGAACAGGAGGGGGACGACAAAGCCGGAATTAACGTAATCGTAGTTGGCGGCTTGCACGACGATTTCGATATCGCCGCCGTCGTTGTAGAAGCTGTTAAGTGTGGGCCGATTGCCCGGCTCGTAAGCGCTGTCGCCGCCATCTGGCCACCCGTCCGCCAGAAGCTCCTCACCGTTCACATAAATCCGGCTCGAAAATCGGATATTCGATTTCTTCAGGGCGTAAATTCCGGGAGCGGGGATGTCGGTCAGCACCATTCGGTAAGTTGCTTCGCCATAGATGGGAAGCTTCACGCCGTTCACGACTTGCCCGTTCCAGGCAGAGGGAACCGCTATATAGTCGGCGCTCCCGGTCAATGCTGCTCCCTGCTTCCGAAAGTCTTCGGGGGACAGCAGCTGATTCCAGTAAAACTCCCATTCTCCGTACAGCTTGACAGCGGGATTCTGCTCGGGGTTCCAATGCTGCAAGCTCATTGTTCCGCCGCGAACCTGCAGGGAATTTCGCGAGCCGCCGCCGTTTCCCGTCAGCCAGAGAACAAAGAGCGAGGCGAGCAGAAGAGTGAGCGCGCCGATCACGATCGCCCTTCTCAGCGGCGTTTTTCCAGGCACGGTCTCTCCTCCTTTTCTCCTGCAATTCTATCAGTATACTTGCGAGGAATAAACAACAAATAAACAATAAAACGAAAAGAAGCGCGATCGCTTGTGATCGTTTGTTGACTACTCGTTGACTGGTTGTTTATTGGCTGTTTATCCATGGTTTGTATAATGGATTCGAATTTTGCCGAAAGCGGCCGAATAAAGCCGAACAGCATAAGCTCATAAGTTCAAGGACAAGGAGAGAGTTGACTTTAAAAGCCGAAAAGCAGCGGGACGTTGGACGAGAAAGCTGCGCAGCTTGACTGTATTCAGCATGTTCTGGTTTGTGATGGGTTCAACTATAGGAGGAAACATACTTTAATAGCGGGAGATGGGGAAATGATAGTAAAACGCAATAAGCCGGGAAGAAGGGCATTCTATGGAGTTTTTATCTTGGCTCTGCTTGTATCCAACTTCGTTTACTACAATCCAATTGCGCAGGCTGAATCGGCGGATCCCGACCAGAATTCCTTCAGTATAAGTTCGCCCAATCCGGCGAGAGGCGAATCGGTCACGTTGACGGCCGTCGGCCACAACCCGTCGGCAGTCGACCCTCAGGATGGAGACACGCGATTCATTCCGATGTTCTGGGAAGCGATCGGTATGAACGGTGTGTGGGGGGAGTTTGCATTAAGCAATGGAAGCTATACGTCCATTTTTACGCCTCCGACTTCCGGATTATATTCCATCAACGTTTGTTTTGAGCTGCAGCGTTATAGTGTAGATGCCGGAGAATGGGAACGAGAAGATGAATCCTGCAAGAATGCGAATATGAATGTCTCGGCTTCGCCTTATCCAGCCGTCGAAGCGCAGAATGCTTTCAGTCTGAGCCCAGTCAACGACCCGAATATTGTGATGCTGGATACGACCGTAACCGTGACAGCGACAGGGCATCGGCAGGATGTTCCGAGCGGAGAAGGAGACGGGGCTGAGCGGTACATCCCCAAAACCTGGGGCCTGCCTGATTTTCCGTTAGGTTCATTTAGCGACGATGGAAATGGAAACTACAAGGCCACATATACGCCCTGGTCAATGGGCAGCTTTGAATTTATCGTTACGTTTGCGCTGGAGAGATGGGATGCTGTGAACAGCGTCTGGAAGGAGACCGGCATTCAGGATCAAAAGAAGCAGACGATCCAGGTGACCCGGCTTCCGAATGAAGCCCAACCCGACAACAATCAGCTATCGGTTAACGTTAGCGGTATTGTTAGAGTGGGCGATACAATAACAGTACGTATGCAAGGACATCATCAGAATTCTACCAATGTCATTGAGGGGGATACTAGATATATTCCCTACTTCATCCAGGACAAGGGGAATATCGCCAATGTAGGCCCGATAGTCAGGACAGGGAATGATTACAGTGCGAATTTTACGCCTTTAGCAGCGGGGACGCATACAATAGAAGTTACCTTCAGGAAAGAGCGTTTTGATGGAACGGAATGGCAGAATATGAACCAAGACGATCTCAAAACGAAAATCGTGTCCGTATCCGGCCAGGCCGCGACAGCGAGCAGAGGCGCAAATACCGTTACGATAAACCCCAGTACGATATTCGTGGGCGGTCAAGTCACGTTCACCGCAACGGGCAGCCGGCAATCGGAGCCTGGCGTGTCGCACGAGGATGAAAAATTCATTCCTCTTAAATGGAGACTATGGAACCAACAGACCGGCGAGAAGATCTTTGAGTACAGAGATTTTACCCATCCAGATAACTTTACCGAAGTCATCGATCAACTGGAGGCAGGACGATATGAAGTCGAGGTAAACTATTACATGTACAAGTATGATTTTGAATCCGGAGAATGGGGTCAGCGTCAGGAGGACGATACCAAACGCGCGCCGTTTAATGTGGTCTATCCGGCCAATCCTGATAACAATAAGGTCAACGCAACCCCGAGCAGTGTCATTTCCGGCGGGACTTTCACGTTGACGGCCGAAGGCGACCGACAATCGGAAATCGGCGATTTTATCGGAAACGAGCGGTTCGTTCCGGCAAGCTGGAGTTCGACAGACGGCGAGTCGGGTACGTTTGCTAAAAGCGGAGCAGAGTACACGTCTTTCTACACACCATCGGAGGCAGGCGATCTTACCTTAACGGTTACTTTCATCAAACAAACGTGGAACGGATCGGCCTGGACGAATACCGCCACGGAGGATCAGAAAACAGTTCAGGTGAATGCGGAAATTGCGACAACGAACGCCGCCAACAACCGTGTCAGCGCCGATCCGGAAAGCATCGTGTCAGGCGGGACGGCGACGGTGACGGTCAGCGGCGACCGTCAATCGGAGAACGGCGTGTTCACAGGAGACGAGCGATTCGTTCCGGCAGGTTGGACCTCGACGGACGGGCAGTCAGACAATCTGACTCCGACCGATGGGAGCTTCCAATACTCGTCATCGACGAGGGGGACCCATACCTTAACGACGACATTCCAGAAGCAGCAATGGAACTCGGCCGCGGGAGAATGGGAGGACGTCGTCGGCGTAATCGATACGAAGACGGCGATGGTGAAAGTCATTGCGACGGCGAGCGATTCCGGCAATACGGTCGGCGTCAGTCCGGATCGCGTAACTTCCGGAGAAGCCGTTACCGTGAGGGCCGAAGGAGACCGTCAATCGGAGGACGGCTTGACGGAAGGAGACGAGAGATACATTCCGGCAGGCTGGAGTTCGACAGACGGCAGGTCGGGTACGTTTATTCGTAACGGAACGGAATATACGTCCGAATACAAGCCGACGGCGGCAGGTGCCCAGACGGTGACCGTTACGTTCCAGAAACAAAGATGGGATGAGGCGAGCGGTTCATGGGTCAATGTGAGCGGCGACACGGATACGAAGACAACGACCGTGGAGGCGGAAGCGGCGACGGCAGACGCCGCCAACAACAGCGTCAGCGCCGATTCGGAAAGCGTTACGTCAGGCGGAATGGTGACGGTGAGGGTCAGCGGCGACCGGCAGACGGCGGCGGGCTTGTTGGAAGGGGACGAACGGTTCGTTCCGGCAGGCTGGGCGTCGACAGACAACCAATCGGGCTCGCTAAGCCCAAGCGACAGCACCTTTGATTATAAGCCGTCTGAGGCAGGTGCCCAGACGGTGACCGTTACGTTTCAGAAACAAAGATGGGATGCGGCGAGCGGCTCATGGGTCAACGTGAGCGGCGACACGGATACGAAGACAACGACCGTGGAAGCGAAAGCTGCGACAGCGAACGCCGCCAACAACCGTGTCGGCGCCGATCCGGAAAGCATCGTGTCAGGCGGGACGGCGACGGTGACGGTCAGCGGCGACCGTCAATCGGAGAACGGCGTGTTCACAGGAGACGAGCGATTCGTTCCGGCAGGTTGGACCTCGACGGCCGGGCAGTCAGACAATCTGACTCCGACCGATGGGAGCTTCCAATACTCGTCATCGACGAGGGGAACCCATACCCTAACGACGACATTCCAGAAGCAGCAATGGAACTCGGCCGCGGGAGAATGGGAGGACGTCGTCGGCGTAATCGATACGAAGACGGCGACGGTGAAAGTCATTGCGACGGCGAGCGATTCCGGCAATACGGTCGGCGTCAGTCCGGATCGCGTAACTTCCGGAGAAGCCGTTACCGTGAGGGCCGAAGGAGACCGTCAATCGGAGGACGGCTTGACGGAAGGAGACGAGAGATACATTCCGGCAGGCTGGAGTTCGACAGACGGCAGGTCGGGTACGTTTATTCGTAACGGAACGGAATATACGTCCGAATACAAGCCGACGGCGGCAGGTGCCCAGACGGTGACCGTTACGTTCCAGAAACAAAGATGGGATGAGGCGAGCGGTTCATGGGTCAATGTGAGCGGCGACACGGATACGAAGACAACGACCGTGGAGGCGGAAGCGGCGACGGCAGACGCCGCCAACAACAGCGTCAGCGCCGATTCGGAAAGCGTTACGTCAGGCGGAATGGTGACGGTGACGGTCAGCGGCGACCGGCAGACGGCGGCGGGCTTGTTGGAAGGGGACGAACGGTTCGTTCCGGCAGGCTGGGCGTCGACAGACAACCAATCGGGCTCGCTAAGCCCAAGCGACAGCACCTTTGATTATAAGCCGTCTGAGGCAGGTGCCCAGACGGTGACCGTTACGTTTCAGAAACAAAGATGGGATGCGGCGAGCGGCTCATGGGTCAACGTGAGCGGCGACACGGATACGAAGACAACGACCGTGGAAGCGAAAGCTGCGACAGCGAACGCCGCCAACAACCGTGTCAGCGCCGATCCGGCAAGCATTACGTCAGGCGGGACTGTCAGATTACTCGCCGCCGGAGATCGTCAATCGGCAGACGGTTTGTTCGAGGGCGACGAACGCTTTGTGCCGGCAAGTTGGGAATCGACGGACGGAAAGTCGGGCTCGTTCACCGAAAGCGGATTGGACTATTTGTCCGAATATGCGCCATCGACAACCGGCAATCACACCGTCACGGTTACTTTCCAGAAGCAAATATGGAACGGTACCTCTTGGCTGGACGATAGGACGGTCACTCAAACGGTCGATGTAAAAGTAAACGCGCCCAGCGCGCCGAGCAATCCGTCGTCTCCTGCCCCCGAAACTCCGAGCGCTAACGGATCCGGAGCGCAAACGACTGACGTGATTGTGCTGGTCAACGGCAAAGTGGAAAACGCGGGCACGGCGACTACTGCAAAGCAGAACGGAAGAACGGTCACGATTGTTGCCGTCGACCCAAGCAAACTGGAGGCGAAGCTCGCGGCGGAAGGGCAGCACGCCGTAGTCACGATCCCGATTCGTCCGGATTCGAACGTCGTTGTTGGCGAACTCAATGGCGAATTGATCAAGCATATGGAGCAGAAGCAAGCGGTACTGGAAATCAGGACGGACAAAGCCTCCTATAAGGTTCCTGCCGAGCAGATCCGTATGGATGCCGTTGCCGCGCAAATCGGCAAGGATGCGGCTCTGCAGGAAATTAAAGTGCAAATCGAGATCTCCGAGCCGACAGAGGAAACCGTCAAAGCGGCGGAAAACTCGGCGGTTCAAGGACAATTTACGATCGTAGCCCCGACGTTTAATTTTAAGGTTCGAGCCACCTACGGAAATTCTACGATCGAGGTGTCCAAATTCAATGTCTATGTAGAACGCACGATCGCCATTCCGGATAAGGTAGACCCGAACAAGATTACGACGGGCGTCGTCATCGAGCCGGACGGTTCGGCGCGTCACGTGCCGACACAGGTGACCAGGAGCGGCGCGAGCTATTTTGCCAAAATCAACAGCTTGACGAACAGTACGTACGCCGTCGTCTGGAATCCGATTGAATTCAGCGATGTGGCGAAGCACTGGGCGAAGTCCGCGGTTAACGATATGGGCTCCCGAATGGTTATCGACGGAACGGGAGGCGGCAAGTTCACTCCGAACCGGGACATTACCCGCGCCGAGTTTGCAGCTATTCTGGTGCGCGGACTGGGACTCAAGCCGGAAAGCGGCGCGACGGCCTTCTCCGATGTGAAAGCTGCGGACTGGTATAGCGGCGTCATTAACACGGCTTATGCGTATCAACTGATCGATGGCTTCCAGGATGGGACCTTCCGTCCGCAAGACAAAATCACGCGCGAGCAGGCGATGCTGATTCTGTCCAAAGCGATGGTGCTGACTGGACTGGCGGATACGTTATCCGTTCCATCGGCCGATGCGGCGCTGAAAACTTACGGAGATGCGTATATGGTTGCGAAATGGGCGCAGGAAGGCGTCGCGGGCAGTATTCGAGCGGGCATCGTAACGGGCAGAAGCGCGGATACGCTTGCTCCAAAGGCGAATATGACAAGAGCGGAAGTCGCGGCGATCGTCCAGCGGCTGCTGCAGAAGGCGGAGTTAATTGAAGTGAAGTAAGCAGGAAATACGATAGAGAAGGTCGGGAAAAGCGAGGGGTACTCGGGTCATCTGGGAAGATGACTATCGTTTGAACATGCAGGCAGAGATAAAAAGGAGCACGTACAGTCATCTTGTACATGCTCCTTTTTTTGCGGATGATTCGGTCCGACGAGTCGGTCGCCCCATCCTCGCCGACTTCGCCGCCAGTCCGGGCGGATGTGGCCCGGACAAGGCGACGGCCGGGGTCGCAATTACGAAATAAATTCCTGAACCCAGACGCCGTTATAGTAAGCGACGCCGATCGTCGTGAAGTTGGCGCTCAGGATGTTCGCGCGGTGGCCCGGGCTGTTCATCCAGGCGTTCATAACCTCCTGCGGAGTGCGCTGGCCTTTGGCGATATTTTCTCCCGCATAACGATAATTGATTCCGTATTTCTTCATCATATCGAACGGCGAGCCGTACGTCGGCGAATTGTGGTCGAAGTAGCCGTTGTGATACATGTCCTTCGCTTTGTCCAGAGCCATCTTCGTCAGCGTGGCGTTCGTGGCCGCCAGCGGCTTCAGGCCCGCTTTGGCGCGTTCCTGGTTAACCAGCGTAATAACCTGCGTCGCGAAGGCGGAATCGGCCGCCTCGGCGCCGGCATTGCCCGTATTGCCGCTGCCCGTATTTCCGGAGCTTCCGTTAGAGCCCGCTCCGGGCGCCGAAGGCAGAGCGGGCCGGGACGGCTTGCTCGGCTTGGCGACCTGGCCGTTATCCGCGCCGCCGCTCGAGGACGGCGGGTTGTAGACGGGGGTCTGTCGCTGCCCAATTTGCTGCAGCAGCGAATGGAGATCTATGCCGAACCGGCTGGCGATTTGCGTCAACTGGTCTGGAGTAACGATCTGGCCAGCGGGGGCCGCGGAGACCGCTCCAGCTCCCGCGGGAACGGAGATGGCAAGCGCCAACGTACCGAGCATCAAAGTTTTCTTCAAACCGATCGCTTTGAACTTCTTCATGGAACTCTATTTCCTCCCTTGGCTTGGAATAGTTCAAAGTCTATCAGCTGGCTTCGGCGAAAACATGCCATAAAAGTTTCCAGTCCGCGTGCGAAGAGCCGATTTTCTCAGATGTGCCAAGGCGTTGGAATCTTAAATAATATTATTCTTATGATTCTCATAAAAAGCCGGACGCTCGCCCGGAAAGCTGGTCGCACTTGCCCGAGACCGCTCGGGCCGGTCTTTGCATGTTCGGGCGCACCCCGATATAATTAGGACAACAATGAAGAAATGGGGTAGAGCCGTGCCGCCATTGGACGAATTCGGCCGCATCCGCTTCTGGACGGAGGGTCGCCAGTCGGTCGACTTCCTTGCGCGGGCCGGCGTCTCGCTGGGCATCGGAGACGACGCGGCGGTGTTGAAGGACGCCGGTCCCGGATGGGAATGGCTCGTCGCCGCAGATACGATGGTCGAGCAGGTTCACTTCCTCGACGAGACGATGGGGGAAGCCGACGTCGGGTATAAGGCGCTGGCGTCCAACGTGAGCGACATCGCCGCGATGGGAGGGGAGCCGAAGTGCGCGCTCGTGTCCGTCTGCGTCCCTCCCGCCTGGAATGAGGAGCGGATGAGGAGGCTGTACGACGGGCTGTACGAGTGCGCCGAGCGTTACGGGGTGGCCGTGATCGGCGGAGATACGACCTCCGCGCCCCGGGATCTCGTCGTATCCGTCACGGTCATCGGCACAGCGCAGGCCGGAAAAGCGATTCGCCGCTCCGGCGCCCGGCCGGGACAAGCGGTGTTTCTGACCGGGCCGACGGGGCTGTCGGCCGCCGGGCTGCACGCCTTGCGCAGGATCGCCGCCGCGGAAGGAGCGGAGCGCGACCGCTTGCTGCGCGCTCTCCCGCCAAGGCTGGCGCAAGCCCACCGGAGGCCCGTTCCGTCGGTGAAGGCCGGGCGAATCTTGGCGGAAACGGGATGGGGAACGTCCTTAAACGACGTCAGCGACGGCGTAGCCAGCGAAGCCTGGGAGATTGCCGAGGCGTCGGGGGTCAAGCTGGTGCTGAAGGAGAAGCTGCTTCCCCTGTCCGGGGAACTGTCCGCGTATGCCGGAGACAACGGTATGAGCGCAGCCGAACTGGCGTTATTCGGGGGAGAGGATTACGTGCTGCTCGGCACCGCGGACAAGAGCTGCGTGCGGGAGCTGCGAGAGCGGCTGGGGGCGGAGGGCATTCCTTTGTTCGCGATCGGCGAGGTCGAGGAAGGCGGGCCGGGCGTCTGGCTGGAGTCGGCGGATACGGGGAAGCGCAAGCCGCTGCCCAAGCGGGGCTACAATCATTTTCGCGAAGGGATTATGTGAATGATGCACTCGAATCAAGCGGAAGACTTGTCGCTCCGATACGAGCTGGAGGCCGCCGACGAGCGGGCTACGGCCGCATTCGCGGAGGCGCTGGCGGAGCTGGCGTTCCCGGGGGCCGTGCTTGCGGTGGACGGAGACTTGGGCGCGGGGAAAACGCATTTCGCCAAAGCATACGCTGCGGCGCTGGGCGTTCAAGAGATCGTGAACAGTCCGACCTTCACGATAATCAAGGAATACCAGGGGACGAAGCTTCCCTTCTATCATATGGACGTCTATCGGCTGTCGCTGGAGGAAGCCGACGAGTTGGGCCTGGACGAATATTTCCACGGGGACGGCGTATCGCTTGTGGAATGGGCGTCCATCATCGAGCCGATCCTGCCGCCCGATCGGCTGCATCTCTATCTGGAGACGACCGGTCCCGAGTCCAGGAAAATCGTTTGTCGCCCGGCGGGACGGGAGTATGAAGCCTGGTGCGTCCGGCTGGGGCTCCGTCAGGCGGAAGGGGGAGAACGTACAACATGAAAATAGACGAACAGCTGATCGGCGACAGCGGGTCCGTGACGGTGCTCGCATTCGATACGTCGACCGCCGCCTTCTCCGCCGCGATCGTCCGGGACGGCCAGCGCGTCGATTCCGTCGTGTCGTTCGCGGAGCGCAACCACTCTGTGCGGATAGTGTCGGAGATCAAGGAGCTGCTGGATCGCAACGGATTAAAGGGCCAATCGCTCGATGCGATCGTGGTCGGGCAAGGTCCCGGCTCCTATACGGGGGTCCGGATTGCGGTTACGGCGGCGAAGACTCTGGCCTGGGCGTGGGGAAAACCGCTGCTCGGCGTCTCCACCCTCGAAGCGCTGGCCCTCGGGGCATGGCGCAGGCTTCGCGAGGAGAATGAGGATCTGGCCGACGATCGGGACATCTGGCTCGTGCCGATTCTGGATGCGAGAAGGGGACAAGTATATACTTCCCGTTATGCGGCCGATCACTCCGGCGGCTGGAGGACGGTCGACTCCGACGCCATTCGGCTGATCGCCGATTGGGCGGCTTGCATCGAGGAGGAAGGAACGCAGGACCCTCAGGTGGCGGCAATCTGGTTTGTCGGGGACGTGGCGCTTCATCGGGAAGCGATCGAGGCGGCGGAGCAGTCGGGCACGAGACTGCGGAGATTCGAGTGGAACATGGACGCGACTGCGCTCGGACTGCTCGGAGAGCTGCGGTATCGCTTAGGAGAGCGGCAGAACGTGCATTCGTTCGTCCCGAACTATACGCAGCTGGCCGAAGCCGAAGCGAAGCTGCTGGCGGCGTCGCGGGGAGAGTGAAGAGATGGAATTTCGTTTGATGAATCTGGACGACATTCCCGCCATTGTAGAGATCGAGCAGGAAGCGTTTACGGCACCGTGGACCGCGGAGGCGTTCCGCAACGAGCTGACGAACAATCTGTTCGCCAAGTATATGGTGCTGGAGCTGGATGGAGACATTGCCGGCTACGGCGGCATGTGGCTAATTATCGATGAGGCGCATGTGACGAATATTGCGATTCGAAGCCTGTATCAGGGACAGGGCTACGGGAAGGCGCTGCTGACGGAACTGATGGAGACGGCCCGCTATCTCGGCGCCCGGCGAATGACGCTGGAGGTGCGGGTGTCCAACGATAAAGCTCGTTCCCTCTACCGCAAGATGGGCTTCGTTGCGTCCGGCGTGCGCCCGAATTATTATTCGGACAATATGGAGGATGCGCTCATCATGTGGGCGGATCTGATTCCCGACGACCGCGGAAAGTCGGAAACGGCGGGAACGCTGGAAGGAGGAGAGGGATGAGCGGACAACCGAACGAAGAGGCGCTCCAGGGCGACCGTCTGCTGCTGGCGATCGAGACGAGCTGCGACGAAACTTCCGTAGCCGTCGTGCGGAACGGTCGCGAGGTGCTGTCGAATATCGTCTCCAGCCAGATCGACACGCATCGGCGATTCGGCGGGGTCGTGCCGGAGATCGCCTCTCGCAAGCACGTCGAGACGGTGACGGTCATCGTGGAGGAAGCGGTGCGGGAGGCGGGCATCGGCCTGTCGGACGTCGGCGCGGTGGCCGTTACGCAGGGGCCCGGCTTGATCGGCGCGCTGCTCGTCGGCGTCGTCGCGGCGAAAAGTCTGGCGCTCGCGCTTGACGTGCCGCTCATCGGCACGCATCACATTGCCGGACATATCTACGCCAATCGTCTCGTCGGCGACATCTTGTATCCGTCCGTCGCGCTGGTCGTGTCCGGAGGGCATACGGAGATCGTTCTCCTCGAAGCGGAAGGAAAGTTCCGCGTCGTCGGGCGGACAAGGGACGACGCAGTCGGAGAAGCCTACGATAAAGTGGCGAGGGCGCTGCAGTTCCCTTATCCGGGAGGCCCTCACGTCGACAAGCTCGCTCGGGAGGCGAAAGAAGAGGTCGCGCTTCCCCGCTCGTGGCTGGAGCCGGACTCGTACGACTTCAGCTTCAGCGGCTTGAAGTCCGCTGTGCTCGCGGAGATCAACCGTTCGAGAATGAAGGGAGAAACCCCGGATTTCTCGGCGCTTGCCAGAGGGTTTCAACAGTCGGTCATCGATGTCGTTACCGGCAAAGCGATTCGCGCCGCCCGGCAGTTCGGCGCGCGTCAATTAATGCTCTGCGGCGGCGTTGCGGCGAATCGCGGTTTGCGGGAGAGGCTGACGGAGCTGTGCGAGGAGACGGGCATGCCTTTGCTCGTTCCGCCGAACAAGCTGTGCACGGACAACGCCGCGATGATCGCCGCCGCCGCCGACCTGAAATGGCGGCGAGGGCAGTTCTCGACGCTGGATATGAAAGCCGAAGCCGTCCTGTCCTTGGAGGACTGGTCGGTCTAACTCGTCATCTTCGGCAATCGCCCCTCCTCGACGGAGGACGGCGGTTGGCCGGGATGGCGTTTTTTGGTTGCCCGGACCGTAAGATGAGCAAGAGCGGTCAAAAACGCGAGCAGAAGAGCATGTACAATAAATGCTGGAAAGGGAGAGAACGAGGGGATGTCGCATTCGGACGAAGCCATCGACGTGGTGGCCGTGGCGGAATGGTGCGGTTTATGGATGCGTACTGCCGGATCGTCCCGCGAACCTGAATGTTGAAGACGACGCGGATCGGCGATGTAGGGCGCGGGGTTCGGCCGGGCGGGGCGGTCTCTTCGTCGGCGCGCGTTCGTGCCGGTCCGCTCCTGCCAAATGTTTGGCGGCCGTACGCCGCCGGATCCCGATCGGCGCCGCATCGTCGCAGAGGGAAAATCTCATCTATCCGCAGCGAAAAGCTTGCCAGAATGCGCGAGTTCATGGTATGATCTTACTCGTGTCTAAGACATCTTCGTTACGTGTGGAGCCGTGGTGTAGAGGCCTAACATGCCTGCCTGTCACGCAGGAGATCGCGGGTTCGAATCCCGTCGGCTCCGCCAGTTTTTCAATGGATATTCAACAAGCATTTGAGCAGAGCGCACTCTGCTCTTTTTTGCATCTATCAGGAGCGTGAGAGGATGGCCCGTCGCGGAAGATTCGCGCCTACGCCTTCCGGGCTGCTGCACATCGGCAACGCGTTGGCCGCGTTGGCCGCTTGGCTGCAGATGAGGCAGGCCGGCGGGGAGATCGTGCTGCGCATGGAGGATATCGATAAAGCCCGTTCCCGGCCCGCTTTCGCCGAGCAAATCTTGGACGACTTGCGGTGGCTGGGGCTCGACTGGGACGAAGGGCCCCGCGAGGGAGGCCCGCATGCGCCCTATGTTCAAAGCCAGCGCGAGTCCCATTACGAGGAGGCGCTGGAGAGGCTTCGGCAAGCGGACCGTCTGTATCCGTGCTACTGCAGCCGAAGCGATCTGGCCTCGCTTGCCAGCGCCCCTCACGGCCTGGCGAGCGAGGGCGCCGCGTACCCGGGCTTGTGCCGTTCGCTGACCGCAGAGGAGCGCGCCGCCAAAGCCGCGGTTAAGTCGTCTTCGCTGCGGTTCCAGATGCCGGCAGGCCGAATCGTCTTTCGCGACGGCTGGCGCGGTTCCTGCTCGTTCGACGGCGAGGCTCTTGGCGATTTTATCGTCAAGCGCGCGGACGGCATGTTCAGCTACCAGTTGGCGGTGACGGTGGACGACGCCGCGATGGGCATTACCGATGTGCTGCGAGGGGGCGATCTGCTCGATTCCACGCCGAGACAGCTGGCGCTGTACGAAGCGCTCGGGCTGCCGGCTCCGGACTTTGTCCACATTCCGCTGCTGGCCGACGAAGCCGGCAGCCGTCTGTCCAAACGGGACAAGTCGCTGACGCTGGCTGCGCTGAAGGAGAGCGGAGCGGCCCCCGAGCGCGTACTGGGCCTGCTTGCCGCTCTGGCCGGATGGCTCGACCGGCCGGAGGCCGTCGCCGCTTCGGAATTGATCCCGCTGTTTAAGCCGGTTCCCGGCGATCGTCTTGTTTTCGGCGAAGCGTCGCGCCGTTGGCTTTTGAAGCTGTAGACCGTGGAGCTGTCCCAATTTCTTGGGGCAGCTCTTATTTGTTTTATCGTTGTGGACAAACTTATCCACAGCCCATGTGCACAATGTGGGTAAATTCGTCCAGGCTATGGGGGACAAGGGGTTGCAAACGGCTGAAAAAAGGACGAGTTTTTCACATCTTTTCTGTGGATAATGTGGATAACGGGGATACATCGGTGGACAACGTGGACAAATCCTGCGAGTCCGGGCCAAAAGCTTGCGCGCCAACCGATTAAAAGTTATCAGAATATTAACAAACGTTAAAAAGGTGTCAGCGGGCTGTGTATAACGTTGTGAATAACAGCATGGTTAGGCCAAAGAAGAAAAGAGGAACCCCGAAGTCCGCGATGCGGATGACGGGGTCCCCTTTTTCGGGAGGGCGCTTTCTCCGAGTTCCCCCGGCCGGTCGATTCAAGACCGTAATGCCGCCCCCCTCTCCTTTAAGATTCTTCCATCAGAGCTTCCCAAATCCGATAAGCTTCTTCCAGCTCCGCTCGCTTTTTCTCCGTTTCTTCCTGCTTCTCCCGAAGCCGCACATAATCGGTTGCCATTTCCGGGGAAGCCATCTGCTCCTCAAGCTCGCCAATCTCGGTTTCCAGTCTGGAAATGTCGGCTTCGATCTGTTCCCGCTTGCGGGCGCGGGCTCTGTCCTCGCGCTTGGCCTGCTTCTCGGCCTCGTAGCTGGTCGCGGCCGGCTCGGACGCCGCCGATGCGGCGCTGTCGCGATTTGTCATCGCCCATTCTTCCATTTGCTGTTTTTTGGCGACCATTTCGTCATAATTTCCCAGGAAATGCTCCGCTCCGTCCGGGGACAGCTCCACGACCCGGTCGGCGATTCGATTCAGGAAATAGCGGTCGTGGGAGACGAACACGAGCGTGCCGTCGTATTCCTCCAATGCGGCTTCCAGCACTTCCCGGCTCATCAGATCAAGATGGTTGGTCGGCTCGTCGAGCAGCAGGACGTTCGCCTTGAGCAGCATCAGCTTGGACAGCGCCACGCGAGCCTTCTCTCCGCCGCTCAGCGCGCTGATCCTCTTGCGGACGTCCTCGCCGCTGAACAGGAAATTGCCGAGGACGGTGCGGATCTCCGCCTCCGGAAGATGCGGATAGGCGCTCCATACTTCCTCCAGCACAGTGTTGGCCGCATTCAGCTCCCGCTGCTCCTGATCGTAATAGCCGAGCGAGATGCCGACGCCCCATTCGATCGCGCCGTCCCGCAGCGGCAGCTGGCTCGTCAGCGCGCGGAGCAGAGTGGTTTTGCCGACGCCGTTGGGACCGAGCAGAGCGACGCGCTCCCCTCGCTTGACCTCGAACGAGACGTTGCGGAACAGCGGCGCCATCTCCGGCTTTGGGGCGGCCGCGCAGCGGATGACCCGAAGCACTTCCTTGCCGCTGCGGCGCTCGGTCGTGAACGAGAAGCTCGCTTGCCTGAGCGAGCTGGGCTTCTCCAGCCGCTCGATCCGCTCGAGCGCGTTGCGCCGGCTCTGAGCGCGCCGGGTCGTCGAAGCGCGGACGATGTTGCGCTGGATGAAATCCTCCATGCGGGAAATTTCTTTGCGCTGCTGCTCGTACAGCTTCAGCTGCTGGGCGAACGCCGCCGCCTTCAGATCCATAAACCGGCTGTAGTTGCCCGTATATCTCGTCGCCTGGCGGCGCTCGACCTCGACGATCGACGTCACGGTCGCGTCGAGGAAGTAGCGGTCGTGAGAGACGATGACCATCGCGCCCGCATAGGATCGCAAATACTGCTCCAGCCAGGTCAGCGTCTGAATATCCAGATGGTTGGTCGGCTCGTCGAGCAGCAGCAGCTCGGGCTGGACGAGCAGAAGCCTCGCCAGCGCCAGCCGGGTTCTCTGACCGCCGCTCAGCGCGGCAACCTCGGTGTCCGGCGGGAAGTCCCCGAAGCCCATCCCGTGCAGAATGCTGCGAATTCGGTTGTTCATCTCGAATCCGCCGTTCTCGCGAAACCGTTCGCTGACGTCCGCATATTGGGCGAGCAGAGCTTCGTACCGCTCCGGGTATTCCAGCTCGCGAGGATCGGCGATGCGAGCTTCCAGCTCCTGCAGAACTTTCTCCTGATCCAGCAAGGGGCCGAACGCGGACGTCATCTCCTCCTGAATCGTGCGGTGGCCTTGAAGCCCGCCGTTTTGCGCCAAATAGCCGATCTTAAGCTCTCTCGGCTTGGATACCGAGCCCGAATCCGGAACGATGTCTCCCGCCAGCACGCGCAGAAAGGTGGACTTGCCCGCTCCGTTAACGCCGACCAGGCCGATGCGATCGCGTTCGTTAATCTGCAGGGAGACGCCTTCCAGCACGGGAGTCACACCGTAATGTTTCGTAATGCCAGATGCATGAAGAAGCAAGAGGAATCCCTCCGACAAGTTCTTTTCAGTCTTTCCTTCCAAGTGTACCGTAAAGTCGCGGGAAAAGTCCAAGCGTTATCCTTTGGCGTAAATAGGCATTCAATGATAAAATGAAAATAGGTTTTCAGGGATACTCGAAGGCAGGCGTGACGTTCATGGAGAACAGGGAAGCGGGGGCGCTCAAGGCCGAATGGCGCGCGCGAATGGCGAAGATCAGGGACCGGCTGTCCGCGGCCGAGCGGGAAGCGCTGTCCGGCAAGCTGTGCGCCGTGACGGAGAGCGAGGGCTTGAGCCGGCTAAGGCGCGAGCTTGGCCGGCCGCTTACGCTGTGCGCCTACGCGCCGTATCGCTCCGAAGCGTCGCCTATGCCGCTGGTCGCCGCTTGTCTGGACAGAGGGGACACCGTAGTCGCGACCCGCATGAGAACGGACGGCGACGGGCTGGAGCTGCGGCGGATCGGCGCTCTGTCCGACTGGATGGCGGGAAGATGGGGCGTGCCGGAGCCGGACCCCCGCCGCACCGCCCTTCTGGCAGAGACCTCTCCTCTGGACGTCGTGCTCGTTCCCGGGCTGGCCTACAACAAGGCCGGGGGAAGGCTCGGATACGGCGGGGGTTTTTACGATCGCTTGTACATGGAGAGGCGGCGTCTCGCGCCGGAAGCGAGGACGCTGTGGCTGGGATTCGCCTTCTCCGGGCAGGTCGTCGCGGAGGTCCTGCCGGCGGAGGAGCACGATCTGAAGCTGGACGGGCTCGCGACGGACGAAGGCGTTCTTTGGTTCGCCGAAGACGGCAGCGCTGCCGCTTGGAAAAGGGGGATTCGGGATGGAGCGGACGAATGAGCCGTTGACGCATTTTAACGAGCAGGGCAGAGCCAGGATGGTGGACGTTACGGACAAGGCTGTCACCGCCAGAGTCGCCGTGGCGGAGGGACAGGTCAAGATGGCGCCCGAGACGCTGCGCAGAATTCGGGAACGCTCCGTCGCCAAGGGGGACGTGCTGGCCGTGGCGCAGATCGCGGGCATTCAGGCGGCCAAACGGACGGCGGACTGGATTCCGATGTGCCATCCGCTGCCGCTGACCGGCGTCGATATCCGATTTGCGGACGATGGCGCG
Organism: Cohnella hongkongensis; assembly: GCF_042654645.1. Classification (NCBI taxonomy): domain Bacteria; kingdom Bacillati; phylum Bacillota; class Bacilli; order Caryophanales; family Paenibacillaceae; genus Cohnella; species Cohnella hongkongensis. The sequence continues at coordinate 206,511 of NZ_JBHSEP010000002.1, read as the reverse complement.
GATACGCTGACGATTACGGCGGAAGTGAAGACAACCGGCAGGACGGGAGTGGAGATGGAGGCGTTGACCGCCGTTTCCGCAGCCGCCTTGACCGTTTACGATATGTGCAAGGCGCTTCAGAAGGACATGGTCATCGGCTCCGTGTCGCTGCTCAGCAAGTCGGGCGGCAAGAGCGGCGACTACGTTCGTCTATAGATAAAAAAGATTCGTACTTATGGGGCGGAGGGAAGAAGCCATGCGGTGGAAGGTAGGCTTGCTGACGGCTAGCGACAAAGGAGCGAGAGGGGAGCGCGAGGATACTAGCGCTCAGGTAATCCGCGAATTGATCGAGGAGGAGCTGGTCGGAGATATCGTCGACTACCGGATTGTCCCCGACGAGCAGGATGAGATTCGCGCTGCGCTGATCGAGATGGCCGATTACTTTCAGGCGGATTTGATTTTGACGACGGGCGGCACGGGGCTGGCTTATCGCGACGTGACGCCGGAAGCTACCATTCGGGTAGCCGAGCGGCTCGTGCCGGGCATCCCGGAAGCGATGCGCTCGTCGGTATCCCAGCGCATGCGTCACGGCTTCCTGTTCCGCGGCGTGTGCGCCATTCGCGGCCGCACGCTGATCTTGAATTTGCCCGGCGATCCGAAGGGAGTTCACGATCATCTGATGGCTGTGATGGATCTGCTTCCCGAGGCGCTCGACCAGGTCAAGGGCATGCGGGAGGAGCGACAAGGATGAACGACCCAGAGCAAGGACGGAGCGCCGGCGTCACCCGGATCGGCTCGTCGAGGCTGACGGAAGTGAAGGTCGAGAATGCCGTCGGCATGGTGCTGGCCCACGACTTGACGCAGATTTTGCCGGGAGAGTTCAAGGGCAGGCTGTTTCGCAAAGGCCATGTCGTCACCGAGGAGGACTTGCCGCGGTTGAAAGATATCGGCAAGGAAAATCTGTATATCATCGATCTGGCGGACACGGATTTGCACGAAGACGACGCCGCCCTGCGGATGGCGAGAGCTTTAAGCGGGAGCCATGTCGCGTGCGGCGAGCCGGGAGAGGGCAAAGTGACCCTGAAGTCGACCGTTCACGGGCTGGTCTCGATCTCCCGCGAAGCGGTAGACGCCATCAATCGCCTGGGAGATATCGCGCTTGCAACCGTCGTCGACCGCCGCGTCGTTCGTCCGGGCGACGCGCTGGCGGCGACGCGCGCGATTCCGCTCATCGTTCCGGCGGGCAAAGTTGAAGAAGTCGAGCGCATCGCCCAGTCCTTCCGGGACGCGTGGGGGGACGCGCCGGTCAGCGTTCGGCCCTTCCGCCGGATGAAGGCCGGCCTTCTGACGACGGGCAGCGAAGTGTATTCGGGGCGCATTCGGGACAGATTCGGTCCCGCCGTATCGGCCAAGCTTGCCGAATTCGGCTCCGAGGTCGCAGAGCAGAGGTTTGCGCCGGACGACCGTCATACAATTGTCAATGAAATTCACTATTTAAGGAAACAAGGGTATGATATGATACTGGTGACTGGCGGCATGTCGGTAGATCCCGACGACCGCACGCCGGCAGCGATCGCCGAGGCCGGCGCGGACATCGTCAGCTACGGAACGCCGATGCTCCCGGGCTCGATGCTGCTGTTCGGTTACTTGCAGGGCGTGCCGATCTTCGGATTGCCGGGCTGCGTCATGCACGATCCTTATACGTCATTCGATGTTTTGCTATCCAGAGTATTGGCTGGAGATACGATAGTGAGAGAGGATATCGTCGAGATGGGATACGGCGGCCTTCATCGCTGATGAGTATTCCGTACGCCGCATATCAAGAGGAGGTTAACGACATGTCAGGCATTGGTGCTTCGGGCATTATTCTGCTTGTTCTGATTGCGCTGCTGTTATTCGGACCGAACAAGCTGCCCGAGCTGGGCAGAGCCTTCGGCCGCACGCTGCGCGAATTCAAGAAGGGCGCTAACGATTTGATGGACGATCCCAAGGATCGGGGTACGCAGCGCGTGGACGTCTCACCGGAAGAGACGGACAAGCCTAAGGCGGAGCGCCGCCTTCCCGAATAATCGGGACTTGGGGAACGAACATCGATAAGGGGCTGTCCCTCGCGCCGAAGAGCGACTGGCGAAGGGGCAGCCTTGTTGCTGCATGGAGGCGAGAAGAATGAAAGACACAGCCGCTTCGAAGCGGGATTCGGAATGGATGCCGCTGACGGAGCATTTGGGCGAGCTGCGGAGAAGACTGATCTACTGCTTGATCGTATTCGTGGTCGGATTGGCGGGGGGGCTTTTCGGCTCCGAGCCGCTATTCGATTATTTGGTGGCAGCCGCGCCGATCGACCATCTCGATCTTCACGCGTTCTCCCCGTGGGACGCGATTGGCCTCTATATGAAGTTCGCGATCCTGATCTCCTTCATCGCGACGATTCCGTTTACGATGTACCAGCTCTGGGCGTTCGTGCGCCCGGCTTTGGGCCCCAGGGAGCAGAGGGCGACGCTGCAATTCGTTCCCGGCGCGCTCGTCATGTTCCTGATCGGGTTGTCTTTTTCCTATTTCGTCGTTTTTCCGATGGCTTTTCTGTTCACGGGGCAGGTGACCAACAGTCTCGGCCTGGAGCAGACCTACGGGGTGACGCAATATTTCTCGTTTTTGTTTAATATTTTGCTTCCGATCTCTTTGCTGTTCGAGCTCCCGCTCCTCATTTTGTTTCTGACCCGCATCGGCATTCTCAACCCGGCGCTGCTGAGGAGAATGCGCAAGCTGGCCTGGTTTATTCTCATTTTTATCGGCGTGCTGGTGACTCCGCCCGACGTCGTGTCGGATTTGCTCGTCGCCGTCCCTCTAATTTTGCTCTATGAGCTGAGCGTCATGCTGTCCTCGATGGCTTACGGAAAGCGGCTGAAGAGGCAGAAGCAAAGAGAGCTGGAACTGGAGCTGAACGAGTAGGAAAATAGGACTGCCGCCCTGAGTCTCCCGAATTGCAACTTTTTACCTCATTAAGAAGGATAAAGTATCATTTTTCGATATTCCAAATGGAAGAATTATGATACACTTGATTCGAGTAAGGGCTTACATGAGGGTTATAATCTCGGGAGGGACAGGAATGCGGGATATGACTTTAGGACGGAAGTTAGCGCTAGGCTATTTGGGAATGGTGGTGCTGCTGGCGGCTGCCTTCGTGCTGCTGCTTACAGGGACGAATCTGGCCGACCAATCCGGCACGTTCATCGTGGTGATCGTCCTATTCGCGCTGCTGCTTGTCGGAGGCGCCCTCGGGCTGAAGTGGCTGTCCGGCAATCTGACGGCGGCGATCGGGAACGTGACGGCTACGCTGAGGAACATTGCCTCCTCCGGAGGAGATTTGACGAGACGCATACATATTCAATCGACGGACGAGATGGGCGATCTGGCTAATGCGGCCAATCAAATGCTGGACGGGCTTCAGAAAATGATGAAGGAGCTCAAGGACAGCACCGCGGAGCTGGCCGCTTCGGCCATCCTGCTCAAGCAGGGCACCGAAGAGAACGCCCGCGTCAGCGGAGAGGTGTCCAGAGCGGTGGAAAGAGTGGCCGCAGGCTCCGAGACGCAAGTCGCGCAATCGCAAGAGATCTCCGCGACGATGCAGGAGACGCTCGATGCGCTCAGCCAGGTGGCGGGAACGACGACAAGCGTCTCGGACTCCGCGCAGACGACCGTCAGCCGCGCAGCCGCCGGATCGGAGCTGCTGCAGTCGACTTCGGCCGAGATCGATCAGGTCGGCCGAGCGTTCCGCTCCCTGCAGGAAGTCGTTCGGGGGCTTAATCAGAAGTCCGAGCAAGTCCGAGAGGTCATCAGCTACATCTCGGAAGTGGCCAACCAGACGAATCTGCTGGCGCTTAACGCGGCGATCGAAGCCGCGCGCGCCGGAGAGCACGGCCGGGGCTTCGCCGTCGTCGCCGGCGAAATCCGCAAGCTTGCCGACCAGACTCAGCAGTCTGCCGTTCAGATCGGCGACACGATCGGGACGATGTCGGGGGACATCGGACAAGTCGCGACGATGTTCGAACAGAGCGCCGGGCAAGTATTTGCAGCGGTGGAAGGCATGCAGAACGCGGAGGAAACGTTCCGCGACATCGTGGCCAAGGTCGGTCAGCTGAGCTCCAACATCGTGGAGGTGGCGGCTTCCGTCGAGCAGATGTCCGCCGGGGCGGCAAGCGTCGTCCAGTCGACCCAGGACATCTCCCGGATTACCGAAGAGACGGCGTCGTTCACCGAGCAGGTGTCGGCGATGACGGAGCAGCAGCTGTCCTCGACGGAGGAGATGGCGAGAACCGCCGACAACTTAAGCTCGATGGCCTCCCGCCTGAAAGGCTTGGTCGGCAATTTCAAAGCGTAGATTCCGTTATCCGGAACGATAGAAATCGGTCTTTCCAAGCGAGTCCGCCCAGTTGCGGACTCGTATTTTTTTTGTACAGGTTTAACGGAAAAGGACTTGAAAAGCGGCTTTAAATTCCGTATCATAGAAAATGGTTATTAGCACTTGAGACAATTGAGTGCTAACAAAATGGCTTCAAGTCCATAAACAAAATTTAGAAGGAGGCTATTTACATGATTAAACCTCTAGGGGACCGCGTTCTCGTGGAACCGAACGCCAAGGAAGAAAAAACGGTAAGCGGCATCGTGCTGCCGGATACGGCAAAAGAGAAGCCGCAAGAAGGAACGGTCGTTGCGGTAGGCATCGGATCGTTGACCAAGGATGGCGAGCGGGTCGCGCTGGAAGTGAAAGCGGGAGATCGTGTATTGTTCTCTAAATATGCCGGCACGGAGATCAAATACGAAGGCAAAGAGTATTTGATCATGAAAGAAAGCGACATCCACGCGATCGTCGGCTAATACTTAGAACACTCGAGGAGGTTAATGAAATGGCTAAAGAAATTCGTTTCAGTGAAGACGCTCGTCGCGCGATGCTTCGCGGCGTGGATACATTGGCGAACGTGGTTAAGGTTACGCTGGGCCCGAAAGGCCGCAACGTCGTGCTGGAGAAGAAATTCGGCTCTCCGTTGATCACGAACGACGGCGTGACGATCGCCAAAGAAATCGAATTGGAAGACGCATTCGAGAACATGGGCGCTCAGCTCGTGAAGGAAGTCGCCACGAAGACGAACGATATTGCCGGCGACGGAACGACGACGGCTACCGTTCTTGCGCAAGCGATGATTCGCGAAGGCTTGAAGAACGTAACGGCCGGCGCTAACCCGATGGTCATCCGCAAAGGCATCGACAAAGCGGTTAAAGCCGCTGTCGAAAGACTGAAGGAAATTTCCAAGCCTGTCGAAGGCCGCAGCAACATTTCTCAAGTCGCCGCGATCTCCGCTGCCGATGAAGAAGTCGGCGAATTGATCGCCGACGCGATGGAGAAAGTCGGCAAGGACGGCGTCATTACGGTTGAGGAGTCCAAAGGCTTTAACACCGATCTTGAAGTGGTAGAGGGCATGCAGTTCGATCGCGGCTACATCACTCCGTACATGATCACGGATACGGACAAGATGGAAGCTGTTCTCGAGAATCCGCTCATCCTGATCACCGACAAAAAAATCTCCAACATTCAAGAAGTGCTGCCGATTCTGGAGAAAGTCGTTCAGTCCGGCAAGCAGCTGCTGATCATCGCAGAAGACATCGAAGGCGAAGCGCTGTCCACGCTCGTCGTGAACCGCCTGCGCGGCACGTTCACTTGCGTTGGCGTTAAAGCTCCGGGCTTCGGCGATCGCCGCAAAGCGATGCTGCAAGACATCGCCGCTCTGACGGGCGGTCAAGTGATCACGGAAGAGCTCGGCCTCGAGCTGAAGTCCACTTCCCTGCAGCAGCTGGGTACGGCGCGTCAAGTGCGCGTGAATAAAGAAAACACGATCATCGTCGACGGCGCGGGCGACAAAGCCGACATCGATGCTCGCGTGAACCAAATCAAAGCGCAAATCGAAGAAACGACTTCCGACTTCGACCGCGAGAAGCTGCAAGAGCGTCTGGCTAAGCTGGCCGGCGGCGTTGCGGTAATCAAGGTCGGCGCGGCTACCGAGACCGAGCTGAAAGAGCGCAAGCTGCGCATCGAAGACGCTCTGAATGCGACTCGTGCGGCTGTCGAAGAAGGCATCGTATCCGGCGGCGGCACTGCGCTCGTTAACGTATACGAAGCTGTGGCAGGCGTGAACGCCGAAGGCGACGAGAAGACGGGCGTCAACATCATCCTGCGCGCTCTGGAAGAGCCAATCCGCACGATCGCCGCTAACGCGGGCCAAGAAGGCTCCGTCATCGTCGAGCGTCTGAAGAAGGAAGCGGTAGGCACGGGCTACAACGCAGCTACCGGCGATTGGGTGAACATGTTCGAAGCCGGCATCATCGATCCGGTGAAGGTGACGCGCTCTGCTCTGCAGAACGCGGCATCCGTAGCGAGCGTCTTCCTGACGACCGAAGCGGTCATCGCCGACAAGCCGGAGAAAGACAAAGCGCCAGCCGCCGGCATGCCGGACATGGGCGGAATGGGCGGCATGATGTAATATAGGCTGAAAAGCCTGTAGCATCAAGGGTTCTTCCTTGGAGGAACGCCGTTTAACCACAATTTGACCACACCGGATTGGCTAGTTAGCAAAACACCTTAGAGTCTGCTGGACTTCGCAGACTCTAAGGTGTTTTGTAATTCTAGGGGGACAACAAATGGATTTTACTTTTGGAAAGCATGAAGGTCAAGCAGTTGCGAGGGTTCTGTTCAAGCCCGATCGATTTGCAACATAACGATTAAAATTAAAGCGTTTTCCACCGAGATACATTGACATGGAGAATCACTCCTTTAGATAAAATATGATGCTGATTTGTTAAACTCCTCTGCCCCTTTTTGATTTTTACTTCCTGCGGGCGCATGGATGTTACAGCGGTCTAACTCCCCTCAAACACTACAAAAATAGTTGAAGATCATAATAGGAAGGAAAATCGGATTGCGGAAGCAAAGGGGGGACCGCGAGATGAAAAAAAAGGGGTATTATCAGCAATTGCTTGTATCCTACTTGCCGATCGTTTTCTGCGTGTTTACTATTCTCGTACTGGTGACGCTGGCGGGCTCGGCATACTTGTCCCAGGAATCGCTAAAGAAGGAAAGCCTGGTGATGGCAAAGTTTGTGAACTCCGCTATCGACAGAGAGGTCCGCTTGAGCGAGCAAGTCATGTTTAACGAACTGCTCGATAAATCGCAGTTTGCTCAACTGGCGCAGTTAAGCCCGGCGCGCGCTTCTTATTATAAGACCTACGAGCTCTCCGTCATGCTGAGAAAGGTCGCTTTAAAGCATCCGATGATTCATTCGATGTACGTCTATCGATTCTCGGATCGATCCGTGCAATCCATGAACGCGACAACAACGCTCGATCAGTACGGCGATCGCGATTTTATTGAGAAGGCTGTCCGATTAACCGAGGCGGACAGAACCGCTTGGAACGGCGTAAGGGATTACAGGGAATTCGATGCCCAGCCGCCGGTTCGGGTCGTGACCTTGGCGCGCTCCATTCCGATCTCTAGAGAGGCGGGCGGGCTTCTCGTCATGAATGTCGGCGTGAACGCCCTGACGGAGCTGGTCGCTCGGCTGACCGATCCGGACAGCACCTATGTGGAAGTGACGGATGCGGAAGGCCGCGAGATTCTCAGATCGGGCCCCAAGCGAGTCAAAGCGACCGCTGTCGATACTTCAAGCTTCACGGGGTATACGATTCGGCTCGGCTACTCCGAAGGCATTCTGAACGGCATTCTGAACACGGCGGCCATTCTGTATGCGGCAGCAGGCTTTATTGTCGTGTGCCTCGGGTTGCTCTGGACGGTATATACCACCCGAAGGAACTATAAGCCGGTTCACGCGATCGTGTCCAAAGTAGACCGGCTTGTGACGAGCGTTAAGCTGCCCTTCGAGAAGAAACCGCATCATGACGAGTTCGGATTTTTGGAACAGGTGCTGGAAAGAATGATCGAACAATCGACGACATTCGAACAGCAGCATATGGAGCATACGTTAATCAAAAGGAGAATCCTGTTTGCCGAGCTGAGGGAAGGAGGATTTTCGGGGACGGCGGAGGAGGCCCGGCAGCAATTGGCGCTGCACGATTGGGATCCGAACCTCGAAGGCTTCCTATTAGCGGTCGTGGAAATGGATGACTATCCGGCTTTCAGCGCGAAGTTCGGCGAGCGCGAGCTGTCCGCGCTGAAGTTCGCCATGTACAACGCGTTGGTCGAGATGGATCATGCAGCGATGCGGCCGCAGCCCTGGGCGGATTGGGTCTCGGCGGATCAGGTCGCCATGATGTATCCGGTTCGAAGGGACGATCCAGCGCAGCAGGAGACAATCGTGGCGGCTCTGAGGCAGGCGCTGATCTGGATCGACCACCATCTGAACATCAAGATCAGCATCGGCCTCGGCAGTCCGGTGTGGGATACGAAGCAAATTTCCGTATCTTACGGGGAGGCCCGGCAGTTGCTGAAATATAAGCTGAGCTTGGGGAAAAACCGGCTGATCGGGAATTGGGATCTCGAAGGAACGGTCCGATCCGGTCATCTGGGGATGATCGTTTCTTCGCGCGACCTTGCCGTCCAGTATCGACTGGCCGTTCCCGATTGGCGGGAGCGGCTCGACGATTGGCTAGACCAGGCGAAGAAACAGCTCGCTCCCAAAGAAGATATCGACATGCTGCTTCAGGGGCTCGTCTACCATATTCGCAGGGAAGTGTCCCAGATGTCGGACGAGATGCAGGTAGTATGGAACGCGGAATTCGATCCGGAGCTGGAACGGGCGATGAAGGAGCAGGCTTCGGCGGAGGAGATGGGCGGCGGCATTCGCGAGATTTTAGTGGCCGCAGGCATTCGCATGGAGGCGATTCGCAAGAGGAACGGACACGCCGAAGCGATGAGCAAGATCAGGGAATATATCGATCGGCATTACGCCGACCCGAACTTGTCGCTCTCGTCCCTTAGCTCCGAGTTTGACATGAACAGCAAGACGTTAAGCAGACTGTTTAAGGAGCAATTTGGCGAGAACTTCGTGGATTATTTAATGAAAAGCAGAATTAACCAGGCGAAGCGGATGCTTTTGGAAACAGAGACGCCTATTCAACAAATTTCCCAGGAGGTCGGCTATCTGAACGCTTTGTCCTTCACCCGGGCATTTAAGAAGATGGAGGGAATTACGCCGTTCGAGCTTCGGAAGGCTGGGGGATTGGAAAGAAAAGCAACGTGAGAATAAGGCATGCTTTGAGAAAAGGGTAGGGTAAGCGGTCACCGATGAGTCCGGGTTCTGCGAAACGGCACGGAAAGTGCGTCTTCGCGGATCCCCGGGCTTTTTTTGGTGATTCAGCAAGTATAAGATTCGTTATCCCGATCTAAATCGCCTCCGATATCAACGTGATCCCGCCGATCCCTAGGACGGCGAGAATATTGCAGGGCAGGGCGAATCTTGGAGGTTGGTTGGAGCCGGAGGGCCGGGTATAGTATGGGCTGGAAGACGATAAAGGAGGAAGCGAGATTGGACTGCGGAATACGGCTAAGCTGCGAGCTTGTCAATAAGTCGGCACACGGTGCGCGGCAGATGCTGCCGGAAGGCAAACGTCTTCCCGCCGGATGGACAGCGGTGCCGATCGGGGCGCGCGGGCAGGAACTGATTCTGACATGGGAACGAACGCGCAGTTTTCCTCGGTTGCGGCTTTCCGCCGACTGCCTGCGTTTTAGAATAACCGTTGCCGTAGAGATGCGCGAGATGCAGCGCATCGAGGTGTTCCTTGCAAGATCGGGAAGCACAATCGGATGGATCGACGTTCGCTGCGCCTATGTGTTTCAGCCATTTGAGCTGGAGATGTCCTTGGAGATGCTGGACGGCATTTATGAGGAAGGCATCGGTCTACGATCCGCAGGGACGGACGATCCGCTTTGGATATTTGACGAATTGGACGGGGAAGAGGAGCGCCAGTCGTTCACTCCTCATCTATGGATGGGCAAGGACGGACGCCGAATCGAGGGCTTCCTGCGGAATATGCAGTCGCTGGCCGCTCTGCAGCCCTTCGGCTGGCTCGAGGGCTGCGTGCTTGACGGCATGTACGATCTGCGCCTGCTGCTGGGAGAGCATTCGATGGAGCAGGCGATCGACCGTCATCTGCGTCAATTTGTCGACGATAGCGGAAGACTTCGATACGAGGACCTGTACGGCCGGCCTTCCGACGGAAGCTTCTCCGGAATCGAGAGCACTTTGCCTGTAGGCGTCATGGCCAAGCTGCATCCGGACTGTCCGTTAGTTCAGGAAGCGGCAGGCTTCTGGCTTGTGCGGAGTCCTGATGCGAACGGATCCGTCACCGACGGAAACACGATTACTGCCGAGGGGGCATACACCGTCGCCTACCCGATGGCTGCGGCAGCTGTCGGATTGCGTCGGGAGAAGCTGGCGAAGATGGCGATCGTGCAGCTGTTGAATAGGCGGGACGCCTTGACGGACGGGCCAGACTTGTACCTGAGAAGCTACGGGGACGGACGCCCGCGCACGTTCCGCAATTGGGCCCGCGGTTATGCCTGGTATATGCTCGGACTCACCCGAACTTGGCTGGAGCTGCATCGCTCGCCGTACGCCGGACTGCCTGGAATGAAGGAGATGGCGGAGGAAATTCGCCGCATCGCGGAGGCGGCCTTGACCCGGAGAGAGCCGGACGGGCTATGGCCGTGCTTTCTTGGAGAACCGGAGACCGGCGCAGAAACCTCGGGTTCCGCCGGCATTGCAGCGGCGCTGGCGTTGGGAGCGAGAAGCGGTCTTCTCGATTCCCGAGCGCTCATGGCGGCGGAAGAAAGCTTGCGCCGGCTCGAAACGCATCTGACGCCGGACGGTTTCCTCTCGGGGGTATCCCAGCATAATGCGGGAGGCGAGGAGCTGCAGCGAGGCGGATATCGCGTCATCTCGCAGATGGGAATGGGGCTGATGGCGCAGCTGTATGCTGCCGTTAATGCGCAAGGCTCCAAAGAAGAAAGGAAAGGTTGATGACGAACGAACCGGTCGACTGCGCCGAACGTTCGAGCTGCTGCGCAAGGATAAATGGATTTATCTGATGGCATTGCCGGGCCTCGTTTATTTCCTTGTTTTCGACTACGGGCCCATGTACGGAATTGTAATTGCGTTTAAGGATTACAACATCTATCAAGGAATTGCGGCCAGCGATTGGGTCGGATTCGATCATTTCACGAAGCTGTTCGAGATGTCCGGATTCCGGCGGGCGCTAAGAAATACGATAATCATCAGCTTCTACCAGCTGATCTTTGTGTTCCCTGCTCCGATCCTATTGGCGCTGCTTCTTAACGAAGTGAGAAACAAGACGTACAAAAAATTCGTGCAAACGAGCGTCTACCTGCCGCACTTCGTATCCTGGGTCGTGATCGGCGGCATTATCTACGCGATTTTATCGCCCACCACCGGCATCGTGAAAGAAATAGCCGGCTGGTTCGGGCACGAGGGAACGATCTTTAACGTCATGGGCAGCCGGGAAACCTTTCGCAGCTTGCTGATCGGATCGAACATCTGGAAGGAAGCGGGCTTCGGCACCGTCTTATATCTGGCCACCATCGCGACGATTGATCCGCATCTGTATGAGGCGGCAAAGGTGGACGGCGCTAAGAAATGGCGGCAAATCTGGCACATTACGCTTCCGGGCCTTCGGACTACGATCGTCATTTTGCTGATTTTTAATGTCGGAAGCTTCTTGAACGCGGGTCTGGAGCAGGTGTTCGCGCTTTATAGCCCGCTAGTGTATGAGGTCGGCGAAATTCTGGATACGTATCTGTACAAGCTGGCATTTAATGAAGCGAAATACGACCTCTCCACCGCCACCGGCTTGTTTAAATCCGTCGTGGGGCTGATCCTGGTGCTGGTTACGAACTCTATCGCCAAAAAGATCGACAGGGAGAGCGGGCTCATCTAGATAAGGAAGGGGATGAAGGCAATCAGACTTGAAAATCTCGGCCAGTGGTCCTTAAATGCTTTCCTGCTAATCATTGCGATCGTGACGCTTTATCCGTTCTGGCACGTTCTGATGTATTCGTTCAGCGATCCGAAGCTGGCTATGGGAGGAGGGCTGTTCCTTCTTCCGCGGGGATTTTCGTTCGACTCCTATGTCAGACTGTTTCAAAATTCGGGAGTCGGGCAAGCCTATTCCAATTCGCTGTTCCGGCTATTCGTCGGCACGCTGGTCAATGTCGTCTTTACGGCGACGCTGGCGTATCCGCTATCGCTTCGGCGTTTCCTCTGGCGGACGCCGCTCACGCTTATGATCTTCTTCACGATGCTGTTCAGCGGCGGCATGATTCCGACTTATTTGCTGGTGAACAGCCTCGGTCTCGTCGATACGTTATGGGCGCTTATCGTTCCTTCGGCGATCAGCGCATGGAATTTCTTCATTATGAAAAATTATTTTCAGAGCGTCCCGCCCGAGCTCGAGGAGTCGGCAAGCATGGACGGCGCTTCGCCGATGCGCGTGTTGTTCTCGATTATTCTTCCGGTGTCGATGCCGGTCATCGCGGCGATCTCCCTATTTTACGGCGTGTTCCATTGGAACTCGTATTTCGATGCGGTGCTTTATCTCCATTCTCAAGATAAGGAGGTGTTGCCTGTATTTCTGCGAACGATGCTGAATTATAGCGCGATGGAATCGTCAAAAGGGCTGGATGACAGCGCGGTGATGGCGAACGTGTCCGAGGAAACGCTGAAGATGACGGCGATCGTAGCATCGATTCTGCCTATGCTGGTCATCTACCCGTTTCTGCAGAAATATTTCGTCAAGGGCGTTATGATCGGCTCTGTGAAAGGTTGAAGCATAGGCAAACTTTCGTCCCCGAAAAACCCCATATGAGGAGGATTACTATGAATAGGAAAGCGTCTTTAAAAGGGTTGAACTTCATCTTTCTTCTGATTCTGTTGTTTGTAACGGCATGCAGCAGCTCCGGCTCAGGCCCTACGGCAAGCCCGGGGGGATCCGCGTCGCAGCCTCCGGCCTCTGCGGGAGCTCCCGCCCAGGAACCAGCCGACTCTCCGACGGTTACGATTCTGATGAAAAGGGATACGGATTTCCCTGAAGATAACCCGGTCATTCAGGAAATTCGCAAAAGAACGGGCGTCAACGTGCAAGTGGAATCCGTCGTCACCGCCGACTACGGCAACCGTCTGAATACGCTGATCGTCAGCGGGAACTCGCCCGACATATTCGAGGTTTCCAAAACGAGCCTGAAGGAAATGGCGGGGAACGGCGTGATCATGCCGCTGGATGACGTGCTCAAATCCAACGGATCAAATCTGTTGGAAAATAAGGGCGAGTACATGAAGGGGCCGGCGGCGGTGGACGGGAAAATCTACGGCATTCCCTACGGCTGGTTTCCGGGCAACGCGCTTGCGATTCGCAAGGATTGGCTCGATAACCTCGGACTGGAAATGCCGGCGACGCTGGAGGAATACGAGAAGGTGCTGCGCGCCTTCGTGAATGACGATCCGGACGGGAACGGGCTGAACGACACGATCGGTCTCGGCTTGACCTTCGGCGCGAACCAAACCTGGACGCATCTCTTTACGGCCTTCGGCGTTCCGTTCACGCGACAAGCGCTGGTCGACGGCAAAGTCGTTCCCTGGATGCTGGCTCCCGGTTACCTCGATGCGATCAAGTACATTAATAAGCTGTATAAAGAAGGGCTGATCGATCCGGAGTTCGCGACGGTGCCGGCGCTGCAATCTTACGAGAAGATATGGAACGGGAAAGTCGGAGCGTACAATTTCAATGCGGACGGAATCACCCAGAACTGGCTTACCCGATATGTTGAAGATCCGAAGCCTGAATTTGCCTACGCCGTCATCAAGGGGCCGAACGGACAAGGCGGCTATCTGAAACCGGTGCTGGAGGACAGCGCCCCATATACGGTGATTTCCGGCAAAGCGAAGCATCCGGAAGCGGCCATGAAGGTGCTGGATTTCCTGGTTAGCGAAGAGGGCTACGCGTTAACCTGGGCCGGGCTTGAAGGCGTGCATCACAAATATAACGACAAAGGCGAATTCGAATGGATTTCTCCTTATGACGATGCCGAACAGCTGCGGAACGAAGGAGGCTATATCTACTCGCGTATTATGTACCGAATCGGCGGCCTTCGCGATCGGCTGTTCAACGAGGTCACGCTCGAGGCGCGCAAGATGGCTATGGAAAATACGATAGACGATGTCTACCTCTATGAATTGCCGAAGATCCAGGAGGAAGTCGGAACGATATTGGACGATATGGAGGTCGAATTCCGGATGGTTGCCATTACCTCGAACGGCGATCTCGATGCGATGTACGAGGACTTCAAGAAGAAGTATTTGGCGGAGGGCGGCAATCAATGGATCGAGCAGGCTACGGAAATCTATCGGGCCCAGGAGAAGGCGGAGAATCCATGAAATCGTCCATCATCGATTGCGATATTCACCTTCCTTCGGTTAAGAGCGAAGTGATGGCCTATCTCCCTCGCCACTACTGCGAACAGATCGAGACCTTCGGGTGGCGGCTCCCGACGCAAGGCTCGATGTATTTGAACGGCGCGAAAGGGGGGATCATGCAGGAGCAGAGGTTTCCTCAAGACGGCGAGACATCAAGCATTCTGTCCTATTTTCAAAAGGAACATTTGGATAAATACAACGTAGACTACGCTATTCTAACCGGAATAGGCGATTACGCGATTACGGCAACGCCGGATCCGGACTATTCCGCCGCCTTGTGCAGGGCCTACAACGATTATGCCATCGACAGCTTTATATCGGCAGACCCCCGGATCAAGGGCTCGATTATGATTCCGAAGTCGGACCCTCTGCTAGCGGCCAAGGAGATTGACCGAATCGGCGCTTGCCCCGGGATCGTCCAGGTCATTGCATCCAATGGGGCCGAGAAGCCTTACGGCAACCGGTTTTACTACCCGATCTACGAAGCGTGCGTTCGCAACCACTTGCCGTTCGCCGTTCATGTCAGCATGGAGGGGATCGGAATCAATCCCCCTCCTACCGGAGTCGGCCGCGTAAGTCATTACGCGGAATATCGGCTGGCGCGCACGCAAATTATGATGGCGCATCTGGCAAGCATGATCTTCGAAGGCGTCTTCGAACGCTTCCCTGCCCTTCAGTTCGTGATTATCGAAGCGGGAATGCTGTGGATGGCCCCTTATCTATGGCGGATGGATCAAGAATGGAAGGCGCTGCGCAGTCAGACGCCTTGGGTGAAGGAGCCGCCGAGCGAATATTTCCGCAAGCACGTCAAGTTCACTTCGCAGCCGATTGAGCTGCCGCCGGATGAGTTCATGCCCTTGTTTCCTTCGCTTCTGCAAGCGATCCATGCAGAGCAGAGCTTGATGTTTGCCAGCGATTATCCGCATTGGGACTTCGATTCGCCGGTCCGGGCATTTCCAAAGCTGGACAACAGCTTGCGGGAACGGATCTTTTATCAAAATGCCGCGGCGCTCTACGGGTTGCCGCCGCGAGGAGAGACGGAGGAGGTCGTATGACCAAGTATTTCGTTGGCAAAGCCTCGGATCTCCCGCCGGGCTCCAAACAAATGATCGAAGCGGGCGGCAGGAGCGTCGGCGTATACAATATTAACGGGACGTACCACGCCATTCGCAATCTATGTCCTCATCAGGGAGCGCCGCTATGCTCCGGCCATACAACGGCTTTGGTGACATCGTCGGGACCCGGCAATTTCAGCTACGAACGTGAAGGAGAGATTGTTCGCTGTCCGTGGCACCAATGGGAGTTCGACATTAAGACTGGACGAATGGTGGTCGATCCGAGGATGAGAACGATGACCTACGACGTATCGGTTGAAAAGTATGACGTATCGGTGGATCAGGAAGATCACGTGTTTGTTCATATCTAAAGCTTGCCAGGCCGGCATCAGGTCTGCGTGAACGGCTCCCCTCCAAGTACGGTTGTTTTCTTAAACCTGTCCGCTTGGAGGGGACTTTGCCGAACAGGAGAGCTCTCTCGTCAATGGCTCTGCTGTGCCGAGACCAACTGCGAGACCTCTTTCCGATTCGCAACGCCCAGCTTGCGATACACGTGTCTGCAATGTCTCTTGGCGGTTTCGGGACTGATGGCCAGCACCTCCGCGATCGTTCGATTGGAGGCCCCTTCGGCAAGCAATTGAAGGACGCGCTGCTCCTGCCTCGTGAGAGCGGACGCGAGGGGAGCGCTGGCGGTCTGCGTCTTCTCCGCGTAGGGCATGCTCTTAAGCAGCTTGGCGGCAAACTTCGCAAGCGCGGGATTGCCCCGCTGTCGCGAGAGTCTGCGATATTCGGCAAGAAGCTCGCCGAGAGCAGCGCCCTCATCCAGAATCAGTTGAACGTATCCGTGCGCATACGCTTCCGCCAAAGCCCCGTCCAGCTTCTCCAACGCCCGCTGAACGTTTCCTTGCTTGCGGTAGATCTGCGCCAGCATGAGGCGGACCTCGATCAGATCCTTCGGGTGATTCGTCAGCAAAGCGATGTGCAGCAGCTGTTCTCCCAACGCCAACGCTTCGGAGGTTTTCCCGTCCCATACGTAGGCTCGCAGCAAGACAAGCGCTTCGAATATTCGGTCGTGCGGGACGGCGGGGAACAGGCGGATGGGGGCTGTCCGCAGCCAATTTCTTACGTGCCGGATATCCTGCTCGCGGATTCTCAGCCTGACTTCTCCGGCATCGACAACCGTCAGAGACTCCCTAAGACCGCGCCGCAGCAGCTGGTGCCGGGCTTCCCGCAGCGCGGCCCAAGCCGCTTCCTTCTCTCCCCTGCTGTACTTCAATTGCGACCACGCCAAGTAGGCGGGAACGAACAGGCCCGGGTTGTCCAGGTCGAGGCCCAGCTGAAGTCCGGACTGCAAATAAGCTTCCGCCTGCTTCAGCCGCCCTTCTTCGTAGCCGCATTCTCCCATGCAAATCAGCATGACGGCGTAAGCCGTATCCTGCCGCCCCCAACGCGGCATGCCAAACTCGCAGGTGGCGCGCGCGGATTTCAGCACGCCGTAATGCCCGTATTTTCCTCGCAGCAGCGAGGCGGTGTAAGGATGGAAGTAAAGCGAGTGGCGATGAAGCTTCCCCGGGCCTTCTAACTCTTCGGCTGCTTGCGCCATATAGTGCAGACCAAGCTCCGTCTCTCTTCGGGAGAAATGAATCATGGAGCGAAGGGCGGCGACGTAGCCGCTGAGCTTTTCTCCGGTCGGCGAGAATGCCGCTTTCGGATTTTCCCCCAGAGTTCCGCTCAGCAGATCGACGATACGTTCGGCGGCGTTAATTCGGCGCGCGTGGATCAGCGTGTCGGCATACATGACCGCGAGTCCGGGGTGCCGGAGCAGTTCCGCTTCCGCGAACTGCTCGAGAAGCGGCTGCAGATTGTGGTCCCTCAACAGATCGGAAGCGTGCTGAAGCAGCATGCGGGCCGCCCGCTCCCGGTGTCCTCCCTCGAGCGCATGCTCGACCGCATAGGCAAGCTGCCCCCTCTCCTCCTCGTACAGGGCGCATGTCAGCTTCAGCGTTTCATAGACGTCCTCGGAAGCTTCACGCAACGTTCGCTGCAAGAAATGGGCGAACATCGGGTGGAAGACGAATTCGCCCGGCCGGTGCCGATCCGGGTACAGATACCATCCGTCCTTAGACAATGCCGCCAGCGTCGGGCGGCTGTCTAGCGCGTCCGTCAACAGCCGGGCGAGCGGCTCGCTTTGCTGAGCGGCGACGGATAGCCGCGTCAAGGCGGGCAGCAGGGAGGAGGGGTCGTCGTGCCGCATCAGATGGCGGAAATAGGTTGTCGTATACTGGGCCGCCCGGTTATGGGCATTCGGCTCGCCTCGCGCATAGTCGCGGTTTCGGATCAGAGGGAGATAAGCGTTCACGCCGACGAACCAGCCTTGCGTGCGGCTTATCAAATCCGCGACCTCCGCTTCCGTCAACCGGACAGAGGCGTGCCGCGACACGTAGTCGAGAAGTTCATGTTCCGTCAGCGCCAGATCCTCGGCGGACAGGAGGCCTCCTCCGTCGGCTTCGGACCAGGCTGTCCCGATGTCGATGTCCCGCCTGCCGGACAGAACAACGTGCAGTTGAGGCGGACTGTACCGAAGGAACAGCGAGAGGAACCGAACAATCTCCGGATTGCGGATCGATTCCGCGCCGTCTATAAGGAGCAGATGATCTCTCTCGAGCCGATCCAGCTCGGCAATCCAGTCTGCCGCAACGGACTCCGGCTCGAGCGCAACGCCTGCGGCGGGCTCCTCCCGAATTCGGTCGGTCCATCGCGCTCGCTTGGCCTCGGACGGAAAGGGGAGCGCATGAAGCAGGTACAGAAGAAAACGGCGCAAATCGTCGTCGCCGGGATCGAGTCGAAGCCATGCGACCGGCTGCCGGAGCCTGCTTGTCCAGCATTGCAGGAGAGCGGTCTTGCCGTATCCGGCCGGGGCCGCGATCAGAGTCAATTTCCGCTGCCAGGCCGCGTTCAATTCGGAATGCAGACGTTCCCTGAACAGCGGTTGGGCGATCGGGGCCGGCGGATGTAGCTTGGCGCGGAGCAGCCGGAGGCTTCCGTCGAAAAATGCGGATGCGGTCATCGTCATTCCCTCATTCCCGGCAGAGTTCGATGCTGTGGAGTCGCTCTTTTTGCTAATCATCAATATATCAGTAATTACATCATTTGGGAACGGATTTTCCGCCGGGAGCGACGGGAAGGCGCATTCGATCAGGGATCGGACGGATTCTGGTCTCGAGACGAGCTCGGGCCGCGGAGGAGCGTTTTAACGGACAGAAGCGGGATAGAGGTACGGGGGCCGGACGGCACGGCAAAGGGGCTGTCTCTCAGGTCATTTCTGGCCTTATGAGACAGCCCCTTGACGTCCTTCTCGTCGAGGAGGCTCTTAATAAGCTTTGCGAGCCCGCTCCTGCAGAACATAGATCGCGAATGCGACGTAACAGAGTCCCCAAGCGACCGAACCGAGGTCGGAGACGACGGGAAGGAAATAGATTCCCGGGTAAAGGATGAACAGAATGAGACACCAGATCGGGTAGACCCGGGCGCGTATCGCCGTGATGGCGAAAGCGACCTGACCGATCAGCGCCAGAGCGGAATTGACGGGAAGCAGCGCGGAGATGTAGTCGTGATCCTCCGGCAATAGGCCCAGCATGTTGTTCCAGACGAGCGCTGCGGTCAACGCGGCGGAGACGCAAAGGATCAAAGTCGCGAGCAGTCCAATCAAGCCGCTTCTCGGCGCCTGATAGAGATAGATTCCGACAATGCCGACTCCCATCAGCACGCAAGCGACGAAGCCGCTGATCAGCTCGGGCATGCTGTTGTGACCCCAAATATAGGCGGACGGCGCCATGCAGATTCGGGCGATTCCTCCAAGCAATGCAACGACAGCCAAGCCTTTAATCGCCTGTTTCACTTCCATGAGAAGGTTCCTCCTTCATTAAATGAGATTGCCGCAGGACCCCCGACGGCAAAGTTCTTCACTTATCGTAGGTCCTAATGTCTCATGCGACTAGTTACGACTTGTCATCATCTTCGTCATCCCTGTCACGATCGCTTTCGTACCTCTATACGACGGGAGCTTCGTTTGCTACACTTTAACCAAAAGGTTGAACTGGAACGCAAAGGGTGGGGTAACTTGATTTCCATCATCATCGTGGATGACCAGAGGCTGCTTCGGGAAGGTCTTCAGACCATTCTTCAGTCCGAAGACGGATTCGAGATCGTGGCGATGTGCGCCAACGGAAAGGAAGCCTTGCAAGCGGTAAAGGAGCATAAGCCGAACGTCGTCCTTATGGATATTAAGATGTCCGGAATAGACGGCATCGACGCGATGAAGCGAATCAAGAAGGAGCATCCCGATACCGTTGTGCTGATGCTGACGACGTTCGCGGAGGATCGTTTTATCGTCGACGCCATGGCGGGAGGCGCCGACGGATTTCTGCTCAAGGATATGTCTTCCAGAATCATCGTTCAGACGATACGCGACGCGATGAACGGCGAAGTGATTTTGCCTGCGCCGATCGCGTCGAAGCTGGCCGCCAAGCTCTCTGTTTTATCCGACGGCAAGGCCGATGCGTTCGACGAGAACAAGCTGAGGGAAAGCGGCTATTCCTTCACGGTTCGTGAGCGGAAGATCATCGAGCTGATGATCGAGGGCTATACGAACCGGCAAATCTCTTCTTCGCTGTTCATGGGGGAAGGAACCGTCCGGAACTATATCAGCATCATTTACAATAAAATCGGCACGAACGACAGACAGGCCGCGATTTCGATTCTGAAAGATTTGCTTCTGGAAGACGCCTATTAACCCCGGCTTCGATCTATAACGTTTCATTTTCGCCGCTTCAGGTCCGCCCGGACTGAAGCGGCTTTTTTGCATGCCTGTCGATAGGCTGCATGTCCGCTGCATGACAATAACTGTGACAGTCTGTAACTATCGGGAGGCGATCAGGTTTCTTAGAATGGGAGTGTTACAAACTGGAAGGGAGCAGTGTGCATGGAAGCGAGAGTAAAAATGAAGGGCTTTTCGAAGATGGCGGTGTGGCTGACCTCGGCGCTTTTGCTCGTACAGCTTGCGGTTCCCGGCCCGCGAACGTTCGGTTCCGAGGCCGCCAAGCTCATCGTGTTCGACGACCGGTTGGAAGCGTCGTTCCATAACAACAGCTGGGCGGGCGTCAGCTTGGACGAGGAGGAGACGGTCTACGAGGGCAGCCGTTCGATCCGGTTCGAAGCGGGCGAAGGACAAGCCGTTTACCTGTACAAGGAACGCATCATGAACGCGAGCGAATACGAAGATTTCAGCTTTTGGCTGCGCGGAAGCGGCCAGGGAGGCCAGTCGTTCAAGCTGGTGTTCACGCTAGGCGGACAGGCTCTTGCGGAGTGGAACTCCGGCGATTTATTGCCTGGCGGCATCCCGACCGACGAATGGGTGAAGGTGACCGTTCCGCTTGGAGGCGGCAATCCGGGGTGGATGGACGGCATTCTCGTCTGGGGGGCGGGCCAGCAGGGACCACTGTTTATCGACGGCCTCGCCTTCAGCGGCAAAGCCGGGGGAGAAGCGCCCGGCGAAGAGCCTGGAGAACAACCGGGCGAGGAACCTGGAGGCGAGGAACCTGGGGGCGAGGAGCCTGGCAGCGAAGAGCCGGGCGGTCAAGAGCCGGGCGAGCCAGGGGATCCGATCGAGCCGGTGGCGGGTTTCTATTTATATGACGACAAGCTGGCAGATACGGTAACAAACAATAGCTGGGGACAGGTCAGCCTGACGGAAAGCTCGGTGAAACGTACGGGCACAAGCTCGATCCGGTTTACTCCGGACGGGGACGGAGCGCTGTACTTGTCCAGCACTCAGCTGCTGACGGTGAACGATTACGACAAGCTGAGATTGTGGGTGCACGGAGGCTCCGAAGGCGGACAGCAAGCGGAGCTGGCGCTGACGGCGGGAGGCGTGCCAGCCTTCGAGCAGCCGCTGGAATATTGGCTGCCGGAGGGCGTTCCCGCAGGAGAATGGGCCCTAATCGAGATGGACCTTGCCGATCTGGGGCTGGAGCACCGACTGTTCGACGGCATTCGTTTGACCGGTATGCTGCCGGGCAAGCAGGAGCCCCTCTATCTGGACGATATCTCGGTAACCTCCAGACAAGAAGCCCAAGCGGCCGTGCTCGAGCTTAGAATCGACCAGCCGCGCCTGGTGATGCTGCCGGGAGAGCGCCGCCAGGTACAGGCGGAGACGTTCCTGCAATCCGGGGACACTGCGATTGTAACCGGCGACACGGAATGGGAGGTTGACCGGCCGGAGCTTCTGTCCGTCGAGGACGGAGAGCTTGTGGCGCTGCAGCCGGGCATTGCGAAGATTACGGCAACCCACAACCGTTTTACGACAGAGGGGTTCGTGCAAATTACGAACGTGCGGGCGGAGACGGTGTACGAGGATGCTCTGACGGCGGGCTATCGCAACTACAGCTGGCATGAGAAGGACTTCGCCAACGAGGAGCAGGCAAGAAGCGGAGCCCGATCGATTAAGTTCGAGCCGGACGGCTGGGACGGCGTATGGATTTCCGGAGAGTCGAAAAGGCATGTGGAGGATTATTACGGCATCCGCTTCTGGCTTCATGGCGGCAGCGCCGGCGGACAGGAGCTTCTGTTCCATGTCTACGACGGCAATCAGTCGCTCGGGGCGATTCCCCTGAACGAGCTGCTCCCGAATGGATCGCTTCCGGCCGGACAATGGACCGAAGTGACGGTCGGCATGGCCGATTTGGGTCTGGACCTCGGATTTTTTGACGGCTTGATTTTGCAGGCCGGGACAGAGGACGATCAGGGAGCGGTCTATATCGACGACATCGCGCTGCTGGCCAACCCGAATGCGGGTCAGCTGCCGGAGCCGGAGCTTCCGCTCGTCACCGTGTCCGTCGACCAGACCTCGGAGCGAAAGCCGATCAGCAACGACATTTACGGCATCAACTACGACGAGGGCAATCCGACGACTTCAGACCTGCCATTCCCGGTCGAACGCTGGGGAGGCAATCAGACGACTCGCTACAACTGGCAATTAAACGCGGCGAATCGCGCGAACGATTGGTTCTTCATCAACTATCCGTATGACGGTCCGGATTGGGAGCCGTCGCACGGCTCATTGTCGGATCGGTTCATCGATCGGGTTCTCGGACGAGGGAACCAGGTGCTGATGACGATTCCGACGATCGGCTGGACGCCGAAGGACCGCACAGTCAGCTACGGATTCTCGCAGCAAAAATACGGCAGCCAGACGGAGTCGGCTTGGGAGCTCCGGGATGCCGGCAACGGCGTGCATGTCGGCGGCGAACTGGTAACGAACAACGATCCGTCGGACACCTCGGTTCGAGTAGGCACGGAATTCGCTGCGGACTGGGTTCGCCATATGGCTGAGAGATCGAACGGCCAAGTCCGTCTGTATGCGCTGGATAACGAGCCGGATCTGTGGCATGTGACGCACCGGGACGTTCATCCGGAAGCGCCGACGTATGACGAGCTGTGGAACAAGACGGTGGAGTACGGCACGGCGATTAAGCAAGCCGATCCTGACGCGAAGCTGTTGGGGCCCGTTTCTTGGGGATGGTGCGGCTACTTCTATTCCTCGGCCGATCTCTGTGCAGACGGTCCGGATCGCCAGGCTCACGGCGGAACGCCATTCCTGGAATGGTACCTGCAGCAGGTAAGGGACCATGAGCAGGAGACGGGGCTGCAGCTGATCGATTACTTGACGATCCATTACTACTCGCAGGAGCAAGGGGTTCCGTCGGAAAACGAGAGCCCGCAGGTGGCGAAGCGCCGCTTCCAGGCGCTGAAGTCGCTGTACGACGACCAGTTCGTCGATCAATCCTGGATCCGGGAGCCGATCCGGCTCATTCCGCGGATGAAGGATATCATCGAGCGCAATCGGCCGGGCCTGAAGCTGGCGATTACGGAGTACAACTTCGGCAACGGCGTCGGCGTAACGGCAGGACTGGCGCAGGCGGAAGCGCTCGCGATCTTCGGCAGAGAAGGCGTCGACCTGGCGACCCGCTTCGGCAATTTCCAGGCGGGAACGCCGATCGAGGACGCATTTAAGCTGTACCTGAACTATGACGGCCAAGGCTCAAGCATCGAGGGAAGCAGCGTTCGCACCGATTCTTCCCGGGCCGATGCGGTAGGCGCGTATACGATTGAAGGCAATGACGGCAAGACCTATGTGCTTCTGTTTAATAAGGACACGTTAAGCCGGGATATTCAGCTGGAGCTGGGGACAGGCTTTGACGCTGCGGAGGTCTATGCCTTCGACGCGGTCCGCCGGCTCGCCAAGACCGGCGATCTTGAGGCAAGCGCGAGCGGAACGGCAACGCTGAAGCTTCCGAAGCGCTCTGCGACGCTTCTTGTCGTGCAGTCGCCGAACTCATTCTGATCCATTCTGAAGGAGGAAAGACTATGGAGTTTAAGCAACGGCATAAGAGCAGCCTGTTTCGTTTGATCGCTCTCGCGATGGCTGTCTGCATGCTGAGCTCCGCATTTCTGGAGAGAGCCGCTTCGGCGGCTTCTTCTCCCGCCGATATTCGCGGGGGCTGGTCGGAGCGAGTCGTGCTGGAGTGGATGGACAAAGGCTGGTTAACCGGGTATCCGGACGGAACGGTCAGACCGAAGCTCGAAGTGACGAGAGCCGAATTTTTCTCGCTTGCCAACAAATCTCTCGGGTTTGTCGATGAAGCGGCGATCTCGTTCAGCGACGCAAAGCAGGGAAATTGGAAAACGAAGCAGGCCGCGATCGCGGTGCAGGCCGGATATGCCGAAGTCTATCCGGACGGGACGATACAGCCCGATCGCAAAATTACTCGCGAAGAGGTATCGGTTATGGTTGCGAAGGCGTTCGGCCTGAAGCTTAACCCCGGCGAAACGTCCGCATTCATCGATGCGGCATCGATCTCGAACGCCGGCAAGGGCGCAGTCGGCGCTTTGGTGGCGGCCGGAATCTTGAAGGGCTACCCGGACGGATCGTTCAGGCCGAAGAAGGTGATTACGCGGGAGGAAGCGGTCGTCATTCTGGACGGCGCGCTCAAGAAGCTGGAGCGGGGAAGCGACAAGGATCGAACGTTCTCCGCTGCCGGGACTTACGGTCCGGCAAGCGGTACGGAGAAAGTTGCAGGCAACGCGGTCGTCACGGCAAGCGGAGCGATCTTGCGAAATATGGAGATTCAGGGCGATCTTCTGCTCTCCGCCAGCATCGGCGAGGGCGAAGCCGTTCTGGACAACGTGAAGGTGAAGGGAACCGTTACCGTGAACGGCGGAGGTCCCAACTCGATTCACTTGAAGGACTCCGAGCTTGAGATCCTCCTGGTGGACAAGAAAAACGGCAACGTCCGCATCGTTGCGGCGGGAAGTACGCTCGTGAAGCGGGTGGACCTTCGTTCCGGCGCCAGGCTGGAGTCCGATGCCGACGAAGGCAAAGGCTACGAAGCCGTTCATCTGACGAAAGAAATGCCTGCCGGATCGAAGGCGATTCTGAAGGGCGAATTTGCGGAGACGAACGTAGCTTCGTCGAACGTCGAGATCGAGCTGGTCGAAGGGACGATCGGGAAGATGAGCGTCCTGCCCGGCGCTTCCGGGAATACGCTGAAGCTGGAAGACGATGCCCGAATTGGCGAGCTGACTCTGGAAGAGGAAACGACGGTGCAAGGACAAGGCGCGATCGACCGCGCGATTGTCGGCGATCGTGCGAAGGAGTCGAAGTTCGAGCGCGTACCCGGCAAGCTGGAAGGAGGCGGCGTTCCGGCTCCGTCGCCCGGAACCGGCGGCGGAGGAAACCAGGACACGACGCCTCCGGCCGCTCCAGTCGTGGATGGCGTTCGAGATCAAGGCATCTACTCGGGCCCGGTGACTCCGAATTGGAACGATGCTCCCGGCACGACCAGCACGGCGACCTTGACCAAGGACGGCTCCAATAAGATCAGCTATGCGAGGAATACCGAGATCGCCGAAGACGGCAGCTACATTCTGAGCGTTACGGCGAGGAAAGATTCCAACGGCGCGAGGGCTGTAACGACGATCCGGTTTACGATCGATTCCGCCATCGCAGTTCCGGCGCTGATAGAAGGCGTGGAAGAGGGCGGCACGTATGCGTCGGCGATTATTACGTGGAACGATGCGCCCGGTCATACAAGCACGGCGACTCTGGCCAAGGACGGAGCCGAAGCTGCCTCGTTCACGTACGGAACCGAGATTTCCGAGGACGGCGAGTACGCCCTCGAGGTGACGACCCGCAAGGACTCGAACGGTCGGACGGTTCGGCAGCAGATCGCTTTCACGATCGACTCCGTCCCCCCGGCAGCGAGAAGCATATCGGCGACAGGCAATCTGAGAAATACGCCGGCAGGAAACGCTTATTATAACATCAGACTGCAGTGGCCGAGTCAGGTCGGCACGACAAGCAGCGCGATGCTGGTGAAAGACGGAGCGACCGCCGTTCCTTACGTGATGGACAGCCTAATCGACCAGAATGGAGATTACGAGCTTACCGTTACATGGACGAAGCTGTCAAACGGATTGACGGCATCGACCACGAGGGAGTTCAAAGTGGACGTCGGCCCGGTTGGCCCGATCCTGTCGGGCTTCACGAACAACGGGATCTATTTCGAGCCGGTTACGATGTCCTGGGAACCGTACGAAGGAACGTCGATTGACTGGAATAGGCTGACGAATGCAGAGACGGGGGAAAGGTTCGACGACATCGCGAGCCCAACGACTGTTGAGCACGACGGAACCTACGAATTTACCGCAGGCATGAGGAACAGCAGCAACGAAATCAAAACATATGCCTATAAATTCGTCATCACCGGAATCAGAGGCGTAACTGCAGAGGGAGTCTATGGAAGCGCGATGCCGGATTGGGTGGAGCCGATCGGCTTCGACAACGGCTACAGCGAAGCGACGCTAAGCAAAGACGGCGGTCCTGCCGCGCCGTACACCAAGGGAACGGAGATCGTCGAGGATGGCGAGTATGTGTTGGCCGTAACCTGGCATACGTCGGACGATCATTCGGCATCGCAATCGGTTCGTTTCAACATCCATTCCGAGCAGCCTGAGGCCGTAACGGTTACGGGCGTAGAAAATGGAGGCACTTATGTATCCGTCACTCCGACATGGCAGGATGAGCCAGGGATGACAAGCACGGCGACTCTGGCCAAGGACGGAGGCGAAGCCGAAGCGTTCGCAAGCGGGGCCGAGATTTCCGAGGACGGCGAATACGTTCTCGAGGTGACGACTCGCAAGGACTCGAACGGACTGGCGGTTCGCCAGCGGATCGCGTTCACGATCGATTCCGCTCCTCCGGCTGAAGCGACAATTACGATCGATGGAAGTACCCGTGAGCTCGGCGGGGAATCGGTGTACTATTCCGCATCGCTGACCTGGACGGAGCCGACAGGCACGACCAGCACGGCTACCCTGCGGAAGGATGGCGCAGAGCCTGTCCAATACACGACGGGCACTCTCATCGATCAGGACGGGGACTATGAATTAATCGTGACGACAACGAAGCAGTCCAACGGTTTGACTTCAACGGCCGTGAAGGAGTTTAAAGTGAACGTCGGTCCGGCCCGTCCTGTCCTGTCGGGTTTCTCTGATAACGCGATCTTATTCGGCCCGATTGAAATGTCCTGGACGCCCCATGAAGGAACACAGATCGAAGGGGTCCGTCTGGTGCACAAGAACAAGGGAATAAACTACCTTAACCTTCGGAGCCCAATGACCCTTGAGGAAATAGGCGAGTTCGTGTTCTATGTGAACGTGAGGGAAGGCGAAGAGACACTCGAGTACGAATATAAATTCATGATTGCCGAGATCCGTGGCGTAGAAGAAGGGGAAGTCAGCGCAAGCGTGACGCCCGCTTGGTATGAGCCGCAATATTTCGGCGAAGTCGAAGCGGTGACGCTGACGAAAGATGGAGGTGCTCCAAGGCCGCACTTAAAGGGAGAAACGATTGACGAGCCTGGCGAATACGTCCTGACCGTCACCTGGCGCATTGACGGAGGCAATTCGACATCGCAATCGGTTCGCTTCACGATCGTTGAAGCCCCTCCGGCGCCTGATCTGTCGGGCTTCTCGGATAACGCGATCCTATTTGGCCCGGCTGAGATTGCATGGACGCCCCGTGAGGGAACGCAGATCGACCATACCACTCTGCGGAACAGGACAGTGAATTCGTTTAGGATTAACCCTACGAGCCCTATACTCCTGGATGAAGCGGCTGAATACGAGTTTAGCGTGATAGTGAGCCAAGACGGAGTGACGGGAAGGTACGACTATTCATTCATTCTTGCCGAGATCCGCGGTGTAGAAGAAGGGGGCGTATACGCAAGCGCAACGCCGGATTGGTTCGAGCCGCAATATTTTGGCGAAGCTGAAGCAGCGCTGGCGAAGGACGGCGGTTCGCCGCTTCCGTACGCTAAGGGAGAAATCATTAACGAGCCGGGCGAATACGTCCTGACGGTCACCTGGCGCACCGACGCAGGCAATTCTGAGTCGAAGTCGATTCGCTTCGCGATCGATTCCAGGCCTCCTGCGCCTCAACTGACGGGCTTCTCAGATATCCTATTTAAACCGGCAGAGATAGCATGGGCGCCCCGTGAGGGAACGCAGATCGAGTGGTCCGATCTGTGGCACAGGAACATTAATTCACATTACTCCTACCCTTCCAGCCCAACGACCATTGATGTCGCAGGAGAATATGTGCTCAGTTTTCGAGTGAGTGATGGCCAGGAAAGCACACGGTACGACTATCAATTCATCGTTGCCGAGATTCGCGGCATAGAAGAAGGAGGCGTATACACAACAGCGTCTGCCAGGTGGTACGAGCCGCAATATTTTGGCGAAGTTGAAGCAGTGCTGACGAAAGACGGCGGTTCTCCAAGACCGTATTTAAGAGGGGCAACGATTAACGAGGTTGGCGAATACGTTCTGACCGTCACCTGGCGCACCGACTCCGGCCATTCTGAATCGATGTCGATTCGATTCACAATCGTTCCTGTGCCTCCTGCTCCGCACTTGTCGGGCGTCTCGGATCACGCGATCTTATTTGCCCCGGCTGAGATTTCATGGGCGCCCAGCGAGGGAACACAGATCGCGAGCACCATCCTGTATCACAGGAACCGGAACTTTGTTATATCAAACCTATCCAACCCAACGACGATTCATGAAGCTGGCGAGTACGAGCTAACGGTTATAGTCAACCAAGACGGGGTAACAGGTGAGCACAAGTTCCCATTCATGCTTGTCGAGATTCGCGGCATTGAGGAAGGGGGCGTATACGCAAGCGCGACGCCTGAGTGGTATGAGCCGCAATATTTTGGCGAAGTCGAAGCAGCGCTGGCGAAGGACGGCGGCTCGCCGATACCGTACGCTAAGGGAGAAGCCATTAACGAGCCGGGCGAATACGTCCTGACGGTCACCTGGCGCACCGACGCAGGCAATTCTGAGTCGAAGTCGATCCGCTTCACGATCGTGGGGGAAGCTCCGGAAGCGCCGACGATTGA
This sequence comes from Cohnella hongkongensis, assembly GCF_042654645.1. Taxonomy (NCBI): domain Bacteria; kingdom Bacillati; phylum Bacillota; class Bacilli; order Caryophanales; family Paenibacillaceae; genus Cohnella; species Cohnella hongkongensis. The sequence goes on along the minus strand of NZ_JBHSEP010000002.1, from coordinate 177,468 downwards.
CTTGAACGGAGAGCCCAACGGCAGCAACTACTATAGCGTCACGCCGAGTTGGACGGATGCGGAAGGCACGACAAGTACAGCGACTCTAACGAGAACCTGGGACGAAGAACCTCCTGTCACGTCCCCGTACGAGCGGGGAACACGAATTGAAGAGGAAGGCGATTACGTTCTGACCGTGACGACGACCCGGATATCGAACGGTCTAACGGCTGCGACGACGGTTCGCTTTACAGTAACCGATCAAGTGCCTTAAACGGGCAACTCCCGCATAAGCGGCTCAAGAAGCAACGAGAAAGCGGCTGCCCGCTCGTCAGGATTGACGGACGGGCAGCCGCTTTCTCGCGTCATGCAAGTCTGGTCTTCGTTATCAAGTCTAGAAGCCGCTAGCGGCTAAGCTTTTTCCATCTCGGTTCGTCGACGGTCTAGGGAATGGTTCAGTCGATAAACTCGACATGCTTGAGGAATCGCCTTAACATCACGACCGCCTGCGCTCTGGTCGTAGCCTCGGAAGGTGCGATCGCGTCGCCTGCAGTCCCGCGAATAATCCCTGCGGCTACGGATTGAGCGACTGCCGATTTGGCCCACGCGGATATATCGGCGCTGTCCTCAAACTTGTCCAGAACGATCGGAGCATATTCGGCGTCCGCTTCGGGGTAACCCAGGAACGTGAACGCATTGTTGAACATAACGGCCATCTGTTCTCTTGTCATCGGGGCGCCGGGCGCGAATTCATCCTTCGATATTCCGCTTACCAGCCCGGCCTCGACCCCCGCTTTAATGATCGGCGCGAACCAGTCTTCCTCGGAAACGTCTTCGAAGTCGGCGCTCCCCGTTCGTTCGATTTTCAATCCTAAAGCTCGAACCAGCAAGGCCGTAAATTCGGCTCTTGTGATCGGTCTGCCCGGCGCGAACTCCGTACCGGATACTCCGCTTGCAATCCGCTTGGAAGCCAGCAGCTCCACGTCGGCTTTCGCCCAGTGACCGTTAAGATCGGCAAATGACCTCAGGCCTGACGCCATGACGGCATAGATGCCGTTGTGCGGCGCTTTGATCGATATTTCCAGCCTGCCGTCCGCTCTTGTTGCGGTCACAGCCGGAACGAACGATAACGCCCGGGTTGCGGGGTCATACCGAACGGCGGTGAAGCGTCCTCCCGATATGCCCTCGTTCGGCACGATTGTCCGAATCGTGTACGTGCTGCCCAAATTGTAAACCTCCGCTGTTTGTCCGCCGGTCGAATCCGTCACTTTAGCATCTACCGCATCGCTGATCAGCTGAAGTCCGGCGTTGTTCGCGGCCTGCTGCAGCCGTCCCTTCTCTTGACCGGCTGCCTTGGCGATGACGACATTCACATGCGTCGTTTGCGGCTGCGGATTCAGCGCGTTCGCTTGGAGCTGGTAGCTGGAGCTGTTCAGCCTGATCTGAAAGACGGCGTTTGGATACTCGTCCTTCACTTTGGCGAGGGAGCCCCAGGGAAACTGCACCTGAACGGCCCTCCCGGAGTCGTCGATCACGACGGCGACGAACGATCGCTGCGCATCCCCAAGCAAATCCAGCACTTGTTCGACGAGTTCATCGGTCAATACGACATGCTCGATGCTTGTGCCGTCTTCGAGCGTGTCCTTGACGATAGATGAAGCATCAATCAGAACGGAGACGCCGCCGCTGGAATCGAGGGTCACTTGAGGTCCGGCGGGAGGTATTGGCCGTTCAGGCGCAGGTTCAGGGGCCGTCCCTCCACCAGAGCTGCCTGAAGGGCTGCGGATATTCGAAATCGCAATGTGGGCCACGGCTTCATTGCCCGCTTCGTCTTCGGCGTAAACCGAGTACGTTCCATTAGCGGTTGCCTGGAAGCTGTCTCCGATAAGCCATTGCCCGCCAGCTGCAAAGTAATCGGCCGTTCGCAGTCCGTGCGACCACTTCGTGACTGTAATATCGCTTCCCGTGCCGTCCGTCGCCGCCGTTACCGTCACCGGCCCGTTGGTCATGACCGTGCTCGCAGGCTGCTGCGATAACGTAATTTCCGGTCTTACGGAATCGATGATGATCCCGGTTATCGTCGCTGCCGGCAAATCGAGCGGAACGGAAACGGTCGTGGCAGCGGCATGGATTGCGGCGCCATCCGTCAATTGAATGCGCGTGCCGATGGCAATGTCGTTCGTATGGACAAGTCCTTCCTCCACGACATACGTAAAGATCAGCTTGTTCCGTTCGCCCGCAGGTTGCCCGGTGTAGGCGGCGTAGACCGTTACGGCGTCCGCTCCTTCTCCGATGACGACAGGAATTGTCGGGACGTTCACGACCTCGACGTCTCCTTCGTAGCTCACCGTAAAGGTCAGCGCATCGCCGATGCCGTAATACCCGGCGGGGGGAACGTCAAGGCCGGTCACCCCGGGAGCGGGAACGTCGATCGTCAGCACGTACGCGCCATCGGGCTTGCCGTTAACGCCCGTCGTTCTGATCCAGATCGCATGGCTTCCGGCCGTTACAGCGACTTGCGCCGAGGCCGACTCCGCATCGCCGATCGTCACTCTCGTATCTGAAACGGCGGGATTGGCGGTAATCGTGACGGTATCGATGTACCGGTCGGCCGACAGACGGTAAGAGCCTTGAGCAGAAGTGAATACAGCAGAGTTCCAGTTCAAAACGGCGTCTGTCGACGTGGCGCCTAAAGCTTGAAGCTTCACAGCTTCAAAATGGCGGTTGAACATCGGATACGTCGCTCCGTTCATGATGGCCCATGTTCCGGCGAAATCCCAGCCGCCATATGTAGCAGCGAGCTGCATGTCGGCAGTCGTCTTGCCTTCGCCGCCAGCTGAGATGGCAAGCCCGCCAATCTCGGCATCCCAATAGGAGCCGTTTACCGAGCCGCCGTCGTTTTCGCCGATCAGCCCTCCCGTATGATCCGCACTGCTTACAAGCCCTGCGGCATAGGTGTACGACACGTTTGCCGCTCCGTTGTTCAATCCGACTAATCCGCCGACATGTTCGTCACCGGCAACGCTGCCCTTCACGTAGGCGTTCGAGACGATGCCCGATTTGCTGCCGACGAGTCCGCCAACCCGGCTGCCTCCCGATACATTCGCGTCCTCCAGGCCAATATTGCGGATAGTACCCGAAGACGCCGCGAATAACCCGGCGTCGTCAGCGGCGCCGGTGACGGTCAAACCGCGGATGACGCGCCTGTTGCCCTCAAAAGTCCCCGTAAACGGCTGGTCGCCGTCTCCGATCGGGTTCCAGCTTACTCCTGTCAGATCGAGATCGTTCATCAGCTCGTAGTTGTCGTCTAACGCATAAGGAGCGTTTCCGATCGCCGCCAGCTGAGAAGCGGTTGTAATGCGGTGAGGGAAATCTGCTCCGTTTTCACGAATAATATGAAGCGTATAGACCGCTTCAAAAGGATGGGTTGCGGCTCCGGGCACGGCGACATCGGTAGAAGCCGTAATTTCGACTATGTTGATGCCCGGCACCAGTTCAATGACCCTCGAGTCGCCAACCTCGTTGCCAATCGATACGCTAACGCGGCTGCTGCTCGAATATACCGACACGGTTACGCTGTCCGCTTCGCTTGTTACCCGGCTTGAATACGTCGATGTATGAGCGGCAAAAGCCGGCTCGTAGGCAATTTCGCCATCGTCGATGGTCAATTCGTCCAGCTCAATTTGATTAAGCGTTGTGCGGTGCATCGGGAATGTCATGCCTTCCAGAATGACCCACCCGCCTTGCGCGAAGAAGGTGGGATCGAAACTGCCGGCGCTTTTCATTTGCGCTGTTGTTAACGGCGTCCCGCTCAAGGATGATTCGGTCAAACTGGAATTGAAATACGATAAAACTGTGTTCAAGTCTCCTTCCACAATGGCGACCAACCCTCCGACTTTGCCGGGGTCAAGGCTGGTTACTACGGCTGAAGCGTAAGAATTGAGAATCTGGCTGGGCCCTGATGGCCCTGATGAAGGCGAGACAGCGTGCCCGACCAGGCCGCCGACATAGTCCGCGCCTCTGACGGTTCCGGTGACATAGGAATTTGCGACGGTTGAACCATCAAGATAGCCGACCAGGCCGCCGACCTGACTGCTTGCTCCGTTGCCTGTAACGTCTACGTTAATCAGACCTACATTGCGGATTGTTCCATCTCGTACACTGCCGAACAATCCAACCGAAGCTAGCGTTTCGGCAATCCTCAAATGGGAAATCGTGTGCCCATTGCCGTTAAATGTGCCCGTAAATGGCGAGAAGGCGCCTATCGGAACCCAGCCGTCTCCGCCGTTGTATCCGGCTCCTCCGGGGCTCAAGTACTCAAGCAAATCGATATCGGCGCCAAGCGCATAATGAGCAGTCAGGTCGTTGCGCATCGCAGCTAATCCCTCGGCGTCGAAGATCATAATCGGGCAGTCGGCAGTCGTGCCGGGCGTTACGCCATCGCATGCGGATGCAAGCGCCCGCTTTTCCGGACCCCACGGCGCTGCTGTCCAGAGTAAGATCGCAACCATCAGCATAACCAACTGCTTACGATTAGGCAGCTTCATTTCAGTCCCCCCAATTAAACATAGAAAACTAGTTTAATATAACCATAATATGGGTCGAAAGACTACCCTCTTTTTGGAGGGATAGACCCTCGAAATGCGCCTGGACTCCCGCAACCTTTAAGCGAAGAGACCCTCCGGTACAACGATAATGCGGGTATTCAAAGCAAGCTGCCGGAGTTGGCTGGACAGCATGAACAGTAGAAAGGAACCGCCTAGCGGGGCGTAAGCTGCCGCTAGGCGGTTCCTTCGCTTTATTTGGCGCCGCCTCCGCTCGGAGGGCCGTTGTTCACGGCAGTCTTCTGAATGGAAGCCTCGGCTTGCTTGAAGTAGTGCGCGGCGCCGGTCTGGAATCCGTGGATGAAGTTGACGACGTCCTGGGACCAATCGCCTTTCTGTCCCATGTTGACCGGTTCGAAATACTTTTGCAGATAATCGTATTCCTTGTTCACCAATTTCAGCTTGATCGGAGTCCAGTTGTATTCCAGCTTGGCCAGATCCTTTCTGTCCAACATTCCGCTGAGCACCTCGCCCAATCCGTACGTGTAGGCTTTGGCCGCTCGAATGATTTGCTCGTAGTCGTCGAGCTTCAGCGCGAAGGAGCTCACGCTCCAGACGGAAGTGGTCACGCCCAGGAACGCTCCCGTCATGAAGACCTGGTAGTCCTCGCCTGTCGGAGAGACGCGCTCCGCCGACACCAGATACTCCGCGAACCCGCCGTGCTCGCCCGTGTCCGTGACGGAGATCGTCTCGAAGGTGTCCGGATCGATCTCCAGCCAAGCCCAGCGGCTCTCGCCGCGAATGCTCGTCGGTCGACTCGGAATCAGCATGGCGGCGGAAGAGGCTTTGGCCCGTTCGATGATCGAGCTCGGAAGCCCGTATTCCTCCATCACCTTCAGATCTTCGTTCCGACTGTTCTTAAGGCTCAGGAACAGCATCGTATCGTCCGGGCTGTTCATCCAGACGTCCATGAAATCCGTCTTGTCACCCGGCAGCGCGACGCCCTCGAGCCTGGATGCGAACAGGCCGTTCATGATATGAAAGCTCCGGACGGCTTCCTCCGATCCCCGGTGAATCCGATTGGCGATCTGCTGCAGATCGACGCTTGTTCTGAGCGCCGGCTGCGCCTGGTCGTTCCTGACGGTTACGAAGATGACCCGTTCCTTGTCGACGCGTCCCGCAGTGACGTCCAGCTGCTCGGCGAGCTCGTTTTCGTAGGCGGTCTGATTGGCGATAATCCGGTACAAAATGCTCCGGGTATACCAGACGAGCGCAGAATGATCGTCCGGCTTCGCCGCCGCCTTGTGAACCCGGTCGGCCGCCTGCTGCAGCTCTTCCGCCGCTTCGGCGGACAGATCGGGAAGATTGACCGCAACCGTATGGAAGACGTCGGCGATCCCTTCTCCGTCCTTCAGCCGGGTTTCATGCGTCAGCTTCTTGTTCGGCAGTTGAACTTCGATGCGCGCGCCGACGATCTTCTGCTCATTGGCGTCGATCAGACGCTTGCCGACGATCTGCATCGTCTGGCTTTCCAGCACGGCCGTATACTTGCCTTCCGAGCCGCCTGCGCGGATATCCACCGGCTCCCGGCTTAACTGCTCGAGGTCCAGCGCGGCTTCCAGAACGCGAACCTCCTCGATCAACGGCCCCTCGTCGCCTCCGCCTCCGCCGAGAGCGCCTCCGATGTCTCCGGTAATGCCGCCCACTCCCCGGTCCTCTTTGGCTTCGGCTATGAAATAGACGCTGATCGTGCTTTGCGCGGACGTCATCCGTCTGCTCTCCTGACCGCCGGGGAAGAAGACCAGTCCGTCCAGCTCCGACAAATCCTTCATGAACGGAACGACGAATATTTTCGTTTTGCCTTGCTCGTCGAAGTAGGTCCATGCGGGCAGATGCTTCAGAGTGACCGAATCAACGGCTCCGAGCTCCTCGAGCGCTTTCCTGCCGCGATCGGTGACCTGCACCATTCGCAGCGACGGGCTGTAACCGAGTCTGGAAAGCAGACCGCCGGTCAGGTTGGCCAAGTCGCCCTCCGTTCCCCAGCCTTGGGCCAGCACGGCTTCCGGTGAATACCGGTAAGTCGAATACGGGTCCGCAGAGGGCAGCCACCGTAGTTCGTCCACGAGCGCTTGGAAATCGGATTCCGTCTGGACCGAATCCAGCTGCATCATGCCGCGAACAGCGGGCAAGGGAGCCGGGACGCTCTCCTGGCGGCCTTGGCCGGCGTCGAAGTCGGCTGTTCGTGCGGCCCCGGCCGGCGACTTGGCGGCCTCCAGCGTGCGGTGGCGGCTAATCGCCTCCGCCAGCGCCACCTGGAGCTCGAGGTCGAATTTCTCGTCCAGAGGCGGCTCCACCCTCTTGACGAGCAGCCCTTCCTGCTTATAGGCATCGCTGCCGACAGGAAGGTTCAAGCCGGAGAACAAGTCGGATTGCAGCGTCCAGCTCAGATCCGCTTGATTGTGGGGGATCGAGAACACGAGCAAACCTCGTCGCGAAGCGCCGTCGAATACGGCCCAATCCTTACCGACGCCCAGGAGCAGCTCGTCGGTGATCGGGTCCGCCCGCAGGTCCGTTGCCTCTCGTCCTGCCGGCGCCTGAAACGGCGCAAGCTTAAACGTCTCGCGGAAGCCGGACGATCCGAAGCCGTCGCGCTCGTCGTCCACCGTCACGTCGACCACTACGAAGTTGCCGTTGCTGGACTCGATGTCGCGAACGCGGGACAGCGAGTTGACGGTCAGCGACACGCCTTTGCCCGGGATCGCCGCTGCGTCCGTCGCTTTCTTTTCCCCTGTCGTTCCGCCGCTCACCGGCAGCACCGTCGCTCCTCCGAACAGATCGACGTACAGGTCCGTCGGCATGGCCTCCAGCGCATTCGGCGTCTGGAAGGCCAGGCGGACTTTGTTGGAGGAGCCGGGGCCGAACGTCACGGGGCGCAGCAGGCCGTAAGGCAGCAGAGCGGTCGCCGTATGAACGGGAACGAGGAAAGGCCCTTCTGCGGTTTTGAAGTTCAAATAAAACCGTTCCTGCGGATTCAGCTTCAGATCGGCCTGAACGAGCGACTTCAATTCGGCTTCCACGATTTTGAATACGCTCGTTTTGCGGGTGAGCGCGACTTTCTCGATCCGGGTCGCGTCGCCGACCGCCTTCAGGTTCAGCTCGAACGTATCCGAGAGCTTGCCCGTGGCGCTTTTCGGCATGTTGGCCAGAACGGCGGGATCCTCCTTCGGGAGAGGGCCGACGAGGGCGAGCGAGATATGTCCGTGTTCCGCGTCGTAGTAATGGACGGAAGCCCGTTCAAGCTCCTCGTCGGGGACGATAAACACAAGCATGCCTTTGACGGTGTCGCCTCGCTTGACCGTGATATCTCCCTGCCCGGGAGGGGCCAGCGGCTGCTCTGTCAGCCAGGTGGCCGTCGAAGCCGGATAGGTGCCCGCGCCGTTGACGTTCATGAAGAAATGAGAGGCGAAGTCCGGAATCAAATAAGAGGCTCCGCCCGGATGCGCGTTCGTTAGCTCCATTTCAATAGCGGCAAAGCTGCGGTTCGCGGGCGCGTCCACGCCTTTCAGCTTTTTCAGGAAGAGGAGCTCGCGCGCCGTCCATTCGACCGCCTTGTTTTTCCCCTGGCTGTTCAGCGGAACGCGTTTGTAGATTTTGACCTCCTCGCTGGGCAGATCGCGTCCATAGACAAGCGATGCCGTCGCCTGCTCGTATTGCGCGATCCTTTTGCCCGTCTCGACGCCGATCGTCTGAAACTCGACCTTGTCGCCCGCGTCGAACAGGACGGGGAAATCGACCAGGCGGTCGTCCGAATAGATTCGGGCAGAACCGTCGTTCGATTCGCTGCGGACGGCGAGCGTCAGCGGGATTTGCTCGGAAGGGCGCTTCTGAACTTCGGCAAGCGCTTCTTGGAACGCCTGCGCCAACACGGCCGGTTCTTCGGAGATGACGTACTTGCCTCCCGATTTCTCCGCCGCCCACCGGAACGCTTCCTCGCTTTCGTTCGTTCCGAGGCCCACCCACAGCACCTGGATGCCTTCCTCTTTAATGCCGTTCAGCATTTCACCGAAAAAGGCCTTTTTGCTTTCCTCGACATCCAGCGCCGCATCGGTCACATAGACGATGACGCGCTTTTCGGAAGGGATCTGCTTTAACGAATGGTAGGTCTCGTAGACGGAATTCAAAATCTCGGTTCCTCCGACCGCCTTCAGATGGCCCAGCGCCTGCAGCAGCTCGGATTTGCGCGAGGTGAACACCTGGTCGAACTTCAGCTCCGCGGAGAAGCTGAGCAGCTGCATCAGGCTGTTCTCCGGAAGCTGACCGATAAAGTCGTGGAACAGATGCTTCACTTTGTCGATCCGGTAAGCGCCGTTGCCCGAAGCGGGATCGACGTCCATCGAGCCGCTCACGTCCAGCGTCATGGCGACGACCGGAACGTCGGACGGCGACTGCTCCTTCGGCCGCTCGTAGGTGAGCTCGAACCGGTTGCCCAGCCTGTCGTTAATCGCGGCGAACACATGGTTCAGCGCGGCTGCGTCCTGAGCGGAATAGTAGGTGCCCTCCGACATCGCCGCCAGCTCCAGCAGCGTCGAGTTGTCATGATCCGGACCGAAGCCGATCGAGTAGATCGGAATGCCGGACCCGACGACGGCCTGCTCGACTTCGCTCTTGCTCGCCTTGCTGCCGGTTCCGGCCTTCTCGGCGTTGCTGTCCACGCCGTCGGTGAACACGACGAGCGTCGGCCGCTGCTTTCCCTTCAGTAGGCTTAGCCCCTCGACGACCGAGTCGTACAGCTTCGTGTTTCCTTTCGCCTTGATCTGATCGAGATTCGCCAGAACTTCCTTCTTGCTCTCGCCCTTCAGCACCCGGATTTCGGAATCGAAGTCGATCACCTGAATATGGGCGTTGTCCGGAAGTCCCTGAATGAAGGTCCGGGCCGAGTCCAGCACCTGCTTCATCGATTTCGACATGGAGCCGGAGGAATCGAGGGCGAGGACGACGCTCGGCGGCGTCGCAACCCGGTTGAGCCGGACCGGGTTTCCGGTCCGTCCGCCTTCCACAATCTCGATGTCCTTCATCTCGGGCGTGAACTTGGGATTCTGGGAGTCGAGCAGCATAAAGGTGACGCGAGCCTGATCGCCCTGCAGGGAGGCTTCCTCGATCTTCAGCTTGCTCTCTTCGCCGCTGGAGTCGCCAATCCCGTCGTTCCGGTACGCGCCCTGCAGCAGCGGCTTGATCTCGAGCTCCGTCATTTCGCCCGTGCTGACGGGAACCAGTCTCGTATTCAGAGGAGTTCGATTCTCCGGTTGGACGACGACGTTCCAGAAGCCGGAGGGAAGCCAGAACAGCGTATCACCTTCCGGCGTCCTGTCGCCCTTCAGATGGAGCTCCGGATGCGTCAGCGTGACGCCGGGGGGCGCTTCGACCGTGACGAGACCCAGCGCGTCTCCTCGAACCTTGAGCGCGCCCAGCCGTTCTCCGTCCCGGACCGGTCGGATCGCTTCTCCTTCGTCAAGCGTGAGGACGATTTCCTTCGGATCGGTGTCCGGGCTCCAGGTCAGCTTCCACAGCAGAGGCGCGGACGTATCCTGCGGGATATCGTTCAGCGTATAGCGATTCGTCTTGTAGGCGTACAGCTCCTGATTGTAGGACAGATCTCTGCGGTACTGGCCTTGCGAATAGAAGCCTTTGCCCGACAGGCGAATCTGCCCATCTGCCAGATCGACTTGAAGACTCTGGTACCTATGCCGCTCGTTGTCGGTCATAAAGTAGATTTCCCGGTTCGGGTAAGCGGACGTCCGGAACGATACGGATTGGTTCTGCGGCAGTCGAAGCTCCTTGTACACCTTCAACAGATAGCCTTCGCCGCTTTTCGTCGCGACTCCCCACCAGACGTTCCCCTCCGGATCGTCCGCTCGCAGCACCCAGTTGTCTTCGGAGGCGCCCATATAGAACTGTCCGCCGAGCTCGGATACGTACAGGCTCAGATCCTCCCAGGGATCGGCGGCGGAGTCTTTCCACTGCACCTGCAGCTGCCATAGATCGCCTCCGGTAGGCCGGGACGTTTCCATGTTCTCTTCATTGACGTATTTCAATTCCTGAACTTGATTGGGGGTGTACTCGGCGGACTGGTAGTTGCCCTGGGAGCCGAACGGATTCAAGTAAGGGACGGGGATGTCCCACTTGCCGATCGGATAGCTTTTTCTGCGGGGCAGGTTTTTGACGGTCTTGGCGTTCTCGGCGTTCTCGGGTCCACCCGAAGCGATCGAATCGGCGGTTCCGCCGCGCGGGCCGCCGCCGCTGCTCCATACGGCAATAGCGCCGAACGCCAAGAGGCCGCCGACAACAAGGAGCAGGGCGATCTTGGCGTTCTTGTTCTTGAGCCAGCTTTTCATGAAATGGTGTTCCTCCGTTCCTCTCAATCGGTCGCCGCAAACGTATGCCCGCACGACGGGCAGAACCGGGCGTCCAGGGGAGCGGGTTTGCCGCAGACGCAGTCCTTCTCGTTCGAGAGCGTTTTGATTTGCTTTTTATTTTCCTCGATTTCATCTTCCAGCCGCACGATTTCCGTCACGCTCGATTGATAGTCGGACTCCGAAATGTCGGTCTGCCGGCCAACCGCATGGAGAAAAAATAACCGGCCGATGTTCTGATACTGCTTTTCGATCTCCTTCTGCTTGTTGCTGATCTGTAGCTTGAGCTTGTTCACTTCCATGACGATTTTCGCCTTGCTGCCCGCCTCCGAAAATCCGGATTTCACTTTGTCCATGAAACTCATGTCCATTCCTCCTAACAGTTAAAAAAGTTCATGCTTCACATTGTAAAAGAATGGCGGGGTCATCCCTAGTTACATGTTGTCATCTTTTTTGTCATTCATATTGACTTTTCGCAAACGGGCGCTTTCGTACAGGAGAAATGACAAAGACGTGACAATGAAAATGACAGCGTGTAACTAGCGCGTCACAGAGAGTCGGTATACGATGAAAACGAATTTCGTGTTCAGGCGCAGAGATCGTGCACGATGTTAAGACTCGTAAGCAAACGGAGCAAGGCACGGAATTTAAACGGAGACGCAGCGGTTGGAAAGAGGTTGAAAGAGGAGATGGGAGAATGCGAAAGGGTTCGACGAAGGCGTTTATCTGGTTAGCCGGCCTGCTTCTGATCTTCATGGGTACGACTTCGTTCGTGATGGCCAAGGACGACAAGGTGAAGATTTATGTGGAAGGAAAGCTGCTTCAGTTCGAGGGTCAGCAGCCGATCATTCGGAACGGCACGACGCTCGTGCCGTTCCGAACGACATTCGAGGCGTTGGGGTACAAGGTGACCTGGAACGGCGCCGAGCAGAAAGCAAGCGGAAAGAAGGAAGGGACGGAGATTGAGCTGACGATGGGCAGTCTGACCGCCAAAGTGAACGGCAAAGCCGTCAAGCTGTCCGTTCCGGCCCAGACGATCAACCGCAGCACGATGATTCCGCTTCGGTTCGTATCGGAGAATAGCGGATACACGGTCACGCCCTCGAAAGCGTCCGGGACCACGGTCATCCAGATCGGCAAGGGCGCGCCGGCCGGCCTGCCGCAGGGCGGCAGCTCCGAACAGGTCGAGCCGTATGTCGTGAAGGGCAGAGTCGTCAACCCGCAGGGAGAGCCGATTCAAGGCGCATTGATCACGATCGACAACCAGCTGTTGTACAACAGCAATTCGCAAGCCAAGACCGATGCGAACGGAAGATACCGAATTGAGCTGACGAAGCTGGCTGCGACCTATATGGCTTACGCCGAGTATTCGACCGAGTACGATGGCGCCACGCACAGCGTAGATCTGGCCCCCGACGACGACAGTCCGTTCGCGGGAAACCAGGGCGCGATCCGCAACTTTACCGTCAAGCTCGACAGCTCCACCGGTACGGGCGGAAGCGGAGAAGTTCTGTTCTACATGATGGACCTGATCCACCCTTTGAATCCGGTCCTCGAGCCGCCTAACCGGGATCACGTCACGCTGACGCTTCAGCCGGAGGGAAAGATGCTGGACGGAACCTCGGGCAAGCCGATCGTCAGCAAGGGCAGTCCGTCGAACAACGGCTACGGCGTTCATAACGTACCCATCGGCAAATACAAGGTCAGCGCCGTCTACGCCCCTCCGGGGGAGGAGCCCCAGCAGCTGCTGATCCGAGTCGTGAACCCGGGATATGACGATCCCTTCACGGATTCGGTCGTGGCCGGATTTAAGGGCGTTACGAGCAAGATCCATATGATGGAGCTCGAATTAAAGCTTAATGTTGTCAAGCCGCCGGCCGAGGATCCGGCGGAGTGGGACTGGGATGGCGTCTACGATCTCGACGGTAACCGGATAGACCTGGACGACGACTGGGAATGGTAATCCTTCATCATTAGAAGACAAGGGAGAAAGCAAAATGAAAAACAGGAAATGGGGCTTTGCAGTTCTGTCCGCCGTCCTGATGACGGTCTTGGTCTTCGCGACAGGCTGCTCGAAGGCGGAGAAGGCGGTCATCGAGGCAGAGGAACAGGGGACGATGACAATCACGAGAGATGATGGCGAGGAAATCAAGTTTTCCAGCAAATCAAGCATCCCGGACTTGTTCCCGTCCGACGTGCCGCTGCCGGACGAGATTCAAGTCACCTCGTCGATCAGCAGCAAGGACTCCGTCACGGTAACGATCGAGACGGAGATGCCCTACGAAGAGGTGCTCGAGCTGTATTACGACTATTCGCAGCAAGCCGGATACTCGGAGGTTCACAGGCTGGAGGGCGAGAACACGATTCACTATTCTTCGCAGAAAGGCACGGAGCATTTCGTATTCTCGCTGCAGCTCGATGAGGAGGACCATAAAACCGTTACCGGGGCGCTCGTCTATTCGATATCGTCCGAGACCGAACAGTAATTGAAATGGATATTAATTCTGGACACTGGAAAGGAAAATGGACATGAACGGACCCCATACGGAGCTGCAGCAAGCCGAACCGACGGATATCGCCGATAACAAAGGGATGGCCATTCTGGCGTACATTCTCTTCTTCGTCCCGCTGCTCGCTGTCAAACAATCAAAGTATGCGATGTACCACGCCAATCAGGGGCTGACGCTGTTTCTTACCTTGGTCGTCGTCAACATCGTCAGTTCAATCATCCCGATTATCGGCTGGCTGCTGATCGGCCCTCTCGCGAATTTGTGCGTCTTCATCCTCGCGATTCTCGGCATTCTGAATGCGGCCGGAGGAAAATGCAAGCCGCTGCCGCTGATCGGCGGCTTCCGAATTCTGAATAACTAGAGGAAACGCCCAACTGTTGAAAAGCCGCCTCTCCTTCAGGGAGGGGAGCGGCTTTTTCGCATGCGCGCGACTTCCCGGCCGGCTCCCGACAATTTCCCGGCTCAGTCGGGAACGGGACCCTTGTGATCGGGAAAGGACGGTCGGTATGATGGATGGTGTCGAGGTGATGAGTAGATGATTCACTCCGCTTCCGTAATCAAATGGACGGGAAGCTTGAAGCGCAGGCCGTTCATTCGCGTCGCAGGCGACCGGGCGGCTGCGATCGCGCTTGCGGCTCTTGCCGGGGCGATACTGCTGCCGCCGATGCTGCGCATGCCGGCCATGGACAGCCGCACGGCAACGGTCTATGCCGGGTTCGCGATCCTGATTTTCTCGCTGCAGTCGGTTCAAGTCCACGGCGGACTTCAGCCGCCGGATCGCCGCCGCGAGCTTGCCTGGCTGGCGGTTGCGTGCACGGCTTACCCGCTCGGGGCGGCGGGACGCACGGATCTGTACTCGCTGCAGAGTCTCTTGTTCCAAGCGATCGGCCAAGGTCTAGATCGATCCGCGGGGCTTGCCGGCAGCTTGCCTGTGATCGGTTTGTTCTTTCTTTTTCTTTCCTTATGCGGGATTGCCGGCGTCCTGCGCGTCAAAAACCGGGAGCTGGAGCGGCTTCAGCGCCAAGCGGAACGGACCGCGGAACTGGAGGAGGATAACCGTTCTCTGGCGACGACGATCCGCGAGAAGGCGGAGATGCTGGCGCAGATGTCGGTGCTGGAGGAGCGCCAGCGCATCGCTCACGAAATCCATGACGTAGTCGGGCATACGCTGACCGCCGCGATCGTTCAGCTGGAGGCGACGAAAAGAATCGCCAAACAGCAGGATTGCGTTCCGTGGGAGAAGCTGGACTTGTTGAGCGGACTCGTGCGTCAAGGATTGGACGATATTCGCGGCGCCGTCAGGCTGATCCGGTCGGACGAGGCGCATGCGCTGACGCTGGACGCGGCGTTCCGGAGGCTGATTCGGCATACGGAAGAAACGATGGAGATCGCCGTTGATGCGGAGATTTCGCTTCCCCCGGAGCTGCAGCTGGGCCGGGTGGCGGAACAGGTGCTGTATCATGCGCTGCAGGAGGGTCTGACCAACAGCATCCGCCACGGCCGCTGCGCGAAGGCCCGATTCTCACTGCGTCCCTCCGGCGGCAAGCTGCGGTTTCGGCTGATCAGCGACGGCAAGCCGTACGGCTCGGCCGTTCCCGGCTTCGGACTATCGGCCATGATCGAACGGGTAAGGCTGCTGGGCGGAGAAGTGGATATCCGTTCCTCCGCCGATGCCGACGGAGCTCCGATCGGCTGCGAGCTGTCGATCGACCTGCCTCTGATCGATTGAATCTTCCGCCGCATTCTTATTCTTTCTCCCGGCCCAGTCCGGCTTCCCGGGCGATCAGGATCGCTTGCGCTCTGTCCGCGGCTTGCAGCTTGCTCAGAATGTTGGATACGTGATTGCGCACAGTCTTCAGCGACAGTCCCAACCTTCGGGCAATATTCACATTGCTGAGATCGCTTGCGATCCACTGAAGCACCTCTCGTTCCCTTGCGGTGAGCTGAGGGAACTGAACGCTTTCCGTCTTGTTCACGATCGCATCGAAGTAAAACATCATTTTGCGAGCGATCGCCGCGCTGAAGATCGCTTCTCCGCCGCCGACCGCATGAATAGCCCGGACGATTTCCTCTTTTTGCGCGCCTTTGAGCAGGTAGCCTCGAGCTCCCGACCTCATCGCGGAAAAAACGGACGAATCGTCATCGAACATCGTGAGCATCAGGATGCCGATATGCGGAGACGTCCGAATGATCTCTCGGGTCGCCTCGATCCCGTTTTTGCCCGGCATGCTCACATCCATTAAAATCACATCGGGCTGCAGCAGCTCGGCCAGCTTGACGGCCTCGTCCCCGCTAGCGGCCTGTCCCACGACCTCGATCCCGTCTTCATTCTGCAGGTTTGACGCCAGTCCTTCCAAGAACATCGGGTGATCATCCGCCAGCAAAATTCGCAGCCGTTCCGTCTCCGTTCCATTCATCCTTCATTCTCCTCTCTTCGATTGGCAAGCGTACATGGATTCTCGTCCCGTGGCCCGGCGCGGAATCCAGCTCGAAGGTTCCCCCCAGCTCTTCCGCGCGCTCTCTGATCGAGCGCATGCCGATGCCGGGCTTGACGTGAGCAGGCAGTCCTCTTCCATTATCCGCGATCCGGATATGGAGAGTGCCGCTCTCCGTCTCCAGCTGAATATGGCATTTGCTCGCATTCGCGTGGCGCACGACATTCGTGAGCGCTTCCTGCACGATCCGGTAAACGGCCGCTTCGGCCGCAGCGGAAAGCGCAAGCTCCCGGTCGGCTCCTTCCAGGGCCACCTGCAGAGAAGAAGTCTGTACTTGCGCAGACAGCTCCTGCAGAGCGAAGGCCAGCCCGAATTCGTCCAAGGCGGGCGGTCTCAGCGAATAGACGAGTCTGCGGATGTCGGCGATGGACTCCCGCATCTGCTGCTGAACGCTTTCAAGCGCCTTCTTCGACTGTTGGGGATCGTCCTGGTGGTGGCGCAAGGCTTCGTTGAGCTGCAGCGTCATGCTGGCCAGGGAGGAGCCGAGGCCGTCGTGCAGATCCCGGCGAATCCGTCTGCGTTCCTCTTCCCGAGCGGTGACAAGCCGTTCCCGGGATCGATGCAGATCGTCCGCGAGACTGTAGGTTTGCACGGCAATGCTGACCTGGCGAACGAGATCCTCGATCATGTGGCGAGTACCGGGCGGCAGCGCTTCTTCCAGCCGATGAACGCCTAGAATGAGCCGTCCGACGGCTATTCCCTTGACCTCCAGCTCGATCGAGACGGCGTCTTCGCCGGGCGCGCCGTACACCGCAAATTGCTCGACTCCGCCATGCGAATAGGTTTCAATCGCGACGTAAGGAATCTGCAAGGCGTTCGCGACCTTCTCCGCCACCGAGGACAGCAGCGACTGGTGCGTTAACGAAGATTCCAGCTGCTCCGTCAGCTTCGAGAGAATGCGGTACGGATCGTCGCGCTTGCCGTAGACCAGCTGATTGACCGCCCTCTGCACTCCCGACCTTAAAGGCTGGAACATGACCGCAAGCAAACCGGTCGCCAGCATGGTGACGACGGCGTGCGCCTTTCCTTGAATGAGATAGCCGATCGAGCCGACCAGCAAAGCGTAGGCGCTGACGATAAAGACGCTAAGCACCATATAAACCATCGTCCGATTGAAGGCGTGCGGCAAATGCTTCGCGCGACGCTCCAGGACGATGACGCCGACGGAGAAAGGGACGAACATCAAACCGGCATAAACCGCGATCTGAACGAGCATTCTGGCGAAGCCGTGACCGTCCTCTCCGAACATCGGAACGACATTCGCAAGAATCCCGGCGCCCACGTAGGCACATATGCTCGCCATCAACCATCGCAGCTGCCGGCGGGTTCCGGCCGAGGGCTCCCGAGAATAGCGGTAGACGAGCACGATGAAGGTCAAGACGTGGGCGATGGCGATGAAGCCGTACATCCACCCGGAAGGAATCGCAAAGAGCGGCTTGCCGAATACGTAGGGCGGGATCAGGTTGACGGCAAGATGGGCGAGCCACAGAGTCGCGAGCAAGGAGGTCCAGCGCGGCGTAAATCGCCCATCGGGAAATAGCAGCAGGAAGACGAGGTAGGACGTTCCCAGAGTGTTGAGCCCCTCGAACAGGTCGATAAGAAGGGGGAAGTCCTTGAACTGCTCCTCGCTCGCGCTGAAGATCGTTCCGGTTACGATGAGCACGATGGATGCCGTTACGCAATATAAATCCTTCCAGCCGTAGCGGTACAGCAGAAAGCCGACGACCCAGAAGGATAAGTTCTGGAGCGCCAGCAGAGTAAAAGTCAGGCTTCCGTAGAGATCGGGACTGATGCCGACCGCCGCCAGCTGGTCGAGCTGGCTCGCCTTCATCTGCAGATAATAGCAGGGGGCATTTTCGCAAGCGGTACTGTAGATGCTGAATCCGAATCCGTGGCTGGCGACGGAGACGACGAAGGAGGCCGCGAAGAGCGTCCACCAGAGCGCGTGAAGTCCCGTGCGCAGGACGAGGCCTGTTGCCCGAGCCGATTGAGTTCCCATTGACCGATTTCCCCTCATCAAGTTGTCCATCTATCCCTATAGGGCTAGTGTAACACAGGGGAATCGCCCGGTCTCGGGGAAAGCCCGCAATTCCCGGGTCGCTCGGGAATCTTTCTTCGGCGGCTCGATTCTCGTTCCGCGTTCGTCCCCCGGCGCCTTACGGATGGCTCTGACGGGACTGCCGGACGAGGTGAATCGCGCTGGCCCGGTCGGGCGCCTGCAGCTTGTTTAGAATGGCGGAGACGTAGTTGGATACGGTTTTCGAGCTGAGCTTCAGCTTGCCGGATATCTCCGCATTGCTGCAGCCATCGACCATCAGACGCAGCACTTCCTTCTCGCGGTCGGTCAATTCCGGATACTGATCCATTCGGGAGGCCGGATGCACGGCGTAAGCGATCAGCCGGCTCGCAATATCCCCCCCGAAGATCGCTTCTCCGGCTGCGACGACCCGGATTGCCCGGACGATATCCTCCTTGTCCGCGTCCTTGAGAATGTAGCCGCTGGCGCCGGCCTTCATCCCGAAAATGACCGAGTCGTCGTCCTTGAACATCGTCAGCATGAGCACGCGAACGCTGTCGTCAGCCGAACGGATTCGGGCCGTCGCTTCGATTCCGTTCAAGCCGGGCATTCGAATATCCATCAGAATGACGTCGGGGCGCAGTTCAAGCGCCAGCTTGACCGCCTCTTCCCCCGAGGCGGCTTCTCCGACGACCGTCATGCCTTCCGTGCTGTCCACGACGTTCCGGACGCCTTCCCGGAACAGCGGGTGGTCATCCGCCACCAAGATTCGAAGCTGTGTTTCCATTGTGATCTCCCTTCCCGGTCTGGGTTTTGACAGGCAGCGCGGCCGCAATCACCGTCCCGCCCTCCGGGGGCGAATGAAATCGGCAGACGCCTCCCAATTCTTCGGTCCGTTCCCGTATCGACGTCAGTCCCAGGCCGCCGCGATGCCCCGGCTTTGACGGCCGATCCGTCAGGCCGACGCCGTTATCGGCGATCTCAAGCTGCAGCTCGCTCGTCTCGGCGCGGAATTCGATCCGTACCCGGCAGAGATCGGCTTGAGAATGCTTGACGACGTTGACGAGCGCTTCGGTGACGATGCGGTAAGCTCCGACCTCGACCGCAGCAGGCAGCGCCGGCCAAGATCCGGCGGCCTCGATCTCGATCCGAAGCTGCGGATCCTTGGATGCGGCCCGGACGTCCTGCAGCTGCTCGGCCCGCTGTCGGAGCGCTCCGACGAGTCCCAGCTCGTCCAGCGCCGGAGGCCGAAGATCGTAGACGATGCCCCGGATTTCCTCCACCGTCTTGCCGATTTCGTCCCGGAAGCGATTCATGAACAGAATCGCTTTCGGGGGATCGTCGCGGATCCAATCCTCCACCAGCGAGGCGGTCAGTTTCATGGAAGCGAGTCTCGGAGCGATCTCGTCGTGCAAGTTGTTGCGCATCGCTCTGCGCTCTTCCTCGCGGGCCATAATCAGCTGTTCCCTGGACTGCTGAAGCTCGCCGATCAGCAGCCCGATGTCCATCGTCTGTTTGACGCTTTGGAGCACGGTGCCGGCATGCCGGGCCAGAAAGCCGAGCATGCGTTGGTCGGCTTCGTTGAACGTCTCGCCCGGCGAACGGACGGCAACGATCAGGCTGCCGATCTCTTCCCCTCCGCCGACCAGCGGAAGGCTGATCGTATCCGGAGGAAGGTCGCCTACGGATGCGACCAGCAGCGGCCGATCGTTCCGAAGGAGCTTGATCCCCGCATAGGGGAGCCGCAGCGCTTCCTTAACCGTTCTCGCCACGGTCTCCAATGCCGCCTCGGGAGCGAGCGGCTCCTTCAGGCGGTTGCCGAGCTCGAGCAGGACGGTGTAAGGATCGTGCTGTTCCCCGTACATCATCCGGTTGACGGCCTTCTGAAGTCTTTCTTTCAGCGGCGCGAGCAGGAACGCGACAACCCCGGTAGCGATCAGGGAGAAGAGCATGTTCTGACCGACCTTAAACAGAAACGACAGATACGATACCGTAAGCGAGTAGACGGCGATAATGAGCGCGCTCAGCCCGGCGTAGACGAGCGTACGGTTCACGATGGGATCGATGTCCCACAACCGCTTGCGCAGCATCGACATCGTAATCGTGACCGGGATCGGCATCATCAGCAGAATGACCGTCATGTCCAGAACGAGGAGCCAGAGAGGAGAGGGCTGCGAATAGAAGTCCGGCTGCAACAAAACCGGGAGGACGCTGACGGTCAGAATGCCCGTCAGCGACAGCAGCAGCCCGTAGACGAACCATTTTGTTTGCTGCCGTTCGACGGCGTTCGCTTCGTATCGGTATCGCACGTACTGGCTGTACATTATCGAGCCGTACAGCAAAACCATCGACATCAGATTGACGGCGATCGGCCAGTTCTGCAGTCCCCACGGCTCGTTCTCGAAGATCCCCGCGCTCAGGCGAACGAGCGCCACTCCGATGCAGATCCAGAACACCCGCCGCCGAACGATTTTGCCATTGGGAAACAGCAGCAAAAACAGGACGAACAGAACGGAGAACGCGTGGGCGACGATCGACGCCAGCTCGCCAAGCTCCCGCCACATCAACGGCAGATAGCTGGAAGCGGGAAACGAGATAAACGCCGCTCCGGCAATATACGAAATCGGTTCGTTCGGCCGTTTGACGAAGACGAGCAGAGC
Source organism: Cohnella hongkongensis (assembly GCF_042654645.1). NCBI lineage: Bacteria > Bacillati > Bacillota > Bacilli > Caryophanales > Paenibacillaceae > Cohnella > Cohnella hongkongensis. The sequence continues at coordinate 156,853 of NZ_JBHSEP010000002.1, read as the reverse complement.
CCCGACGAAAAAGACGGCGAAGTTGAGCAGCGCCACGCTCGTGTACAGAACGGCGAGATCGCCGTACGACCAAGCGATACGCTCCATTACCGACGGGGGCAAGGGCGTTAATCTGGCGTATTCGCAGGCCGTAGAAGGACAGGTCTCCCGGATGTACAGAAAGTACGAGGGGATCTTGTAAAGAAAGAGGAAGGTGACGATTCCGCTGAGTGCGAGGGCCGCGCTTCTCGCGGCGAGCGCCATCCGGCCGGTCCGGGCTCCGCTCTCCGGTTCTCTCGTCCGTTGCGGTACAGATGCCTTGTCGATCGAAAACAACTCCCTCGCACTAGCTTAAGTTTGTTCGTGATTCGGAAAGTATAAAATTCGTTATCCTTATCTGAATCACCTCCGACATCAACGTGATCTCGCCGGTCCCAAGGACGGCGTAAGCCGTTTATGCTTGCTGGTCAAGCTCTTGAGCAAGCTCCCGAGCGGCTGGAACGGCGCCGGATTTGCGCATCAGTCGCAGAGCGAAGACCGCGTATACGCATCCGTACACGATGGCGGCGCTTCCTCCCCCTATTCCCCAGCTGGCTTCGTGGTCGGGAAGCGCCAGCGCGGCCGCTCCCATGTACATGTAGGTGAACGAGAGCAGCAGTCCGAGCGCTCCGGCTCCCTTCCGGGCGGTCGAAACCATGAAGCTTCCGTAGATCAGCGTTAACGCGAGAGCCGTTCCTTCGCCCCAGCGGAACTGTTCCTCCGTTTCTTGAAACTGCTGGACCGCCCCGTTAATCAAGAAAGGCAGCAGTCCGAGCAAGGCGACAATCGAGAGAACGAGCATCGGCCGATCGAGATTCGCCGGCTCTGTCGGACGGAGAATTTCCCGGCGATTCCCGTAAGCGAAATAAAGCACGGCCAAAAGGATTCCGAAGAGGACGAAAATGGGAAAGCGGGTCAGCGCGAAGGCCGGGCCGGTGGCCGCAAGCGTCCCCAGAAAGATCAGATGGCCGACGAAATAGAAGCGAACGAGCAGAGGCTTCGCGAGCGGTCTCCACAGCAGGATGAACAGACTGCCGCTGAGCAAGACGCCGATCAGCGCGCCGTGCACGGCGCCGTGGAACCGCAGCTCTTCGGGATGCGGATCGAAGGCGAGCGCGGACCGGATCCACGGCTCCAGTCCTTCCGTTAGCCCTTCAAGCATGATCAAGCCCGCGAGCGCGAATAGGACGGCGAAAAATCGAAACCAAATCGACTTTTCAGATTTTGTAGATAATGGCTTTTTATCCATTGTACCTTCCTCCCTCGGATTTGAACAGAACTCCATCTCAGCATACGAGACGCTTCTTCCCATCCGATAGAGGACGATTCCCGAAACGCCGGGAAGTTGATTGGGAGAATCGCGAAGGACAAGGATACGCGAGCGTTCGGGAGGGACCGGGGTCTGCTCCGCGCTCGGCGCGAAGCAAAGAAATGGGAGGCGGTCGAGATCGAGGGGGGGCTATGCGAGCGCCGGCATCCCGAGATCGGGCTTGACCGAACGATTGCCGGACGGGGCCGAAGCCGGCGCACGCCGCTTCGCAGGCGATCGGCCTTTTCGAAGCGGGTGCGCGTTGATCTTTTATTCGCAAGCGATGCCGTCGCCGTCCCGATCCAGACGGGCGGAGTAGCCGGGTTCTCCTTTGCGAATAGGCGCTTTGCCGGCTTCGCGCACGGCGGCGCAGTTCGGGTAAAGAGCATCTCCGGCGTCTTTCGGCGAGGCGGTCGCCGGCTGATTCGGAAACAGCTTCTTGGGCTTCTCCACAATAAATAAAATTCTCGTTCCGTCCTCATAGGCCGACAGCTGGTGTCCGACCCAGCTGCCGGCTCCGCGGTTGTCGCTGGAGTCGATATACGCGACGCTTGCTCCGGCGCCGCCTTCCTCGCACATCGCCATCGGCCACTCGTCGCGGTCGTAGCCTTCGCGCGTCTCGATTCCGGCCAGCGATTGCTTGCGATTGTCGTCCGCTCCGGCGCGGTCGATCGTGCAGACGTCGGAATAACCTTGCTCGATCGCCCCGAGTATATGCAGCGCCGTTTCCGGATAATCGTCGCTCGGGAAGATCAGCTCGTAATCGTAGTCGTCATGCTCCGTCTGCCGCGGCGCGTCGGCAAGCGGCTTCTGAACCGGCGCGCAGCCGGTCAAGGCCAGGAGCAGAACCAGAAGGAATAAGATCGGTTTACGTTTCAATGAAGTCGCTCCTTCTACAGTAGTCATGGGGTCTGGGCAAGCCGATTTTCAATCACAGCCTGAAGTAGCGGACCGACCGGTCCAGCTCGTTCACAATGGACTGCAGCCGCTCGGAAGCCGAGGAGATATTCTCGACGAGCGCAAGCTGCTCCTCCGTAGCGGCCGATACGTTCTGGGCTTTGCCCGCGATCTCCCGGGCGGAGGAAGAGGACTGCTCCATGCTCGCCGACACCTCCTCGGAGCTTGCCGACATCTGCTCGGTCACCGCCGAAGTGTCGTGAAGCTGCTGCCCGACCTGCTTGATCGATTCGACGATTACAGCGTAGCCGTGCGCCATCTCCTCCAACGCCGACGCGCCCTGCTCGCTGCCGGCGACCGTCGCTTGCATATACGCAGAGACGAGCGCGATTTCCCGGCGGGTATCCTCGGTCAGCTCGCCGATGCTTTGCGCCGATTCGAGGGAGACGGCGGCCAGCTTCCGGATTTCCTGGGCGACGACGGCGAAGCCTCGGCCGTGCTCGCCCGCGCGGGACGCTTCGATCGAAGCGTTAAGCGACAGAATGCCGGTCTGGTTGGCGATGGCCGTCATTTTCTCGGTGAACTCGCCGATCCTGTCCGACTTGGCGCTGAGAACGGCGACGCTGCGGCTCAGGTGGCCGATCGTCTCCGCCACCTGTTCCATCTGTCCTTTGAGCGCGGCCAGCAGCTCTGTCCCTTCGTCGGCCCGCTCGTTCGTCTGCCGGGAATGGTCGGAGATGACGTTCGTGCTTTCGGCGATTCGGTGGACGCCGACCGCCATTTCCTCCATCGCCACGTTCGCTTCCCGCGCCATTTCCGACTGGCTCTCGACGAGAGCGGTCACCTCCTGAATGTTCTCCGCCACATGGGCCGAGACGTCGGCCGACTCCCTGGCGCTCCGGGCCAAGTCGTCCGACGCCGCGGCGACTTGGCGGCTGTTGTCGGCAATGGCGCCGATAAGCTCCCGCATTTTGCCGATCATGCCGTCGACCGAGAACAGAATTTGCCCCAGCTCGTCCTTGGCGTATCGGGCTTGCGGGGAATAGCTCAAGTCTCCGTCCGCGACCTGTTTCGTCCTGGTATGGACAAGGGCGACCGTTCGACTGAGCTGGCGAATGACGAACAGTCCGAGAGCGATCAGCACGACCCACTGCACGACTAGAACGATCGAAGTGAACAGAGTGGTCCGGCTGTTCTCCTCGGTGACGGATTCGATGACCTGAAGGGCGTAGGCTTCGAGAATTTCCCCGAAATCGTTGATGTTGGCGCGGGCCTCGTCGAACTCCCGCAGCAGCTCCGTCTCCTTCTCTACCGTATATTCTCCGGTCTGAAACTGGGATTCCGCCAGACCGGCCCATTCGTTAAAAAGCCGATCCATCTCCGCGATCGTCTCGCTGATCGACCTGCCGCTGTCCGGATGGGTCAGATGGGCGACCTCCTGCTCCGTTACGATCTGCAGCGCTTGGGAGATCCGTTCGTTGGTCTGCTCCACGTTTTCTGCGAAGTCGGCCTTCGCCTTTTCCTTGTCGGCGGGGGAGACGAACGGAGAGCTGAGCTGATGGTAGGCCGCCAAAGTCTGGTACATGTCCCTGTCGGCGTTAAGGACGAGCGCGGTCGCCCGATTGGTGACCGAATAGAGCGACTCCTTCAGTTTTTGAGTGTTCGAAGAATTCATCTCCATTAAATAAACCGCGGTGGCCGCGAACAGCACCAATGGCGTAAACAGCAGGACCAGCAGCTTAGTTTTTACCGAGACGCTATTCAGCATATCTTCAGTCTCCTTGTTGTAGCGGATATGTCATATATCGGCGTAACGATAAAAAAATGTAGCTGGAAATGATCGCTTATCCGCACAGTAAAAATGCCTCCCTCGAACGGATCCGAAGAAGGAGGCGATATCGCGGGAGGGGAAGGGTCAGGACCGAAACTCTTCCTTGATCCGCTGCAGCAGCGCAGCGTCCGTCAGCACGTCGCAAGCGGTATAAGCGAGCATCGTCGCTCCGAAGACCATCGCTTGGTACGCCTTGCCGGTCTGGGCGGCGTCTCTGAATTCCGTCGTATGCAGCTCGAAGGGCTCGTCGACGATCTTCACGTAGGGATGGGCGGCGGGACAGCGCAGACTGACGTTGCCGAGATCGAGGGAGCCGTTGTCGTGGCCGCGGCGGATGTCCTCCTCCGGGATTCCGCTCGCGACCAGGTTGGCCGTAAACGCGTCCGACAACGCTTCGTTCGTCCGCAGCTCATCGTAGGAATACTCGTAATTGCGGACCGTTAGCGCGCAGCCCGTCGCCAGGCCGGCCGCCTCGGCGCAAGCTTTGACCTTGCGGGACAACTCGTCGGTATAGCTGCGCGCGGCCGACCGGACGTAGAAGCGGGCCTCGGCGTAATCCGGAATCAGGTTCGGGGCTTGCCCGCCGTGCGAGATAATGCCGTGGATGCGGGCGTCGCTTCGCGTTTGCTGGCGCAGGGCGTTGACCGAATTGAACAGCTGGAGGACAGCGTCGAGCGCGTTGACGCCCTGCTCCGGATGGGCGGCCGCATGGGCGGATTTGCCGCGGTACTCGAACTGCAGCGCGTCCATGGCCAGAGAGGAGCCGGAGCGTTCGTAGCTGTGATACGGATGCGCCATGATCGCGATGTCGCAGTCGTCGAACAGCCCGGCGGCGGCCATATCGACTTTGGCGCCTTTCGTTTCTTCCGCCGGCGTGCCGTAGACGCGAATCGTGCCGCCGGTTCGATCGGCGACGGCTCTAAGCCCGGCGGCCGCTCCGAGCGCCATCGTGCAGATGAGATGATGGCCGCAGGCGTGTCCAATCTCCGGCAGGGCGTCATATTCGGCGAGAAATCCGACGACCGGTCCGGGCCGGCCCGAATCGTGTTCGGCGACGAACGCGGTCGCCAGTCCGAGAACCTCGCGCTCGACGCGGAAGCCGAGCTTCTCCAGCTCGGAGGAGAGCAGCGCCGAGGCCTGCTTCTCCTCGTGCCCCAGCTCGGGGTTCGCCCCGATGAAGGCGGCGATCTCCGTCAGCCGGTTCGAATAAGCTTGTATATGATCGCGAATGATCGCTTTCAGCTCGGACATGGGCAGTCTCCTTTGCGGGTTTCGATTAGCGTTGCTCTTCTAATCGTATCCCTTCGGGCGGAGACAATCAAGCGAGGCATAACTCTGCAGCCGGTGTCGCTATTTTATAGTTTAAATGGCACGAAAACTCATTATAAAGGGTTAAAAAGTTGTGTAATCTGTCATTGTTGTCGTATATTTTAAGTCAGTGGCCAAGGAGGCTTATTATGATTCGGATCGGCAAAATCAGTTACTGGCACGTTCATGCGGACGATTACACCAAGCAGGCGCTGGAGCATCCCCAGACGGAGCTGGCCGCCATATGGGACGAGATTCCCGAACGCGGACAAGCCAAAGCGGCTCAATACGGCGTTCCGTATTTCGCGTCGCTCGACGAGATGCTCGCTCAAGACGGCATCGACGCGGTCATCGTCGACGCGCCGACGAATCTCCATCGCGACGTGATGGTGAAGGCGGCCAAGGCGGGCAAGCATATTTTTACGGAGAAGGTCATTGCGCCTACGGCCAAGGAAGTGTCGGAGATCGTCGGCGCGGTTCGGGAAGCGGGGGTGAAGCTGACGGTTTCCCTTCCGCGGCTTTACGACGGCTATACGCAAACGATCGATCGCGTTCTGCGCGGCGGGAAGCTCGGCAAGCTGACCTTGGCGCGCGTGCGGCTGTCGCATAACGGAGCGACGGCGAACTGGCTGCCCGCTCATTTCTATTCGAAGGAGCAATGCGGCGGCGGCGCTCTCATCGACCTGGGGTGCCATCCGATGTATCTCGTTCGGCATTTCCTTGGCATGCCGGAGAGCGTGAGCGCCAGCTTCGGCTACGTCACCGGCAAGGAAGTCGAAGATAATGCGGTCGCCGTGCTTCGTTACGCGGAAGGCGCTCTTGGCATCGTGGAGGCGGGCTTCGTGAACAGTCACTCCCCGTTCTCCATTGAGCTGCACGGAACGGAAGGCACGCTGCTCTACGGATTCCCGGAGGAAGTTCCGGTCGTCCGCTATAACGGCGGGAGCGGGGAGTGGGAGAAGCTGCCGCTGGAGGATCGGCTGCCTCAGGCGTTCAGCCAGTGGGCGGATCATGTGATTCGCGGTACGGAGGCGGCCGACAACATCGCGGCGGCCGTCGATCTGACCCGGCTGATGGAAGCGTCGACGCGCTCCGTGTCGGAAGGACGTCCGGTTCGGCTCGACGAGCTGGCGGAATAAAAAGGCTTCGGCGGAAAAGAGGGACGAAGGATGCAGGCGGACGATCGGGTCAAGCGAGAGCCGGACAGAAGAAAGCTGCCGGAGCGCAAATCGGCGGGGAACCCCGGACCTTTCCCCTACGCCCGGATGGCGGAAAGGCAGGACGCCCTCGACCGGCTGGAGCTGCAGTTTCGCTGGGGCGGGTACGGAATTCGCGTGCTCCGCTGTCATCTCGCCTTTTTTCCGCCGGGCCATATTATTAATTTCCACAAGCACTCGGAATACGAGTTCCACTATATACCGAAGGGCAAGGGCAGGGTGATCCTCGTCGATCAGACGTACGATCTCCACGAAGGGCTGTTCTATCTGACCGGGCCCGATCTCGTGCATTACCAGGAGTCGGATCTGGAGGATCCGATGTACGAGCTGTGTCTTCATCTGGATATCGTTCCCCTTGAGGCGGACGTCGAGCCGATCGGCTGGGGGGACGAGCTGGAGGCGGCGGAGGCGAAGGCGTGCATCGCCTCGCTCGAGCGCTTGCCGATTGCGCCGGCTGTAGACCGGTTCCACGCCATGAACGGCTTTCTGGAGGCGTACCGGATTCTGGAGGAACAGCCGATCGGCTTTTATACGCTGCTGAAGCAGGCGATCGTGCAGATTCTGCTTCGCACGGCTCGCGTTCTGGACGGATCGGACGGAAGAACGGGAATTCCGGAACGGGACATGAGCTTTCATCGGTACCAGTTAGCCACGCAGTACATTCAGGACAACGAGAGCTTGCCGCTCTCGTTGGAGCAAGTCGCGGAATCGATCGGGATCAGCCCTCGGCAGCTGCAGCGCATCTTCCGCAGCGAAGGCCGCACGACGTTCCGGGACTATCTGGAGCATACGCGGCTGACGGCGATCTGTGCCGATCTGATCCGGACGGACAAGGCGATCGAGGAGATCGCCATCGCTCACGGCTATGCCAATCCGAACTATTTATATCCGGTGTTCAAGAACAAATATGAAGTGACGCCGAGCGCTTATCGCAAAATGCACGCCGCCGAGCGCTCGGCGGCGCCCTACTCCAAACGAAAGAAGGAATCGAGCATATGAGCAAACATCTGCGCATTGGCATTATCGGAAGCGGCGGAATCGCCAGAGCCCACGTATCGGCTTATCGGAAGCTGCCGTTCGTGGAGATCGTGGCGGTCGCCGACGTCATTCCCGGCAAGGCGGCGGAATTCGTAAAGTCGCTGCAATTGGACGGAGCGGCGGCGTACGACGGCCATGAGAAGCTGCTGGAGCAGGAACTGGACGGCGTCAGCATCTGTACGCCGAACGTCTCGCATCACCGTACGACAGTCGATTCGCTCAAGGCGGGCAAGCAGGTGCTGCTGGAGAAGCCGATGTCCGTCACGCTGGCCGAAGCGCTGGAGATGACGCAGGTCGCCCGCGAGACGGGCAACATGCTGACGATCGGATTCCAGCCGCGCTATGATCCGAACATGAAGCTGCTGCAGGACATCGTGCAATCCGGACGGCTCGGCAAAGTGTATTACGCCGAGACGGGCGGAGGACGCCGCCGCGGCATGCCGGGCGGCACGTTCATCAGCAAGATGCTGGCGGGCGCCGGCGCGATGGCCGATATCGGCTGCTACTCGCTGGATATGGCGTTGAACACGATGGGCTATCCTCGCCCGCTGACCGTCTCCGCGTTCACCTCGAACCATTTTGGCCGCAATCCGGTCTATCACCCGGAGGCTTCCAAGTTCGAGGTGGAAGATTTCGGCGTGGCGATGGTTCGCTTCGAGAACGATCTTGTGCTGCAGTTCAAAATCTCCTGGGCGATGCACATGGACACGCTCGGCGCGACGATGTTCCTCGGCACCGACGCGGGGCTCAAGATCACGTCGGCGGGCAGCGGCCCGTGGTCCGGCGTATGGGACGGCTCGGTCGGCTCGATTACGCTCTATCACGACGAATACGGCGGCCACACTCAGACGCCGATTCCGCTCATCGAGCATAAGCTGAACCTGTTCGACGAGAAGGTCCGGGATTTCGCCGAAGCGGTGCGCGACGGCCGCCCTGCTCCGATTCCGGGCGAGCAGATCCTGATCCAGCAGGCGATCATCGACGGCGTTCTGCGCTCCGCCGAATCCGGCCGGGAAGTGTCCGTCGAGCTGCCCCGCAACTGATTCGCTAGCTTCTGAACGAACGGCCTCTGCCTACCGCGGCAGGGCCGTTTTTTTTAAAGTGATTCAGGAAGTAAAAATTCGCTATCCTTTTCTGAATCCCCTCCGGCAAAAAACGCGATTCGGCATCTAGAGGACGCCGAAGGCGTTTTTGCTTTGTTATAGAGGGGTTGGAGAAAAAGACAGGGGTTTACCGATTTAGTTGTTGGCATTATAATTGCTTAAGCAACTATTTAGACGGCCGGAAGGATATGAAGGTGAGAGGAGGAGCGAACAACGCCATGAAGCACGACGGATACGACTTGAACCGTTCGGTCGGTTTTAGGATGGGTTTGACTTACCGCAAGCTAACGGCGCTGTTCCATAATCGGCTCAAGCCGTTCGAGCTGACTCCGGAGCAATGGTCGGTCCTGTACCAGATCGATCGGGAGGAAGGGCTCATTCAGAAGGACATTGCGGAGCGCACAGGCAGAGACAGGCCGACGACGACGAGAATACTCGACCATCTGGAGCATAAAGGGCTTGCCCACCGGCGCGCGGACGAGCGGGACCGGCGATCGTACAGAGTTTACGCTACGGACCGGGGCAGAGAGCTGATTCGGGATACGCTGCGGCTCGAGCTGCAGGGCAACGAGGACGTTCGGGCCTGCATGACGGAAGAGGAATTCGAGACGCTGATGCGCCTGCTCGGCAACATCGAACATCATGTGAAAAACATCCTGGACAGAGAGTAGGAGTTGGAGATGCAGCACCGGCAACCGAAGACGAAATTATGGACGAGAGCTTTTATCGCGCTGACGATAAGCTCTCTATTGTTGTTTCTGAACCTGCAGATGATGCTGTCCGCGTTCCCGACTTACGTCAAAAACGATTATGGGGCGGACGATCTTATCGTCAGCCTCGTGACCAGCCTGTTCGCGCTGTCGGCGATCGCGGCCCGGTTTCTGACTGCGTCGCTGATGAGGAGGTTCGGCCGAGGCTCCCTGCTCTATACGGGGCTGGCGATCGCGGCGGCTGTTACAGGCCTATACGTGGCGGCAGACTCGATCGAATCGCTGCTGCTGCTGCGCATCGGTTACGGCGTCGGCTTCGGCATGGCGAGCACGATTCTTCCGACGCTTGTCTCGCAGATGATCCCGTCCGGCAGAATGGGTGAAGGAATCGGCTACTTCGGGCTGTCCACCAGTCTGGCGATGTCCATCGGTCCGATGATCGGGCTGAACGTGTTCCGGGAAGCGGGATTTGCCCCGCTCTCCTTCCTGTCGGCGGCGGCGCTGCTGCTCGTCTTCCCGCTGCTCGCTTTGACCCGTTCCGTGCCGAAGACGACCTTGGAGGAGCGGGAGAAGAGGCGCCCCTCGCCTGCGGCCGACAAGCCGGATTTCGAGCCGGAGAACGGCAGCCGGAACCGGCCGAACAGGGGACTGCTCTTTCCGGCGGCGCTGAACGTTCTGCTGGCGATTACCTACGGAGGAGTGCTCAGCTTTATCGCTCTATATGGAGAATCGGCGGGGCTTGAACAGGTCGGGCTGTTCTTCCTGTTCAACGCGTTTACGATCATTATCGTGCGCCCCGTTTCGGGCCGGCTTTTCGACCGCAGAGGGCATGCTGCGGTGCTCATTCCGGCCGCCGTCTGCGTGATCGCCAGTCTGACCGTCCTGTCCCTGGCGACGTCGATGCCGCTGCTGATCGTCTCCGCCTTGCTGTACGGACTGGGCTTCGGGGCGATTCAGCCGACGCTGCAGGCGTGGATGCTGCGCTCCTCTTCTCCGGAGCGGTACGGAACGGCCAACAGCCTGTTCTATAACGCGACGGATCTGGGCGTCGCTTCGGGCGCCTTCGTCCTGGGCGCGATCTCGTCGGCGACAGGATACGCCGTCATGTATCGCTACGCCGCCGGATTTATGGTCTTCTTCCTCGTCGTCTATGGTATAATGCGGGTAATCGAACCGAAAGATGGCGAATCGCGGAAGCGAAAGAGGGGATTGCAATCAAAATCTGGCTCAAAGTCGCCCTATTTCTCGGAATAGCGGCGTTTCTAACGCGATTAATCCCGTTCTCGGACTTTTTCCGCAACGTTGACACGCTTATTCATGAAATGTTCCATGCGCTGGCAACCTTGCTTCTGTCCGGAGATGTTCAATACATTCACCTGTATTCCGACCAGAGCGGCCTGACGTATTCCGCGTATGCGGGCCAGTGGAAGTCCATCCCGATCTCGCTGGCCGGCTACGTCGGCTCCGCCCTGTTCGCTCTTCTGCTCTTTTACTTGCATTCCCGCCGGCGGGAACGGGCCGGGCTAATCGCCATTGCGGCGATCGCCGTGCTCGGCCTCGTGCTGTTCGTCCGCAACGGCTTCGGCGCGGCATGGTGCGCCGGCTTCGCAGCGCTGACGATACTGGTCGTCGTTCTGTCCCGTCCCGGACTGATTAAAGGTTACTACCTGCTCGTTGCGTTCATCTGCCTCGTAGAGTCTGTCATCAGCGCTCTGATTATTCTGGCCATGTCGCTGCAGAATCCGGCGGCTGCCGGGGACGCCACTCTTCTGGACAGGGCGACTCATATCCCGGCGCTATTCTGGGGCTTGTTGTTTGCGGTTTTCTCGCTGCTGTGCGCGAGGGGCTCGATCAAGCTGTTCGACAAGCGGGGCTTCGATTAACGGAAGGGCTTCCGGCGTGAAGTTGTAGCCGGCCGGACATCCCGATACAATGAAGAAGCAGACGAAAAATGTTGACCCAGGGCGGTGAAGCTATTTTGATATACCAGAGCTTGGAAGAATGCTTGGCAGATCTGGAGAGGCACGGGCATCTCGTTCGCATCCGCGAGGAAGTCGACCCTTATCTGGAGATGGCCACCGTCCATAGACGGGTGTACGACGCGGGCGGCCCCGCATTGCTGTTCGAGAACGTCAAAGGCTCGAGATTCCGGGCCGTCTCCAATCTGTTCGGCACGATCGAGCGAAGCCGTTTTATTTTCCGGAGCACCTGGGAAGCCGTTCAGAAAGTGATGGACGTGCGCAACGATCCGATGAAGGCTCTGAAGAGCCCGTTCCAGAACGTCGGAGCAGGCCTTACCGCTTGGAAAGCGTTGCCGCAAAAGACGCCCGGAGCTCTCGCCGCGCCTGCCAACGAGGTGCGGATTTCCGACCTTCCGCTCATTCAGAGCTGGCCGATGGACGGCGGCGCTTTCGTGACTTTGCCGCAAGTGTATACGGAGGACCCGGACAAGCCGGGCATTATGAATTCGAACCTGGGCATGTACCGCATTCAGTTAAACGGAAACGAGTTCGAGATGGACCAGGAAATCGGCGTTCATTATCAGATCCATCGGGGCATCGGCATTCATCAGGCGAAGACGAACAAGCTCGGCGTTCCGCTGAAGGTCAGCTGCTTCGTCGGCGGTCCGCCGGCGCATACGCTTGCGGCTGTCATGCCTTTGCCGGAAGGCCTCAGCGAGATGACCGTAGCCGGCATGCTGGCGGGCCGCCGGTTTCGGTACAGCTATTCGGACGGCTTCTGCATCAGCAACGACGCCGACTTCGTCATCACAGGGGAAATCCATCCGGGAGAGACGAAGCCGGAGGGGCCGTTCGGCGACCATCTGGGCTATTACAGTCTGACTCATCCATTTCCCGTCATGAAGGTGCATAAAGTGTACGCCAAGCCGGGAGCGATCTGGCCGTTCACCGTCGTCGGCCGTCCGCCGCAGGAGGACACCTCGTTCGGCCAGCTTATTCACGAGCTGACCGGGGACGCGATTCGGCAGGAAATTCCCGGGGTGCAGGAAGTTCACGCCGTCGACGCCGCAGGGGTCCATCCGCTGTTGTTCGCGATCGGAAGCGAGCGCTACACGCCTTACAGCCCGGTCAAGCAGCCGGCCGAGCTGCTGACGCTCGCCAACCGCATTCTCGGGACGGGACAGCTGAGCCTGGCGAAATATTTGTTCATCACCGCGGAGGACGGGAAGCCTCTGAGCACGCATCGCGAAGAGGAATTTCTAACCTCGATTCTGGAACGGATCGATCTGCGCCGGGACATTCATTTTCACACGAATACAACGATCGATACGCTCGATTACTCGGGCACCGGACTGAACACCGGAAGCAAGGTCGTGTTCGCCGCTTACGGGGACAAGCTGCGGGAGCTGTGCCGGGACGTCCCGGAGGAGCTGCGGCAGCTGCGGGATTTCGGGGGAGCGAAGCTGGTCATGCCGGGAATCGTCGCGCTCCAAGGCCCGGCGTTCTCCAGCTATGCCGCGGCGGAACGGGAGATCGGCGATCTGTGCGCAGCCATTCGCGACAGAGGGCCGCTGTCTTCCTGCCCCCTGATCGTCATCGCGGACGACAGCGCGTTTCTGAGCGAGACGCTGGCCAACTTCCTGTGGGCGACGTTTACGCGAAGCAACCCTTCCCACGATATTTACGGCGTTAACAGCGGCTTTGAGTTCAAGCATTGGGCTTGCGACAACGTCGTCATCGACGCCCGAATCAAGCCTCACCAGGCCCCGCCGCTCGTTGCCGATCCGACGGTCGAGCGGAACATCGAGCGACTGTTCGTTCAAGGCGCCAGCCTTGGCGGGCTGAAGCTATAGCAAGCGGTTCCTTATAAACGGCCGCCGGTCAGGACGATTCCTGCATCGGCGGCTTTTTTGCCGGCCAACGGATCACGATAGTCGTCCCTCGTCCTTCAGCGGTATCTACCCGGATCGTGCCGCCAAGCCCCTCGGCCAGCGCCCTCGTGATCGCCATGCCAAGCCCGCTGCCCTCCGGATGCGCTTCGGTGTCGGTTCCCCTGTAATAACGCTCGAACAGCCGCGCCGCCGTCTCCTCGTCCATTCCTTTGCCATTGTCGGATACGATCAAGCTTGCCGAATCGTCCTCGTTGCGGCGAACGGCAACCGTCACGACGGTTCCGGGTTCGTTGTGCAGCAGGGCGTTGGCGATCAGGTTATCCACGATGCGCTGAAACCACGGTCTATACGTCTCGACGTGAACCGGCTTGTCCGAAGCCGAGAAGCGTACGCTGCCCGCGGGGTAGCGCGGATGATTGGCCGCCTCCCCGATGGCGGCGGCCGCGCATTCGTTCAGATCCGCCAGCTCCGAGGCAGGAGCTCCGGCCCCGTTCTTAAGCCGATAAGTGAGCGCAAGATCGCTGATCAGCTCGTCCAGGTAGGCGGACTTTTCCATAATGACGCGGGCGAATTCGCGAACCTCGTCAGCGCTCCATTCATAATCGCCGTTCTCCAGAATATGAGCGTAACCCTTGATCGAAGAGAGCGGGGTTTTCAGGTCATGCGACACTCCCGCGATCCACTCGTTTCTCATCCGCTCCGTGTCTTCGGCCAGCTTTTTATTTTTTTGCAGTGTTCGCGACAGCAGCTCCATCGATTCGAGCACGTCCCGATAGACGCGGTATTTGCGCCTTCTTCTCCCTTTGCGGTTGCGGCTGCGGGGCTTGCCGCGGGTGTCCGTCGGCTCCTCGTACCGGCCTTCGCCTAATTGCCGCAACCATTTCAGCACGTGCACGATCGGAGCACCGAAGCGTTGGCCGAAGGCGAAGGATACGATGGAGAACAGCGCGATCGCCCCCAGCAGCAGCGCTCCGATCCCGATCATCAGCACGCGGTTTTCGGGAGCCAGGGTCGGTTGTTGCCCCGGAGCCGTTCCGGGAAGCGGCTGGCTGACGACCCACGTTTGCCCTGAGGAAGGGTCGTAATGCGAAGCGATTCTCGCTCCGTAGCGGTCGGGATAGACGGAGCGCAGGGCGAACTCCTGCAGCGTGTAATCGGCGATCGCTCCGTCGGGCTTGTTGAAGGAGGCGAGCTCATCGCCGGCCGCGTCCAGCAATTGAACCCAGAAGCCATCGCGGAGCATGGAGTTCCCGAGCGCTTCGGGAACGACGATCCGGTCGTCCCATACGGCCGCCTCGGCAACGACCTGCCGCAGCAGCTCGTCGCTGCGGTTGCTCATGCCGTAAAGCAGCGTATACTGAACGCCGTCCTTTTCCTGAATCCACAAGTAGAGCGGATAGGGAAACGATAGCTTGCCGAGCCAGTAGGCGGTTAATTGTCCGGGGCCGTACTCGGTCGGCACATCGTCCGGCGCGAAATAGGAATCCGTTACGCGTCCCTGCTCGTCGAGGGTCTGCAGCCATCCTCCGTGCTCGCGGACGAGCTCCAGCAGCTTCGGATCGAACTCCGGCCGCGTCCCGTCGCGCTGGAGAGTTCGAATCAGCTCGTGAAGACCCGCGCTTTCGAATTGTCGAGCAGCTTCGATGCGGGAGAACTGGTTGCTGATCCAGTTCAGCGTGACGGCGGCCAGCGCGAGCAGCACAAAACCGGCAAACGCCAGCCAACCGACCAGCCGGAGGGCAAGCCTGCTTTTAACGCTCAACGGAAGTCACCTTCTTGACCATTTTGTAGCCGAGCCCTCTGACGTTCACCAGATATACGGGGTTCCCGGGATCCGGCTCGATCCGCTCCCGAATGCGATGGATATGAACCATGATCGTATTGTCGTCGCTCAGACTGTTCACGCCCCACACTCTTTCGTACAGCTCGCTTTTCGTAAATATGCGGTTCGGATTTTTGCAGAAAAACAGCAGCAGCTGGTAGACGAGAGTCGGGCAGGGGACGGGCGTTCCGTCGACCAGCAGTTCGGCGGCGTCCTCGTCGATCCGGAAGCGGCCGAAGTCGAGCTGCGACGCAGCGGAAGCCAGAGCCGACGGCGCGGCTTTGCCGGACCGGCGCAGCAGCGAACGGGCCCGCGCGACGATCTCCAGAGGGTTGAACGGCTTGGTCACGTAATCGTCGCCGCCGACGGCGAATCCGGTCAGCTTATCGAAATCCGTCGTTCTCGCGCTCAGGAACAGAATGGGCGCGTCGGTCGTGCGGCGGATGAACGGACAAGCCTCGATTCCGCTCATGCCCGGAAGGGCGACGTCCAGCACGATGAGATCGTAGGCCTGACGCTCGCAGAGGGTCAGCGCTTCTTCGGCCGAGCGGGCGTTGTCGACGTTCCGGAAGCTCTCCTTGCGAAGGACGGTCTCCAACAGCTGAAGAATCGCTTGCTCGTCGTCCACGAGAAGAATAAAGGCGTTGTTCATGGTGCTTTCGCTCCTTTTAATGATGCAAGCCGAGTTTTCTCCTATTCTATCACGGTCGGGAGCGAGAGGGCCGGAGCTTTGCCTTAACGCCGTCTTAATTTTCGCCGCCCGGATTTAAGACGGTCTTAAGCCGACGTTTTTCGGTACATAAGGTCGGTTGTGTAGGATGAAGCTAATCATAGAGAAGAGGAGTGGAAGGCATGATGAGAAACGTGGCGTTGATCGCCGGATTCGCGATGCTGCTATCGGCCTGCGGAGGCGGCGAGCAAGGAAACGGGGGCGCTTCGCAGGAGAAGACGCCTTCGCCGGAGGCTGCGTGGACTCCGGAAGCGGGGGAAGAGTCCCGGGGCGAGCCGCTGAAGCCCGAAAAAGTTGCCCAGGCGCTGCAAGAACGACGGTTTGGCCAAGTCCATGCGCAGACGAGCGAGCACTTCCGGAACAACATTTCGGAGGAGCAAATGCGCTCCGCATATGAAACATTCGCGGAAGGCGTGAGCGAGTGGAAGCATGCTTCGCTTATGCAGCTTAACGACGGACAATACCGCGCCTGGACGGACCGGGAAGGAGAAAGAGGCATAGTCGCCACCTTCGACGCCGGGGACGTCATCACGAGCCTTCGGCTGGTGCCGCTGCAGAGGTTCACGGATACGGACGACAAACGGACCGGTCTTGCTTACGGCCTGCCGTTCGAAGGGGAATGGTACGTGTTCTGGGGAGGCCGCAACGTGCTGGCGAATTACCATTACGAATATGAGGGGCAGCGGTACGCATACGATTTCGTTCGCGTCGAAGACGGCTACTCCTATCGAGGGGACGAGACGAAGAACGAGAGCTACTATGCCTTCGGGCAGCCGGTGCTTGCACCGCAGGAAGGCGAAGTCGTCCATGTCGTGAACGACATTGCCGACAACGTTCCGGTGGGGGCGATGAACGAGGAGCAGCCGGCAGGCAACGTCGTCGTCATCGACCACGGCAACGGGGAGTTCAGCTTCTTGGCCCATCTTCAGGCAGGCTCCGTCAAGGTAGAGGTCGGCGATCGGGTGGAGAAGGGCGAAGTCGTCGGCCTATGCGGCAATTCCGGTAATTCGAGCGAGCCGCATCTGCATTATCAAGTGTCCGATAAGCCGGACCTGTTCGAGGGGAAGTCCATTCGCGTCCAATGGGAAAACGAACTTGATCCGCTGCAAGGCGAATTCGTCGGTGGGAAGTAGTAGGAGATGCATGAAGGAACACCGCGTTCCACCTGGTCTTAGCCGAGGCACATTCCTAGCCTTAGCCTCGCGGTCGAGGTATGCCGAGGCACATTCCTGACCTTAGCCTCGCAGTCGAGGTATGCCGAGGCACATTCCTGGCCTTAGCCTCGCAGTCGAGGTATGCCGAGGCACATTCCTAGCCTTAGCCTCGCGGTCTCGGTCCCGCCAAAGCTCAACCCATTCGCCAGGGTCGAGAAGCGACAAGTTTTAACCTACAACATCCCTCGTATGTAAAGGTGGGATAGCCAATGTTGTCAGGCTAAGCCGTTGTCGTATGCGATCGACGATATGCGATCGGCGGCGTGCGATCGGCGGCATGCGATCGACGGTGTGCATCCTGCCTGGCAACGTCTAACGGTTACAGTGGCGCTTAATCAATCGTTTTCTCGAAAAAGGAAAAGCTAACGGTTGCCACTGCGCTTATTTTGGGGTTATCGAGCGAAACGGCGCCTTTTCAGTTGAAATAGCGGCTGCTGCAACCGTTACAATCTCGATATTGCGAAAACGGCACGATTAGCGGCTCTGGCAACCGTTACGTTAGCGGGCTGGCGTAGGTGGGTTCAACTATGGGGAAGATAGCCGCCCCTGCGCCGCCGTTTTTTTACTATGGGGGACAGCCGATGGACAGCCGCCTCCACGCCGCGGTTTTTCAACTGTGCCCCGTAATACGCCGTTTTTTTCTCAAGCGAGCTAAAGCTTAATTAGGGGATAGCCGCTTTCCTCTTTTATCAGGTTACCGTCCGGCACAGATCGGCCAGCTTGTTGACTGTGTTCCAATTTCTCAGGGTCATCGATCGTCCAACCCTCTGAAGGCTGTTCGCCAGCTTGGAATCCAGCATGCTCTGCCGGAACAGGAAATAGATTTCCGATCCGGCAACGGCGTATTCGTCGCGTCCGTCCTTGCTTGCTTCCAGGACGTCCAGCGCTTTTGCGGACAGCGGCTCCGTCAAGAAGGCGACCTGGATCGTTTGCTTGTCCTGAAGCGCCAGCGCGTCGTAAGGACACCTTGCGATCACCTCGTCTACTTCCGCGGCGGTACGGACCGCAACGGCGGCCGATATGCCGAAGCGATCGAAGATCGCCTTCTCCAGCAGAGGGCGCAATTGTGCGGAGGTCTCGTCCGACTTGAACACGACGTTGCCGCTTTGAATATACGTTTTGACCTGCAGAAGTCCGATTTTCTCGCAGGCGTCTCTCAGCTCGGCCATCGGCACTTTGTTGTGCCCGCCTACGTTAATGCCTCTGATCAGCGCAATATAGATCGTCAATTCGCCTCTCCTCTCACCGGGCAACGGCCGCGCGTATGAGCTCCGCCGTCCGGTCCGCATTCACGTTCTCGAACGTATACTCGCACTTGCCGCGATAGGTGACTTCCTCGGAATAGCTGTCCAGGTAGCGCTGTACGGTCTCGAAGGGGGCGCCCTTGCTCTCGAGGCGCTCGCGCACCGTGATTTTGTCGACGTAGATAAAGATTCTGACCGCACGTTCTCCGTATTGCCGTACGATGGCGTCGGCCCCTTCCCGGTTCAGCACGAGATAGACGCTCTGAGTTCCGCCCTCCCAAGCCGCTTCCAGATCGTCGCGCAAAATCCCGTAGCTGTGCCCGCCGATATCGACCGTCTGGGCGAACCTCCCCTCGTCCTTCCATGCGTCGAAGAGCTGCCGCCCGACGTAATGGTAATCCCCGTCTGGACAAGACGGATTTCTCGGCGCGCGGGTCGTGCAGGAGCGAACCGCTTTCCAGCCCAGCTGTTGACCGACTTTGCGGGCGATCGTCTTGCGCCCGGAGCCGCTTGTTCCCGTGAAAATATAAATGGATGGCTTCGACACGTGAACCCCTCCTCGCAGCGGTTATACCTAATATATCGGTTTTCTACCCCGCTTGCGATTAGCCCGTCGCCCCGAAACCTTCGCGCAATCCGCCCGCTCCTCTCCGAAGGCTGCGTTAGCGGCTCGCGTCCGCGGCGATCCGGTCCCGAAGGGGACGGAACCTGCGTATTCGATCGACGGGGTCGCGGTTCTTTATCGGATCTCCAAGCTCGTCGGCCGTCAGATGTCTTGCTGGACGATAGGTGAACCTGCCGGTTCGCATCCGCAAACTTGTCTTTCGTCCAAGCTGAGCTTGCCCGCATAATTGGTCAAGTCCCCTCATAGACATGAAGCATGGATTGATTAATGTGCTGAGGGGTGGATCGCATGCATCGTCGAATTTCATGGATCGCTGCCGTTGCCGTCGCCATGGTCGTTATTCTGGCCGGGTGCGGCAGCAAGAACGCGGATTCGATCGTGAAAGACTTGGACAAAGTCGTGGACAAAATGGAAAGCTACGAGGGCAGCGGCGAGATGATCCTATATACAGGTCAGCAGCCGCTGGAGTACAAGGTGGAAGTGTGGTACCAGAAGCCGGATATGTATCGGATTGCGCTGACGAACGCGAAGCGGGACATTACGCAGATCGTTCTCCGCAACGAGGACGGCGTATTCGTGCTTACGCCGCAGCTGAACAAGAGCTATCGCTTCCAGAGCGATTGGCCGAACAACCAGGGGCAGGTGTACCTGTACCAGACGCTGGCGCACAGCATCATCACGGACAACTCGAGGCAGTTCGCCACGGACAAGGACAGCTACGTGTTCGACGTCATGGCCGGCAACTATCAGAACGGCTCGTTCGCCCGGCAGAAAATATGGCTGTCCCAGGACGATTACTCGCCCAAGCACGTCGAAGTCTCGGACGCCAACGGCAACAAGATGGTCGAGGTCATCTTCAACTCGTTCGAATTCGGCAAGAAGTTCGACAAGTCCGCGTTCGATATGGATAAGAACATGGGCGTCTCCCCGAATTCGAGCGCCAAGCCTTCGGACGGCGCGACGGAAGGCAGCCCGAGCCCGGGCGCCTCGGACTCCCCGGACGGAAGCGCGGCTCCCGACGCGACCGCTTCGCCGGAATCCACCGACGCTCCGGACGCGATGACCGATCCGGAGCATCCGGAAGGAGAAGGGGAGCCTTCGCCGACGCAGGACGCTTCCTTCTCGCTGATCGAGCCGGATATCGAAGCGCTGCCGGCCGGCGTGGAATTGCTCGACCAGATCGATCTGCAGCTGGTCGACAAGCCGGGCTACATGCTGCGGTACACGGGAACCTACGACTTTACGATTACGCAGAGCCCGGCCAAGGTTCAGGCCGTTACCTTGAGCGAGGGAGAGTCGCTCGATCTGGGCTTCACGCTCGGCCACTTGACCGGAGGCGCTGTCAACACGCTGACCTGGACGTACGACGGAATCGAATTCCGGCTGAGCAGCGAAGACCTGACTTACCCGGATATGGTGCGCATCGCGCAATCGATGGTCGATTCTTCGGGCAAATAGCATGAGCAGGACGGGCTGCGCCGCCGGTGATCGAGAGATGACCGCGGGCAGCCCGATTTTAATCCGACGCGCCGGACACCAGGTTCGGAGGAACAGGATGGCAAAGGTTGCCTGCCCGAATAGCGTTGACAGTCCTTCATCCGCCCGGTAACATTGATTTATTGCAGTTTTTGCGCAGCAGGGTAGGTGAACGGTCAGTGGACTGTTATTATCGGCCGACCGTGGCCGAGATTTCCCTCGACGCTCTCGACCATAACATCGGAGCGTTCCGCCGGCTCCTGGCCCCCGGCACGAAGCTGCTGGCCTCGGTCAAGGCGAACGCTTACGGTCACGGGGCGGCGGAGATCGCCAGAAGAGCGGTCGAGTCGGGCGTCGATTATTTGGGCGTCGCTTTCCTGGACGAAGCCTTGCAGCTTAGGGAGGCGGGGATTTCCGCGCCGATTCTGGTGCTGGGCTATACGCCGCCTTCGGGATACTCCAAGGCCAGGGAGCAAGACATTACGTTAACGCTATATCGCCAGGAGATGCTGGATGCGGCAGAGCATCTACCGGCTTCCGGCGTCAAGCTGAAAATCCATGTCAAGATCGATTCGGGCATGGGGCGGCTCGGCCTGCCTCCGGGACGGGAAGCGGAAGCCTTTCTGGAACGCGCATTCGCGCTGTCCCAGGTGAAGGTGGAAGGGCTTTACACCCATTTCGCCCGCGCCGACGAGAAGGATAAAGCGTATTCGATGATGCAGGTCGAGCGCTTCTCCGCCGTCACCGAGTATGCGCGGCGGGCGGGCATGCCGGTCGCCGTCGTCCATACGGGCAACAGCGCGGCGGGTATCGATCTGCCCGAGCATACGGGCGCCATGCTTCGGCTCGGTATTAGCATGTACGGCTTGTACCCTAGCGAGGAAGTGAACAAGGAGGCCGTCTCTCTGAAGCCGGTCTTGTCGTTGAAGACGTCGCTCGTGCACGTCAAGGAGCTGGCCGCCGGGGAGGGGATCAGCTACGGAACCCGCTATTTCACCCGGGGACGGGAGACGATCGGCACGCTGCCGATCGGCTATGCCGACGGCTTCAGCCGAATGCTGAGCGGCAAGGCGGAGGCGCTCGTACGCGGCCGCAGAGTGTCGGTCGTCGGAACGATCTGTATGGATCAGTGCATGGTTCGGCTGGACGACGCATTCGAGCCGGGAGAGCCGCCGTTCGAGCCGGGGGAGGAAGCCGTGCTGATCGGCAGGCAGGGAGATCAGACGATCACCGCCGAGGAGGTCGCGGATAAGCTGGGGACGATCCCGTACGAGCTTGTCTGCATGCTGGCCGCGCGGGTTCCGAGAGTATATCTGAGCGGCGGCAGCGTCGCGGCGGCCGTCAATCCGCTGCTTGGTTAATATTGGATGCGATTTTTGGCCGGGTTTGGCAGGAATGTCGGCTTCCAATCTCGAATAATTCTTACCAGACTCATGCATACTGGAAATTAGGGTGCTTGTTGGAAAATCTTTGGGGGTGTCCGTTCGGTGGCCAATTTACACAATACGAAACGCATTATGATCAGTCTTCCGGATCATTTGCTGCGCGAAGTCGATTTTGTCGTCGCCAAGGAAAACACCAACCGCAGCGAGATCATTCGGCAGGCGATGAAGCATTACCTGGTCGATCGCAAAAAACGGTTGATACGCGACGCGATGCAGCGCGGGTATTTGGAAATGGCTAAAATCAATCTTCACATGGCTTCGGAAGCGTTCTACGCGGAAGAAGATGCGGACAACATACTGGGTCGCCTCGTAAGCGGGGTGTAGACTTTGATCGTTAAACGCGGGGATGTTTTTTATGCGGATTTGTCGCCCGTCGTCGGCTCGGAGCAGGGCGGAGTGCGCCCGGTTCTGATCATCCAGAACGATATCGGGAACCGGTTCAGCCCGACGGTGATTATCGCGGCCATAACGGCCCAAATCCAGAAGGCGAAGCTGCCGACCCACGTTGAAATCGAAGCGAAAACCCATGGCATGGAGCGGGATTCCGTCATTCTGCTCGAACAAATCCGAACGATCGACAAGCAGCGGTTGACGGATAAAATTACGCACCTGGACGACGAGACGATGAACAAGGTGGACGATGCCTTGCAGATCAGCGTCGGCCTTATCGACTTTTAAAACGAAAACCCGGACAGGGCCGCTCGTCAGGACGGGACGGCGCCTGTCGTTTTTGTGATCGTATTTCCGAACAGGATGGAGTGTGACGAAGATGGAGAATCGGGCAAAGCAATTGGATCAATACGCGGAGCTGATCGTTCGCGTAGGGGTGAACGTGCAGCAGGGGCAGGAGGTATTCATCGTCGGCTCGATCGAGATCGCCGAGCTGGTGCGCCGCGTAGCGGCCCAAGCCTATGAGGCCGGCGCGAGCAACGTTCATGTGGACTGGTCGGACGAAGCGCTGACCCGTCTGAAATACGAGAAGGCGGCGGACGACGTGTTCACCCGATTCCCCGAATGGGAGACGGCCAAGAGAAACGACTTTGTCGCACGCAGAGCGGCCTTCATCTCCTTCTCCTCGCCGAACCCGGATCTGCTGAAGGGGATCGATCCTGCGCGAATCGGCAATTACCAGAAGGCGGCGGGCCAGGGGCTGACCGAATTCAGAAGAGCGATCCAATCCGATAAAGTAAGCTGGACGGTCGTCGCTGCCGCGACGAAGGATTGGGCGGCGAAGGTTTTTCCGGACAG
This sequence comes from Cohnella hongkongensis, assembly GCF_042654645.1. Lineage (NCBI taxonomy): Bacteria > Bacillati > Bacillota > Bacilli > Caryophanales > Paenibacillaceae > Cohnella > Cohnella hongkongensis. The sequence continues at coordinate 133,765 of NZ_JBHSEP010000002.1, read as the reverse complement.
CGCTTCGGAGCAGGAAGCGGTCGATCTGCTGTGGGAGGCGATCTTCCGGTCGGTGCGTCTGAACGCGGCCGATCCGGTGAAGGCCTGGGAGGAGCACAACGCCAATCTGCACAAGAAGAGCGATTGGCTGAACGAGAACCGGTTTGCGAAGCTGCACTATCGCGCTCCGGGCACGGACTTGACGATCGAGCTCCCGGAGAAGCATCTGTGGGTGGCGGCCAGCAGCATTAACGAGAACGGCGTGCCGTTCATGGCGAACATGCCGACGGAGGAAGTGTTCACCGTGCCGCTGAAGACGGGCGTGAACGGATACGTCTCCAGCACGAAGCCGCTCAGCTACGGAGGGAATCTGATCGACGGCTTCAAGCTGGCGTTCGAGAACGGCCGCATCGTCTCGGTGGAGGCCCGGCAAGGGGAGGAGCATCTGCGGCAGCTCGTCGAATCCGACGAGGGCTCCCGCTACCTGGGCGAAGTGGCGCTCGTTCCGCACGAGTCTCCGATCTCGCAGTCGAACGTGCTGTTTCTGAATACGCTGTTCGACGAGAATGCCTCGAACCATCTGGCGATCGGCAGCGGATACGCCTTTAACGTGGAGGGCGGCAAGAAAATGACGCCCGAGGAGCTGGCCGCGGCCGGCGTGAACTCGAGCATCGTGCACGTCGACTTCATGATCGGCTCCGCCAACATGGACATCGACGGCGTGCGGGCCGACGGCTCGGTCGTGCCGGTCTTCCGCAAGGGCAACTGGGCACTCTGAGCAACGCTCGGCGGGCGGGAAGCCGCCGTCCGAATGCCGGCGGGCCGGCCGGCTTCGGCTTCCGGCGCAATCGAATATTCGCGTTCTTTCGCTGATGGCGGACAGGAGGGAAGCGGCTCCTGTACCGCCATTTGCGATTCTGGCGACAGTCGCGCCGCGCGGCTCGGTCTCCCATATTGGCCCTGCCGCGCCGTGCCGGCCTGCAGGTCTTTCAGCTTGCCTATCTCTGCAATCCTCGACATAATGAGGGTAGACGCAAGGCGGAACAGCAACTATTTTCTCGAAATCAGGAGGGACGGCCATGTACAAGATCATGCTAGTGGACGACGAAGCGGGTGTCCGGGAAGGCATCCGGGAACGCATCGCCTGGCATGAACACGGCTTCGAATGCGTCGGCGATTGCGAGAACGGAATGGACGCGATCGAAGCGGCGGAGCTTCTCAAGCCCGACGTGGTGCTGACCGATATCAATATGCCTTTTATGGACGGGCTGGAGCTGACGCGGCAGCTGGCCGAGCGGATGCCGTGGACGAAGGTCGTCATCCTGACCGGCTACGACGACTTCGATTACGCTCAGCAGGCAGTGAAGCTGCAAGTCAAGGACTTCATCTTGAAACCGATTACAGCGTCGGAGCTGATCGCCGTTCTCGAGAGCCTGAAGCAGGAGCTGGACGAGGCGAAGGATCGGCGCGAGAATCTCGTCCGGCTGGAGCGGCAGCTCCGCGAAAGCCTGCCGGCGCTGAAGGAGCGCTTCCTGGAACGGATGGTCAGCACTTCGATCGGACTGGGCGAGATGACGCAGCGGATGGCTTACTTCGGTCTGAACCTTCCCGGACCCGAGTATGTGGTGCTGGCGGCCGATGCCGATCACTTCGGCGGAGCTGCTCCGGACGCCGACCGCGAGCTTCTCCGCTTCGCGCTGCACAATATCGTGCAGGAGATCGCCGACCGCGAGACGGCATCGGCCGTCTTCCGCAGCCGGGAAGAGAAGACGGTGTGCATTCTGTCCGGCGGCCCGGACGATCGGCTGTTCGATCGGGCTCAGGCGGTGGCGGAGGAAATCCGCCGGTCGGTGGAGACCTATTTGCGCTTCACGGTGACGATCGGCATCGGGCTGCCCGTCGCCGGTCTGGCCGACGTGCGGCAATCCTACCGTTCCGCCGTCGCCGCCCTCGACTACCGGATTCTGCTGGGGACCAACCGCGTCATCAGCATTTCGGATCTCGAAGGAAGACGCCATCGCTCGGCCGAGATGACGGGGGACTGGGAGAAGAGGCTGGTCGTCGGCGTCAAGACCGGCTCCCGGGAGGAGACGGAGCAGGCGATAAAGGCGATCGTAGAGGAGCTGAAGCAGGCGACCCCTTCCATCGAGCAGGTCTATATCCGCATCCAGAAGCTGATCGTCTCCCTGCTCCATGCGCTGGAAGAGTCGGGCGGCGGCGATCCGTTCGGGGACGCCGTCAACCCGATCACCGAGGTTTACCGCTTCAAGACGCTCGACGAGATCGAGCGCTGGCTTAAGGAGCTGTGCGAGAATTCCATCCGGCTGCTGGCCGAGAAGCGGAGCGACATGACTCGCAACTTGATGGCGAAGGCCGAAGCGTATATTCGGGAGCACTTCCCGGATCCGAGCCTGAGCTTGAAGACGGTATGCGAGATCGTCCATATGAGCAACAGCTACTTCAGCGCGATGTTCAAGGCGAGGACGGGGAAAACGTTCGTCGAATATTTGACCTCGCAGCGGGTCGAGAAGGCGAAGGAGCTGCTGGCGACCACCGATATGAAAAGCTACGAAATCGCCTCCGAGGTCGGATACGCCGATCCCCACTATTTCAGCGTGCTCTTCAAGAAAGCGACCGGGGACACGCCGACCGAATACCGTCAGAGGGCGGCGGCGGAACGGGAGAGAAACGTATGAACCTGTTTCGGTTCCGGACGATTCAATCGAATATCGCCGCTGCGCTTGCCTTTCTGATCGTCATTTTGACGGTCGTCATGGGCTTCATCTCCTACGGCTTGTCCGCCTCGGCCGTCCAGCGGACTGCGCAGGACTTTACGGCCGAGCTGATCAAGCAGGTGAGCAGCAACATCCAGTCTTACGTCAACAATATGGAAAATATTTCGCTGCTCGCGCTTAACCATCGCGGAGTGAGCGGCTACCTGAGCGGGGACAGCGACGACGAGTCGGTGGCGGATTTTCTGAAGACGATCATGCTCTCGAGAAAGGATATCGCCTCCATCGGCGTATTCGGCTACAACGGGCGATTCGTCTCCGACGGAGGCAGCGGGAACCTGAATCCCTACGTCAGCGTTCCGGATCAGAGCTGGTATCGCGAAGCGAAGGAAGGACAGGGCAGGGTGTTCATCTCCTCGTCGCACGTCCAGCCCGTATTCAAGGAGGATTACAAGTGGGTCGTCTCTCTCAGCCGGGAGGTCCGCAGCGTGGACAACAAGCGGGGGCTCGGCGTGCTGCTGGTCGATCTCAACTTTAACGTCATCAACGACATTCTGAACGGAATCGAGCTGGGCAAGCGCGGGTACGTCTACATTATCGACGAGAGCGGACGCGTCGTCTATCATCCGCAGCAGCAGCTGCTGTACAGCAATCTGAAGACGGAGAAGATCGATGAGGCGCTGGCACTCGGGAACGGCAGCTTCATTACGGACGAAGGCGGGCAGAGCCGCATCTACACCGTGCAGGATTCCGGGTTCGGCTGGAAGATCGTCGGCGTATCGTATGTCAGCGAGCTGGTCAACAATCAGGGGCGGATGCAGACGTCGTTCTTCATGCTCGGGGGAATCAGTCTGATCGTGGCGCTGCTCATTTCCTTCCTTCTGTCTCGCAACCTGACCCGTCCGATCCATCAGATGCAGCGGCATATGAGCGAAGTCGAGAAGGGCAACTTCGATATTCAGGTGCCGCTCGACTCGACGCGGGAGATCGGCATGCTGGCCCGCGCCTTTAACCTGATGGTTGTGCGCATTCGAGAGCTGATGGCCCAGGTGGTCAAGGAGCAGGAGTTCAAGCGGAAGAGCGAGCTGAACGCGCTTCAGGCGCAGATCAATCCGCATTTTCTGTACAATACGCTCGATTCGATCGTCTGGATGGCCGAGAACCAGAAGTCGGCCGAGGTCGTCCGCATGACGTCGGCGCTGGCCCGGCTGTTCCGGGCTTCGATCAGCAAGGGCTCGGAGCTGGTGCCTATCCGCAACGAAATCGAGCATATTAGCAACTACTTGACGATTCAGAAGATGCGCTACCGGGACAAGCTCGATTTTCGCATCGAAGTCGACGATGCGATCAAGAGCAGCCTGACCTTGAAGGTGCTGCTGCAGCCGCTCGTCGAGAACGCCATCTACCACGGCATCAAGAACAAGTACGGCACGGGCACGATCCGGATTACGGGCGAGAGGCTGGGAGAGACGATCGTGCTGCGGGTCAGCGACAACGGGGTAGGCATGGACGAAGCGACCCGCAAGTCGCTGCTGTCTCCGCTCGCCAGCCGGGAGCAAGGCAAGGGCGTCGGGCTGTCGAACGTTCATGAGCGCATTCGTCTGTATTTCGGCAAGTCGTACGGACTGTCGATTGAGAGCGCGCCGGACGAAGGAACGACGGTGACGGTGACGCTGCCGATCGTCGACAAGCCGGTCGCGGAGCCGCCCGGAAAGGAGGGGGATGCGTAATGGCCAGACGAAGCGATACGAAGAGGCTGCTGACGTTCGTCCTTGCGGTGATCGCCGTGACGCTGGCGGGAAGCTTCGGCCTCGCCGAGCTGAGAGGCGACGGAGACGCGAAGACGCCCAACGTCACCGTCGTCATCAAGTCGGTGTCCAAGGAGATGGAGTTCTGGGGGGTGCTGACCGAAGGCGTCCATGCCGCCGCCAAGGAGTTCGGCGTGAACGCCAGCGTCGTCGGCCCGCAGCGGGAGACGGATATCGACGTTCAGATCGACATGCTGCATCAGGTCGTGCAGCAGAAGCCGGACGTCGTTCTGATGGCGGCCGCCGATTACAACCGGCTGGTTCCGCTGGTCGAGGAGATCGACAAGGCGGGCATTCCCCTCATTACGATCGACTCGGGGGTGAACAGCCGAATTCCGAAAAGCTTTATCGCAACGGATAACGTCGAAGCCGGAAAAAAGGCGGGGCGAAAATTGGCCGAACTGCTGGAGGGCAGCGCCCGCGTCGCCGTGATCAGCTACGTGAAGGAGACGGCGACGCAGATCGAACGGGAGCGAGGCGTCCGGGAGGTGCTGGAGGCGGAAGGCCGCTTCGAGATCGTCGGGACGTATTACAGCAACGGGGACGAGCAGATCGCCTACGAAACGACGAAGAAGCTGCTGAGCGAATATCCCGATCTGAAAGGCGTGGTCGGCTTGAACGAACCGTCCTCCGTAGGAGCGGGGCGGGCGATTAAGGATATGGGGCGGGGCGGCGAGGTGATGCTGGTCGGCTTCGACAGCTCGATCGACGAAGTTCGCCTGCTGGAGGAGGGCGTCATTCAGGCCGCCGTCGTCCAGCGTCCCTTCAACATGGGCTATCTCGGCATCAAAACGGCGGTCGACCTGCTGGCCGGCCGGAAGGTGCCGGCATCCATCGACACCGGCTCGATTGTCATTACGAAAGCGAACATGTACGAGGAAGAGAACCAGCAGCTCGTCTTCCCGTTTAACTGAACAAGAGTTTTGCCCAACCGTTCTTCGAACCGCGTCGGCGCCCGGCCGACGCAAGTCCGGGGAACGGTTTTTTGCTGCGGCTGCGAGCCGCCGTCCGGCCGAGGCGGCGGGGTTGAAAATCTCCTTTACCGAACATCAGAGATTTTTCAACCATACCAAGAGATTATTCTATTTCTCCTGAAAACGTTTCAAATTACAATTCGGGTAGACATCAAAGCCGCCGCAAGGAGGCAAAGGGGTGAGACGATGAGCGAACCAGTCATCCGCATGGAGGGAATCGATAAGGCGTTCCCGGGCGTGCAGGCGCTGCAGCAGGCCCGATTCGAGCTGCTGGCCGGCGAGGTGCATGCGCTGATGGGAGAGAACGGCGCCGGAAAGTCGACGCTGATGAAGGTGCTTACCGGGGTCTATTCGAAGGACGCCGGAACCGTCCGCTACTTGGGAAAGGAAGTGGCGTTCGCCAGCACCAAGGCGGCTCAGGACGCCGGCATCAGCATCATCCATCAGGAGCTGAATTTGGCGCCCGATCTGACGGTGGCGCAGAACATTTATATCGGCCGGGAGCCGAGAATCAAAGGCTTTCCGCTGTTTATCGACGAGAAGAAGCTGAACGAGCAGGTTCGCGCGCTGCTGAGCAAAATCAACCTGAATCTGGAACCGGAAACTCCGGTTGCGGATTTGACGGTGGCGAAGCAGCAGATGGTGGAAATCGCCAAGGCGCTTTCGTTCAACGCCAAGGTGCTCGTCATGGACGAGCCGACAGCGGCGCTCAGCGACAGCGAGATCGCCGATCTGTTTCGCATCATCGAGGAACTGAAGGCAAGCGGCGTCGGAATCGTCTACATCTCCCATCGAATGGACGAGATCAAGCGGATTACCGACCGCGTGACGGTCATGCGCGACGGCGCGTATATCGACACGGTTCGGACGGACGAGGTGACGATCGACCGCATCATCGCGATGATGGTCGGACGCACGGTCTATCTGGAGTCCCGCCCTCAGTCGGCGGCGTTGGGAGAGACCGCTCTCGAGGTGAAGCGGCTGAATCGGGGCCAAGCGCTGAAAGACATCAGTTTCGCGGTTCGCAAGGGCGAGATTCTCGGGTTCGCCGGCTTGGTCGGCGCGGGAAGGACCGAGCTGGCCAGGGCGATCTTCGGGGCGGACCCGATCGACTCGGGCGAGGTGTACGTCCACGGACGCAAGACCCGCATTCAAAGCCCGCACGATGCGGTTCGCAGCGGGATCGGCTACCTGTCCGAGGACCGCAAGAGGTTCGGACTGCTCGTCGACATGGACGTGAAGTCGAACGTCGCGATCGCCAACCTGCATCGCTTCACTCGTCTCGGAGGCTGGATGAAGTCCGGAGAGATCGTCGAAGTCGCGAAGTCGGCGGTCGATAAGCTGAAGGTCAAAACGCCGAGCATCGATCAGGAAGTCAAATTTCTGTCCGGCGGCAATCAGCAGAAGGTCGTCATCGGCAAATGGCTGACCCGCGATTGCGACATCCTCATCTTCGACGAACCGACCAGGGGCATCGACGTGGGCGCCAAAAGCGAAATCTACAAGCTGCTCGAAGAGCTGGCCGAGCAAGGAAAAGCGATCATCATGATCTCGTCCGAGCTTCCGGAGATTTTGCGAATGAGCCATCGCATCGTCGTCATGTGCGAGGGGCGCATTACCGGCGAGCTGGCCCGCGAGGACGCGACGCAGGAGAACATCATGAGCCTGGCCACCGCGAGATTGGCCTGATTCAAGCAAGAGAAGGGGGAGAGCTTCCTATGCAACCCGCAGAAGCCAAAAAAACGCTTAAACTGGGCTCGGGCATGCTGCAGCAGCTGCTGGCTTTTACGAGTCTCATCGTTCTGATTCTAGTCTTTTCGTTCGCATCCGAAAACTTCTTTCAATTTTCCAACATCGTCGGCATTCTCCTCTCTACGGCGGTCATCGGCGTCCTGGCGCTCGGTTCGACCTTCGTCATCATTACCGGAGGCATCGATCTGTCCGTCGGCACCGTGATGACGCTTAGCGCCGTTATGACGGGCGTATTCATTACCTTCTGGGGCTTCCCCGTATGGCTGGGCGTGCTGGGCGGCGTTCTGACCGGAGCGCTGTGCGGCTTCCTATCCGGGACGCTCGTGGCGAAGCTGAAGATCATGCCTTTTATCGCGACGCTGGCGGTCATGATGATCGCCAAGGGGCTGGCGCTGGTCATCTCCGGAACGAAGCCGATCTACTTCAACGAAGATCCGGGGTTCCGCAAAATCGCGCAGGGCTCGCTGCTCGGCGACCTGATTCCCGGCTTCACGATTCCGAACGCGGTGCTGATCTTCTTCGGAGCGGCGATTGTCGCGGGAATCATCCTGTCCCGCACCATCATCGGCCGTTACAATTTCGCGCTGGGAAGCAACGAGGAAGCGACGCGGCTGTCCGGCGTCAACGTGAACTTCTGGAAAATCGTCATCTACACGATTACAGGCTTGTTCACCGGACTTGCGGGCGTTCTCATCGCATCCCGCCTCAACTCCGCCCAACCGGCGCTCGGAGCGGGCTATGAGCTCGAAGCGATTGCGGCGGTCGTCATCGGCGGCACCTCGCTGAGCGGCGGCAAAGGAACGATCGTCGGCACGGTCATCGGCGCGCTGATCATGAGCGTGCTCACGAACGGCTTGCGAATTTTGTCCGTGCCCCAGGAGTGGCAGACCGTCGTCGTCGGCTTGGTCATCCTGCTGGCCGTCTACACGGATATGCTTCGCAGGCGGAAAAAATAAACCGCAAGCGGGCTTTCAAATCGGTAGGTTCTCCGCGGCTCCGGCCCGGAGTTTCCATACAACCATCATATGAAGAAAAAGGGGAGAACTTCGGTTATGAAAAAATGGACCATGCTTCTCGTAACGACATTGCTTGTCGCTCTCACGTTGAGCGCTTGCGGCGGCAAGAAGGAGTCGGGCGGTGAGCCGGCGGCGTCGAATCCCGGCAGCAGCGCTCCTGCGGAAAGCGCCGGCAAGCTGTATATTCCGATCGTCTCCAAAGGCTTCCAGCACCAATTCTGGCAAGCGGTTAAAGCGGGCGCCGAGAAAGCGGCGACGGAGCTGGGCGTAGACATTACGTTCGAGGGTCCGGAGACGGAGGCGCAGGTCGACAAGCAGATTGAGATGCTGCAGGCCGCGCTCGATAAGAAGCCGTCTGCAATCGGCTTCGCAGCGCTGGACAGCCAGGCGTCGGTGCCGTATCTGGAGCAAGCCCAAGCGGCCGGCATTCCGATCGTCGCCTTCGACTCGGGCGTAGAAAGCACGATCCCGGTGACGACCGCGGCGACGAACAACGTGGCGGCTTCCGCACTGGCCGCCAAGAAGATGGCTGAACTGATCGGCGACGAAGGCGAGATCGCCATGATCGTCCACGACCAGACGAGCCGCACCGGCGTCGATCGCCGCGACGGCTTCAAGAATGAGATCGAGACGAATCACCCGAACATCAAGATCGTCGATATCCAGTACGGCGGCGGCGACCATCTGAAGTCGACCGACCTTGCGAAGGCGATCATTCAAGCTCATCCGAATCTGAAAGGTATTTTCGGCTCCAACGAAGGCTCCGCCATCGGCGTATTCAACGCCGTGACGGAACTGGGACTCGAAGGCAAGATTACCGTCATCGGCTTCGACTCCGGCAAGCAGCAGATCGATGCGATCAAGTCCGGCAAGATGGCCGGCGCGATCACGCAAAACCCGGTCGGCATCGGGTACGAGACGGTTAAAGCGGCCGTCGCCGCAGTGAAGGGCGAGAAGATCGAGCCGATTATCGACACCGGCTTCTTCTGGTACGACCAGTCCAACATCGACACCGAGGAAATTCAAGCCGCGCTTTACGAGTAAGCGCATCCGGATGCACGAGCCGGCGGCTTGATCGGATCGCATGAGCAGCAGTCCGGGCGCCTTGCGCCCGGGCTGCTGTCGTATCGGAGCCGGTTGCGGCAAACCGGGGCCGATCATTCAAGTCAACAGGAGGAGAGAAAATGAAAGCACTGGTCTACAAGAAGCCGGGGGACGTACGCGTCGAGGAGCGGGCAATTCCCGTTCCGAAGCCGGGCGAAGCGCGAATCCGGGTGGCCGCCGCCGGACTGTGCGGCACGGATCGGCATATTGCGGACGGCAGCTACAACGGCGCCTCCGACATCGTGCTCGGGCACGAGCTGGCCGGATTCGTGGACGAGGTCGGACCGGGCGTGGCGAATCTGGCCGTCGGGACGGCGGTCTGCGTCGATCCGAACCTGGCCTGCCGCTCCTGCGCGCGATGCCGCGCAGGCATGCCCCATCTGTGCGCCAACTCCCAGGCGGTCGGCGTCACCCGCGACGGCGGGCTGGCCCCGTACGCGTGCGTGCCGGCAGAGCTGCTCTCCCCGCTTCCCGAGGGGCTTTCTCCCGTTCATGCGATATTGGGAGAGCCGCTGTCATGCGTCGTTCACGCCCTTGACCGGGCGGAGGCGAAGCCGGGCGGACGCGCTGCCGTATGGGGGCTCGGCACGGCCGGCATCATGATGATTCAGCTGTTGAAGGCGCTTGGCCAATCGCATATCGTCGGCGTCAGCCATCACGAGGATCACCGCAGGCTGGCGATGCGGGCCGGAGCGACGGCGGTCATGACGCAGGACGAAGCGAGGAGCGGCCTGGAGGTGGATCTGGCGGTGGAAGCGTCCGGCTCGCCCTCCGCTTTCGGTCCGGCCTTCGACGCTCTGGCGCCGGGGGGGACGCTGCTGATTTACGGCGTAATGAACCCGGAGGACGAGGTGCCGCTCAGGCCGGAAGCGATGTTTCGCAAGGAGCTGCGCATCGTCGCCAGCTATGTCGGGCCGTCGACGCTCGACCGTGCGCTGTCGCTGCTGCAGGCCGGAACGGTTGACGCCGGGCTGCTGCTGGGCGACCGGCTGTCGCTGGAGGAGGCACGCGACTGGGTGCTGAAGCAGGGACCGAGGAAAAAAGCGAAAGCCCATGTGATTTTCGATCGGGAGGAGGAATCGGTATGAAAGCGCTGGTGATGGAGGCGGCCCGTCAAGCCGTCGTCAAGGAGGTGCCTTATCCGGCGCCGGGCCCGGGCGAACTGACCGTTCGCGTGATGGCCTGCGGTATCTGCGGCACGGATCTGCACATCTTCCAAGGGACGTTCCTGCCGGCTTATCCGCTCATCCCCGGGCACGAGTTCGCGGGGACTGTGCACGAGGTTGGGGAAGGCGTCTCCCGTTTTCGGCCGGGAGACCGGGTAGCCGTCGATCCTTCCCTGTTCTGCGGAAAATGCGACTACTGCCTGAGCGGGCGGGGCAATCATTGCGTTCGCTGGCAGGCGACGGGCGACACGGTTAACGGGGCGATGGCGGAATTCGTGCGGATTCCGGAGGAGACGGCGTTCGCGATGCCGGACGGCATGTCGTTCTCCGAGGGCGCCTTTATCGAGCCGATCGCGTGCGTCGTGCACGGCATGAACCAGCTGGAGCTCAAGGTCGGACAGAGCGTGCTGCTGTTCGGAGCCGGAAGCATGGGACAGCTGCTGATCCAGGCGCTGTCCCATGCGGGGGCGGGGGAGCTTGCCGTGGTCGACGTCGACCCGGGCAAGCTGGACATGGCTTTGCGCAACGGAGCGACTCACGCCTACTTCAGCCGCGAGCTCGAAACGGCGCTGGCCGACCGCAAGCGGCATCGCGGCTTCGACGCCGTCGTCGACGCCACCGGCATCCCGGCCGTCATCGAGTCGCAGTTTTCCTATTTGGCGCCTAAGGGGACGCATCTGCAGTTCGGCGTCGCTCCCCGGGACGCCGCCATCCAAATTCGGCCTTTCGATATCTACCATAACGACTGGAAGCTGGTCGGATCGATGGCCGTCAACCATACGTTCAAGCCGGCGATGGATTGGATCGCCGCCGGACGCTTCGACACCGCTCCTCTCGTCTCCAAGGTGATTCGACTGGAGGACGTTCCGGCCTTCTTCGAGGCGGGGAAAGCGGCCGATCTGATGAAGGTTCAGATCAGCTTCGAGTAGGCAACGAGGGCGGCCGGTTCCAGACCCTTGCAGCCGCAGAACGGGAACCGGCGGATCGATAGCGGGAGAAAGCGAGTCAACAAGCGAAAACGGCCGGTCAGGGATAAGGCGCCGATAAGGCATCCCGACCGGTCGTTTTGCATGATCAATCAAGCGATTTTTACGATCTCGCCCCCATTTCTTGACCTTGCGAGACCGTCCCTTTTGGTCGTGCTTGCCTATTGGCGAGAGGAACGACATAATAAAAAGGATGCAATTAGGTAACGGGGGGCACGAGCATGAGCGTGGGGAATGAAAACGCCGTACAAGACGCGCAGGAGAGGATGATCCGGCAGATCGCCGGCGAGCTGGGACTTGGGCTTGGCCAGGTCAGGACGGTAGCCGCCTTGCTGGACGACGGGAATACGATTCCTTTTATCGCCAGATACCGCAAAGAAATGACCGGCGAGCTCGACGAGGTGCAGCTGCGCGCGATCGACGATCGGCGCACCTATTTGAAAGGGCTGGAGGACCGCAAGAGCGAGGTCGTCCGGCTGATCGAGGAGCAGGGCAAGCTGACTTCGGAGCTGCAAGCGGCTATCGAGAAGGCGGCGAAGCTTCAGGAGGTCGAGGATCTCTACCGTCCGTATCGGCAGAAGCGCAAGACGCGGGCGAGCGTGGCCAAGGAGCGCGGCCTGGAGCCGCTCGCCCAGTGGCTGCTCGCGCAGCCGAGGCAGGGCGACCTGCTCGCCGAAGCGGCGAAGTACATAGATGCGGACAAAGGCGTAGGCACTGCGGAGGAAGCGATTCAGGGTGCATCGGACATCGTGGCGGAAGGGCTGGCCGACGATGCCGGCATCCGGCGCTGGGTGCGCAAATTCACCTGGGAGCAGGGCGTTCTCGTCAGCAAGGCGAAGAACCCGGAAGCGGAGTCGGTCTACGAAATGTATTACCAATATACCGAGCCGGTCCGCCGACTGCCTCCGCATCGCGTGCTGGCCATAAACCGGGGAGAGCGCGAAGAGTTTCTGTCCGTCTCGATCGACGTGCCGGCCGACCGGATCGTCAGCGAGATCAACCGCAGAACGATTCGGGGCCCGTCAGCGGCAGGAGACGTTCTGGCCGCAGCCGCGGAGGACGCCTACAAGCGGCTGATCGCGCCTTCGATCGAGCGGGAGCTGCGGGGCGAATTGACGGAGAAGGCGGAGGAGCATGCCATCGGCATTTTCTCGGAAAATCTGCGCAACCTGCTGCTGCAGCCTCCCGTTAAAGGAAGAGTCGTGCTCGGCGTCGACCCGGCGTATCGGACCGGGTGCAAGCTGGCCGTCGTCGACGATACGGGCAAGCTGCTGGAGGTGGCGGTGACGTATCCGACGCCGCCGCACAACAAAAAAGCGGAAGCGGAGGCCGTGTTCCGCCGGCTGATCGACCAATACGGCATCGGGCTGATCGTCATCGGCAACGGCACCGGCTCCCGCGAGACGGAGCAGTTCGTCGCCGCGATCATTCGCGCGATGCCGGAGCGCGGGCTGCAGTATTTGATCGTGAACGAGGCCGGGGCGAGCGTCTATTCGGCTTCCAAGCTCGCTGCGGAGGAGTTCCCGGATCTGGACGTGTCGGAGCGCAGCGCCGTCTCCATTGCCCGGCGGCTGCAGGACCCGCTCGCTGAGCTGGTCAAGATCGAGCCGAAAGCGATCGGCGTCGGGCAGTACCAGCACGACGTTACGCAGAAGAGGCTGGACGAGAGCCTGGCCGGAGTCGTCGAATCGGCGGTGAACCATGTCGGCGTGGACGTCAACACCGCCTCTCCCTCGCTGCTGTCTTACGTATCGGGCATCAACGCGACGATGGCCCGCAACATCGTGAAGGTGCGCGAGGAGAAGGGCAAGTTTACGGACCGGTCGCAGATTCAGAAGGTGCCTCGGCTTGGCGCGAAAACGTTCGAGCAGTGCGCGGGTTTTCTGCGCATCTCGGACGGAGCGAATCCGCTGGACCGGACGCCGATTCATCCCGAGTCGTACGGCGTCGTCGGCAAGCTGTTCGACGATCTCGGCCTGGAGCGGACGGATATCGGCACGGAGAAGCTGAAGGCGAAGCTGGCGGATCTGCGTCTGGAGGACGCGGCCGCCCGGCTCGGCGTCGGCATTCCGACGCTGCGCGATATCGTGGACAGCCTGCAGCGTCCGGGGAGAGATCCTCGGGACGAGCTTCCGCCGCCGATCTTCCATACGGACGTGCTCGATATCGAGGATCTGAAGCCGGGCATGGAGCTAAAGGGGACGGTGCGCAACGTCGTCGACTTCGGCGCTTTCGTCGACATCGGCATCAAGAACGACGGACTTGTGCACATCTCCCAAATCAGCAACAAATTCGTCAAGCATCCGACCGAAGCGGTCGCCGTCGGAGATACGGTCACCGTATGGGTGCTCGGCGTCGATCTGAAGAAGGGGCGCGTCAGCTTGACGATGCGTCAGCCTTAAGCCAAAGGACCGGCCGGACGGCCGGTTCCGTGATTCAGAAAGGATAAAATTCGCTATCCTTCTCTGAATCACCTCCGACAAAAACGCGATTCTGCGTCTAGAGGACGCCGAAGGCGTTTTTGCTTGATTTAGGGGGACGGCTTGAATTTGCCTCTTGCCCGGAAGCGAGCATTCCGGTACAATTCAAGCAATTGGAGGCGATTGCATGAATCCGGAGAAGTGCGTCGGATCCTACCATCCCAAGTGGTTCGGGCTGGCGCTGCAGGCGCTTGTCGTTCTGTCGCGAGACGGCATCGGCACCTGTCCGAGCGCGGAGCTCGCCAAGATGCTGCAGTCGGAGGCGACGTTGTTAAGACGCATTCTGTCTCTTCTGGCGAAGGGCGGCATTCTGGAAACCCGGGAAGGCCGGGACGGCGGGTATCGACTGAGAAGAGAGCCGAATTCGATCACGCTGGCCGAGGTATTCTCGGTTCTTCAGGTTACCGATCCTCTATGCTCGGGCATTCGGGAGACCGCGGGCAATCATGCCTTCGGCCAGGAGATGAACGCGGTATTCCGCGAGGTGACGGGCGAGATGGACCGTGCCATATTGCAGGTGCTGGAGGGCTATACGATCGGACAGATCGCCGGCCGGGCCGGCTGCTTCGTAAGTGTGGGCGACAGATAAAACGGGAATAAGTCGGGGCACCCTGCGGGGATGCCCCTTTTTTGGCTTCAGAAAGGATCAAATTCGCAATCCCTATCTGAAATCGTCTCCGACATAAACGTTATCCCGCCGTTCCCAAGGACGGCGTAAGCCGTTATGCTTGGTGCTTCAGAAAGGATCAAATTCGCTATCCTAATCTGAATCCCCTCCGACAAAAACGCGATGCTGCGTCTGGAGGACGCCGAAGGCGTTTTGGCTTGGTGATTCAGAAAGTATAAAATTCGTTATCCTTATCTGAATCACCTCCGACATAAACGTTATCCCGCCGATCCTAAGGACGGCGTAAGCCGTTTATGCTTGCGTGCGCGCAGGGCCGGCATTTACAATCTTGATCCGGCGTTTCCGGGGGCGCGTCGAACGGGCCTCAGTCGCGATCAGGCCGACGGGACGAAACGGAACCAGCGGATGGCGGCTCCTTCGCTCAGCGCGATCGTGACGGCGAAGCGTCCAGGGGGCGCCGGGACGGCGACCGATACTGTGCGCCAGCGCGGTCGGTCCGGCTCTTCCGCCGTCTCGCGCACACCCGTAACGTCCGCTTCGAAGAGGACCGTCCCGTCCGCTGCTTCCAGCCGCAGCCCGATGCGGGCTTCCGGACCGCCGGCGATGCGCGCCTCGAAGGCGGCTGCGCCGCGCGGAAAATCCGCGTCCGCATAATGCAGCCGAGCGCCGCCGGTTCGGGCGGTCACGGCGGTTCCGCCCTCCGCGCACTCTTCCAGGCCAGCGGCGGCGCAGTCGTCAAAGTTGACCGCAAGCGTGCGCCGGGTCAAGTCTCGCGGAGGCACGGCTTCTCCGACGACCTCGAGCGTCGTCTCCAGCCTGCGGTCGGCCGAGGAGGGACCGGCCGCCAGCGTCCATGCCGCGGACTCGACGCACCAGCGCTCCCTCGTCACGTCCCAGAACGCCAGCTCCGACGCCTCGATGCGGAAGGCGACGGTTACCGTCTCCCCTGCCGGAATTCGCACCCGCTTGAACGCCAGCAGCTGGCGGATCGGCCGCTTGACCCGAGACGAACGGGCCGAGCCGTAGAGCTGGACGACCTCGTCGCTGTCGCTCGTTCCTTCGTTGCGCACCTCGATTTCGACGCCGACCGATTCCCCTTCCCGCAAAACTGCCGACTCCAGACGCAGCCCGGCATAACGGAACGTCGTATACGTCAGCCCGTGCCCGAACGGGAATTCAGGCTCGCCCTCGAAGTAGCGGTAGGTGCGGCGTCCGCGGATCAGATCGTACTCCATGATGTCGGGGAGCTGTTCGGCCGATCCGTGCCAGGTCATGTTGAGCCGGCCGGCGGGAGAGACGGCGCCGAACAATACGTCGGCGATCGCGCGGCCCAGCTCCGGACCGGCATGGGAGGTATACAGAACGGCTTTCGCCAATCCGGCGATTTCGCCGAGGGCGAACGGGTAGCTTCCGACGAGGACGACAATCGTGTTCGGATTGGCCTCGGCCGTCGCGCGGATCAGCTTGCGCTGCGCCTCCGGCAGCTCCAGTCCGGGCCGGTCTACCGTTTCCTTGCCGTTAACGAGCGGGTGGTTGCCGACGAACACGACGGCGACTTCCGAGCCGAGGGCGGCGGCCCTCGCTGCCTGCAGTCCGTCCGACGCAAGCTCCGCATCGAACAGCGCCGGCCTTAGCGGCTGTCGGCCGGCCGGTCCGGGCTTCGGCGAGCCGTGCTCCTCCGGCGAGCCCAGCGTCGACCGCTCTTCCGCTTCGGTGCGGTCGACGGTCAACAGGCCGCCGCTGCCGACTCCGACAGGAGCGCCGTTCCACGTCCGCAGGCGCCAGCGTCGCCCGTCGGAAGGGTGGTCGATAAGGAACGCCTCCTTCGTGAACCAGCCGAATATCTCCTTCGAATCGGCGGTCAGATGAGTGTCGTCGGTCGTCAGATACCGCCCGGTGCCGGCGGCGACGAACGTATGGGCTCCCCAGCCCCAGTCCGTGGCGGCGAACGTCTCCGCCTGATCGGCCGGGCTGTCGGCGGCCAGCCTGCCGTCCTCGCGAATGCGCACGTAGCGGCCGCCTTCGGACAGCCGCACGCGGTCAATCCCCTCGGCGAACGCCACCGGCTCTGCCCTTCCGCCGCCGCCCAAGCGGGCGCGGATCTCCTGCAGCGGCGTGATCGCATACGGCAGCGTTCCGCTGTACCAGTCGCGGTAGACGATGTCGGCGAGCGGCCCGATGACGGCTATGCGGCCGATCGAGTCTGTCCGAAGCGGAAGCGCGCCCTCGTTTTTCAGCAGGACGATGTTTTTGCGTGCGGCCTCCAGCGACACGGCGCGATGCTCCGGCGCGAGAATGGCCGATTCGCCGATCGAGGCGTAAGGGTTGCGCTCCGGGGGATCGAACTCCCCGAGCCGCATTCTGACCCGGAATACGCGGCGAAGCGCGGCGTCAAGATCGCTCTCCTGCAGCAGCCCATCCTTCAGCGCGTC
This sequence comes from Cohnella hongkongensis, assembly GCF_042654645.1. Lineage (NCBI taxonomy): Bacteria > Bacillati > Bacillota > Bacilli > Caryophanales > Paenibacillaceae > Cohnella > Cohnella hongkongensis. Next base: position 116,708 of record NZ_JBHSEP010000002.1, on the reverse strand, counting down.
GCGAATCGCCTTCCGGACGACTTCGCTGTCGTCGGTGATGCTGTCGATGCCGCTGCGAATCGACGCCGCGACCGCCTGCTTGTAGTCGGGCATGTACCGGTGATCGTTGACCGTGCCGAGCACGTCCCCTGCGTCGCTGACGACGAAGCCGTCCATTCCCCATTCTTCCCGAACGATGCCGTTAATGTCCGGATTCAGGTTGGCCGGCACACCGTTTATCGAGTTGTAGGAGGTCATCATCGACTGGGCTCCGCCTTCGCGGAACGGGATTTCGAACGCTTTCAGATAGGACTCGCGCATATTGCGGGGATCGATGTCGACGGATCGCTCTCCCCGTCCGGCCTCGTTGTTGTTGCCGATAAAATGCTTCGGAGAGGCGACGGCTCGCAAATAAAAAGGGTGGTCTCCCTGTATGCCGCGTACGAGCGCCGCCGCCATTTTCCCGGCATGGACCGGGTCTTCGCCGTAGCCCTCGTCGGTGCGGCCCCAGCGCGGGTCGCGCAGCAGGTCGACCGTCGGCGCCCACAGCGTCAGCCCGTTCAGAGCGGGGTTGCGCGCGTAGAAGCCGCGAGCCTCGGTGCCGATCACGCGCCCGACTTCGCGGATCAGCTCCTCGTCCCAAGTGCAGGCCAGTCCGAACGGCTGAGGGAAGACGGTCGCCTCTCCGAGCCAGGCGATTCCGTGAGCAGCTTCCGTGCCATGCTTGTACGGCGGAATGCCCAGACGCGGAACGGCGTCCTGATACTGGCACATCAGGCCGATTTTCTCTTCCGTCGTCAGACGGCTTACGAGATCCTCGACGCGGGCGTCCAGCGGGAGATCGGGATGACGGAACGGTACGTCTAGCGAGAACATGGCAGCGCCTCCATGGGGGCAGGTCCCCCTACCTTTATCATTCGTTCATTCTAGCATTCCGGACCTACCCGCAATACCCGAAACATTCGACATAAAATCATATAAACATCTGGAAACCGCTTGCATTGAGAGGAAGGCTCGCCTATAACTAGTAATGAAAGGGGGAGCGGGGATGAGGCGGTACGCCAGAAGCTTTAACGACATGAAGCTGCGCAACAAGATGGTGTGGTCGTATATGCTGTTCTTCATTCTGCCCTTCATGATCGTGGGCCTCTTCGTCGTGCACGAGTTCCGGCAGACCGCCCTGACGCGGGCGACCGAACAGTCGGAAAGCACGGTGGAGCGCGTGAAAAGCCGGGTGCAGGAGGTTCTGTCCGTGCCGATGCTGCTCTCCAGCCAGCTTTCGCTGGATTCCGATCTGGAGGACGTCGCGACCACGCGCTATAAAGACGTATTTCAGGTGGTGGACGCCTACTGGGGCTATCAGAAGTTCAAGCTGTTTCTCGATTTCAATTCGGAGATTACCCGGGTAAAAGTCTATGTGGACAATCCGACGCTGATCGATAACTGGGAGTTCACGCCGCTCGACGCCAAGACGAGGCATTCGTTCTGGTATCAATCGGCGATCGGCCAGACCGGAAGGATCGGCTGGTACTATTTTCCGACCGACTCCCGCTCCTCGTCGAGCATGCTCAGCCTCGTTCGAAGCGTTTACTTTCAGGAAACAAAGACGGTCGGACTGCTGCAGATCGACGTCAATACGGAGGAGCTGGACAGCATTCTGCGACAGGAGGAGCCGGAGATGGCCATTGCCGACGAACGCGGAGTCGTCGTCGCTTCCAACCGCTCGGGCATGAAGGGAAGGCAGCTGCACGAGCTGGATTGGGGCGAGCAGATCGCCGCGCTGGAGCCGGGCCATTACGAGCTGGCTGCGGGCGGAACGAGCGCCAAGGTGATCGTCGATACGCTGCGGCCGGACAACAGCTATACCGGGCTCCAGATCGTCTCCGTGTTTCCCGTGGAAAGCATTATGAAGGAGGCGAACCGAATCAGCGCGATCGGGTTCCAGATCATTGTGGTCGTGTTCGTCGTCGCGCTGATTCTGATCTATTCGATCTGCACCGTGCTCTCCAACCGGCTGCTCAAGTTCAGCAAGCAGATCAACAAAGTCTCGATGGGCAACTTCAACACGGAGCTGACTGTGGACGGCAGCGACGAGATCGGCCAGATCAAGCGGCAGTTCAACCAAATGGTCGGCAGCATCCGCGAGCTGATGGACGAGGTTCGATCCTCGCACGAGTTGACCCGCAATCTGGAGCGCAAGCAGAACGAGATCAAGCTGAAGATGCTGGCCAGCCAGATCAATCCGCACTTTCTGTACAACGCCCTGGAGTCGATCCGGATGAAGGCGCACCTGAAGGGAGAGAAGGAAATCTCCCAGACGGTGAAGATGCTCGGCAGACTGATGCGGAAAAACCTGGAGCTGACGGGCAAGGAAATTCCTCTGTCCGAGGAGTTCGACATTTTGCGCTGTTATTTGGAAATTCAGAAATTCCGCCACGAGGATCGGCTCGACTACGAGCTCTATCTCGATCCGTCTGCGGAGAAGGCGCTCGTGCTGCCTCTGCTGATTCAGCCGCTTGTGGAAAATTCCGTCGTGCACGGACTGGAGAAAGACGTAGAGGGAGGCGTGGTCGTCGTCAGAGCGTACCGGGAAGGCGACAACCTGCGGGTGACCGTGGAGGACAACGGCGTCGGAATGTCCGACGAGAAGCGGGAGGCCGTGCTTCGATCGCTCACGAATCAGGAGACGGATCGGATTGGGCTGCACAACATTCAGCAGAGGCTGCTCATGACATACGGGGAAGGATTCGGTCTGGAGATCGAGAGCGAGGAGCACAAGGGGACGCGCGTCAGCTTCAGCATTCCAATGAAAGGGGCAACCGAGCATGTATCGAGTGATGATCGTAGATGACGAGCCGTTGATTCGGGAAGGGCTTCGGACGATTATCGATTGGGAGGCGCACGGCTTCCTAGTCGCGGACGCGGTTGCCGGCGCGGCGGAAGCGCTTCGCCGATTTCCCGAAGCGGAGCCGCGGCTGATGATCGTGGACATCCGCATGCCCGGCATGGACGGTCTGGAACTGCTCCGCGTCGTGCAGGAGCGGTTCCGGCCTTGCCCGCGTTTCCTCATTCTCAGCGGCCATGCCGACTTCGAATACGCTCGCACGGCGATGCAGTTGAAGGTGGACGGCTATCTGCTTAAGCCGATCGACGAAGAGGAGCTGGCCAAATACTTAAAGCACGTCCGGGAGACGCTGGACGCGGATCGGACGGAGACTTCGAAGGCAGAGGGCCGGGAGGACGCCATTGAGAAGCTGCTGTCCGGGGAAAGCGGCGTATCGCCCGAAGCTGTCGGTCTGAGCTGGTCTTCCTACGAAGTCGTGCTGATCAAGCTGCTCGGCCGCAACGAGCTCGACGCGGCGGTCGTCGCCCAGGCCAAGCGGCGGCTGGCCGAGCGGCTTGGCCGCGCGGGCGAGGGAACGGTATTCCCGGCGGAGCCGTATATCGGCGTTCTGCTCAAGGATTCGGCCGGCAGGCCGTCCGCCCTGAGCCGAATCCATCGCCTGATCGCCGGCGTATGCGAAGAGGCGGGAACGGACTTCGACGCGGCATCGGGAGGGGCGGTCGCGCATCCGACAGAGCTGCAGCGGTCGTTCCAGAAGGCTCGCGAGCTGATGAAGCTCCGGTTTCTGTTCGCCGGAGGCGAGGTGTACACGTCGGCCCCGGAGCTGCCGCGGGGCGCGGCAGAGGACGAAGCGAACGGAGCGGACGCGACCGAGCTGGAGGAGAAGCTCTTCCTTGCGCTCGACGCCGCCAATGCCGACGTCGCCGAAGCCGCGCTGCGCCGGCTCGGCGCGATCTGGCTCGCCGCGGGCGCTCCCGAGCAGGAGATCAAGACCGGCTTCGCCGCGCGGATGTCGGCCGCTCTGTCCAAGCTGTCGCTGTCCCGTCCGGAGCTACGCGAGTTCGTCCAATCGTTCGACTCCGAGCTGGTATCGCTTTATGCGGAATATCGGTACGGTCAGCTGATCGATCGGCTGGTTTCCGTCGTCGCCCGGGTGACCGGGAAGCTAAGCGTTGCGGGCGCCGGTCCGGACAAGCAGGTGCAGCGAATGATCGAGCTGATTCGCCGCAACAGCTCCGAGAACCTGAAGCTGGAGTCGCTGGCCGAGGTGCTGGGCTACAACAGCTCGTATCTCGGCAAGCTGTTCAAGAACGTGACGGGCGATCCGTTCAACACTTATCTCGACAAGGTTAGAATCGAGAAAGCGAAGGAACTGCTCCGCCAAGGCATGAAAGTGTACCAGGTCGCGGAGAAGGTCGGCTATGCGAACGTCGACTATTTTCATGCGAAATTTCGCAAATACGTAGGCATGTCCCCTATCGCCTATCGCAAGAACGCCTCCGACTCCCGCTGCGGTCCGGCGGAATGAGAGGCGATCGGGGCGAGGCCGACTCGCCGGTTGCTATCGGAACCGGAGAGCCGGCCTCTTTATGATTCAAAAGTATAAAATTCGCTAACCTGATCCGTACCGCCTCCGACATAAACGTGATCCCGCAGATGCTAAGGCCGGCGAATGCCGTTTGTGCTTGGCCGCTTGCCGTTTTCCCGACCTCTAATTTTCATATGATTATTCGACGAATCCGTCCTGTATCAGGAAGAATGCGTTTTCATTATGATGAATTTATACAGCAGGGAGGGGAACTCATGAAAGCGATGCCTGAAAATCGTCCGGACGTCCGAGCGCTCGGGCAGCCCCGCAAGGGCGGAGCGCTCCTTCGCGCGTTCCGGAACCGGTACTTGTACTTGATGTCGCTGCCCTTCGTCGCCTGGGCGTTCGTCTTTACGTACTTGCCTCTGTGGGGATGGCTGATGGCGTTCCAGAAGTACAATCCGAAGCTTTCGGTCTGGGAGCGGGATTGGGTCGGGTTCGACAATTTTCGGATGCTATTTCAGGACGAGACGTTCTACCTGGTTATGCGCAATACGCTTGCGATGAGCCTTATGTCGCTGGTTGCGGGATTCACGATTCCGATTCTGTTCGCGCTGCTTCTGAACGAAGTGAAGAATATGGCGTTCAAGAGAACGGCGCAGACGATCTCTTATTTGCCCCACTTCGTCTCCTGGGCGGTCGTCGCCGGCATCGTCTCGAAGATGCTGTCCACCGACAACGGCGCGGTCAACGACTTCCTGATGGGGATCGGCGTACTGAGCGAGCCCGTCCAGTGGCTGGGGAAGGGAGAATACTTCTGGGGCATCGTCACGCTGTCCGACGTCTGGAAGGAGACCGGCTGGAACGCGATTATCTACTTGGCGGCGATGGCCGGCATCGCGCCGGAGCTGTATGAGGCGGCCAAGGTCGACGGCGCGAGCCGGCTGCGGCAGATGTGGCATATTACGCTGCCCGGCATCCGACCGACGATTATTATTCTGATGATTTTGTCGATCGGCAACTTGATCAACATCGGGTTCGAGAAGCAATTTCTGCTCGGGAACAATCTCGTCGTCGATTACTCGAAGGTGCTCGATCTGTACGCATTGGAATACGGCATCAAGATCAACCGGATTTCTTTCGCGACGGCGATCAATATGTTTAACTCGGTCGTCGCAGTCTTTCTGCTGTTCTCGGCGAACGGGCTATTCAAGAGATTTACGAAAGAAAGCGTATTTTAGGAGGGGTACCGCATGTCGGCTCGCACTATTCGCAGAGGCGCCCCCTGGTCCGACCGGGCCGTCGACGTTCTCATCTACGCGATTCTGATCGTCACGTCCATCGTTACGCTGTATCCTTTCCTCAACGTGCTGGCCATCTCGCTGAACGATTCCACGGACAGCGTGCGCGGCGGGATTACGATCTTCCCGCGCTCGTTCACGCTGGAAAACTATAAAGCGATCTTCACGTACGACACGCTGTCGACCGGCTTCCGCAATTCGCTGCTGCGCACCGTCGTGGGCACCGTTCTGGGGCTGATCAGCGCCTCGATGATTGCGTATACGCTGGCGAGGCGGGATTTTCAGGGTCGCAGATTCGTGTCCGCCTATCTGGCCGTTACGATGTACGTCACCGCCGGGCTGATCCCGTTCTACATCCTGATCAAGGATCTGAACATGATGAACACGTTCGCCGTGTACGTTCTCCCCGGCATCGTCAGCGCGTTTAACGTATTCGTCGTCCGCTCCTTTATGGACGGCATTCCGTACGAGGTGCAGGAATCGGCGAAAATGGACGGCGCCAACGACTTTACGATCTATTGGCGAATTATCCTTCCGATGACGAAGCCGGCTCTGGCGACGATCGGCCTGTTCCTGGCGGTTGCCCAATGGAACGCCTGGTTCGACACTTATCTGTACAACGGCTCGAGCGAGCACTTGACGACTCTGCAGTACGAGCTAGTCAAAGTGCTCCAGAGCACGACGAACAATTCAGGAGACTATCGGTCGCAGCAGATACAGCAAAACATGACGACCGTCTCCCCGGACTCCGTGAAGATGGCGATTACGATCTTCGTCTCGGTGCCGATCCTGCTCGTCTATCCGTTCCTGCAGCGATACTTCGTCAAAGGCTTGACGCTCGGCTCGGTCAAAGGCTGATCGCCTGGGGCGACTCCTTACCCGAAGCCGGGATGGCAACCGGTATCAGCGGGCTTGCCCGTTATACGCATATATCAGTCGTACATTATGGAGGAGGGTATAACATGGCAACAAAGAGAAAATGGCCGAGTCTGGCGCTTAGCGCCGCGCTGATTGCCGGCCTGCTGGCCGCCTGCGGCAACAACGACAGCGGCTCGTCCAGCCCAAGCGCGTCCCCAAGCGCGTCGAGTTCGAGCACGACGACCGCTTCGCCGTCTCAGGAAGCGCTCGAGCCCCTTACGCTAACCTACTATAGCGAGGACGTCAATCCGAACTGGGCGAACATGCAGGACGACATCGGCAAGGCGCTTACGGAGAAGACGGGAATTACGCTGAATGCGGAGTTCGCCGTCGGCGACGCCGTGCAGAAGTCCGCGCTCATCGCCTCCAGCGGCGACTATCCCGATCTCATCAGCGCCAAGACGAGCATCAGCAAATTCGTCGACGCGGGAGCCGTCCTCGATCTGACCGATCTGATCGAGCAGCATGCGCCGAACCTTAAGAAGCTGTTCGAAGGCCAGATGAACCGCTTGAAATACAGCGAAGCGGATCAGGCGATCTATGTCATTCCGTCTTATGACGGCATCAATCAACAATATTTTGAAGCCGGCGGAGGTTTTCAGCTGCAGCACCGCGTCGTCAAGGAGCTCGGGTATCCGAAGATCCGTACGGTTAAGGATTTTGAAAACGCCATCAAAGCCTATCTGGAAAAATACCCGAAGGACGAGAATGGCAATCCGAATATTGGCCTGTCGCTGATCGCCGAAGACTGGCGGATGTATATCGGCGTCACGAACCCGGCGTTCGCGGTTACCGGCGGCTCCGACGATGGAGAATATTACGTGGATATCGATACGCACGAGGTGACGTACCATTTCCGTCGGCCGGTCGAGAAGGAGTACTTCCGCTGGTTGAACCATATGAATGCCGAAGGGCTGCTCGACAGAGAGTCTTTCGTGCAGAAATACGACCAATACAAGGCGAAGATCGCAACAGGGCGCGTGCTCGGCCTGATCGATCAGAAATGGAGCTTCGACGACGGTCAAAAAGCGCTGAAGGCCGAAGGCAAGTTCGACCAGGCGTACGGCCATTATCCGGTCACGCTAACGGAGGAGTATAAGCATACGGCGTTCTGGCCGACGGGCTTCACGGGGGGCTCTGGCGTCGCGATCTCGGTCGACAACCCGGATCCGGTTCGTACGATCAAGTTTCTGGATTACCTCGCCTCCGACGAAGGCCAAGTGCTCGTAAACTGGGGCATCGAAGGCAAGCACTACAACGTCGAGAACGGCAAACGCGTCATTCCGGACGAGGTCAACGACCGCAAGGTGAACGACGCGATCAACTTCCAGAAAGAGTCTGGAATCGGCAACTATGTTCTGCTCAGCGCCCACTACGGCGACGGCGTTCAAGATCCGTCGGGGAACTACTATACGACAAGATTCCCGGAGCAGCTGATCAACGACTACAGCGATGTGGAGAAGGAAGTTCTTGCCGCCTACGGAGCCACGATCTGGAAGGACCTGTTCCCGAAGGAGGAAGAGTTCAAAATAAAGCCGTGGGGCGCGCTCTGGAATATTCCGATTCCGAGCGAGAGCGATCTCGTCGTCCTGGAGGAAAAGCTCAAGAACATTACGTGGAAACGGATTCCCGAAGCGATTCTGGCCAAACCGGATCAGTTCGACGCGCTATGGGACAAATATATGAAGGAAATCGAAGCCGCAGGCGTGGAGAAGGCCGAACAGCTGCGCCAGGAGCTTCTCAACGAACGACTGGCCTTGTGGGGCTCCTGATCCGATTGCCCCATACGCCTTACTCTCGCGTATATACGCCTCGCAAGGTTGCAGCCGGCATCAACCGCGCATCCGAATGCGCGATATCTCGCGTCTACACGCCTCGCACCGGTCGCCGCGACCGGGCTGCGGGGCGTTTTTCTATGCGGATCTACGGAAGACCGGAAGGCGAGGCCGAGGGATATTGACAACAAATAGAAAGAGGAATATACTGTGCATGAAATGAAACAGTTAGGAAGACGAACAAAGGCGAGTCGAATAGGAGCGCAGTTATTTTCAAAAGCTACAGCATGACATAGGAGAACGTTTTGAATTTATAACTGTGCTGTTATTCGCACAATTAATCGTTTTTTGAAATGGAGGAATAGCCATGTCAACCACGCAAGCGGTGCAAACCTCTTCGCCAAGCTATACCGATGTCGTCCGGGGTCGTCGTTCGGTGCGGCAATACGATCCGTCGTTCAAGATTTCCAGAGAAGAGCTGACTGAGCTGTTCGAAGAAGCGCTTCGGGCTCCGTCCTCTTCCAATCTCCAGCCTTGGCGGTTTCTCGTCATCGACTCGCAGGAGCTGAAGGAGAAGCTTCTGCCGATCGCGAACAACCAGCAGCAGGTCAAGGACGCTTCCGCCGTCATCGCGGTGCTCGGAGACGTGGAGAGCTACAAGCTGGCCGATACGATCTACAATCGCGCCTACGAAGCCGGATATATGCCGGAGGCGACGAAGGACGCGTTTATCGCCAAAACCACGAGAGTGTACAGCAGCCTGCCGCCGGAAACCGCCCGCAAAATCGTCTACATCGACGGCGGGCTTGTGTCCATGCAGCTGATGCTGTCGGCCAAGGCGAGAGGCTACGACACGGTTCCTATGGGCGGGTACGATGCGGAGAAGTTCGTGGAAGCGTTCGGAATCGGGGAACGCTACGTGCCGATTATGCTGATCGCCATCGGCAAAGCCGCGCAGGAAGGCCACCCGTCCGTTCGGCTTGCGGCGGACGAAGTCGTCAGATACAACGTTTTCGATTTCTAATGAAAAACCAAAAAGGATCTCTCCGTTGCGGCCGGAAAGCGGCTGCGGAGGATCCTTTTTTTCTGCGCGTTCAAGGGGTGGAGCCTGCGGAATCTTTCGCTTCCTTGGTTTTGTCGGGTTTGCCCCGGTAATAAAACCAGCAGTCGTTCAGCAGGCGAATCTGCCTGCGGTCTTTCTTGTGAAACGCGGACATCAGCTGGTTGCAAAGCCATTGAGGCATCGAAATCGTCCTCCTCCCATCTCATGCTGTATTCCTAGCATATGGGATTGGGCGGATGACCGTGCAGGTCCGAACCGGATTTACGCGTCAGAGCAACTCTTCTTCCTCGTACCACTGCTCCAATTGAGCTTGCAGAGCGCGAATCTCGGTCAGAAGCGCGATCAGCGGATAGGAGTCCTCGCGGATGGAGGCGAACGTCCGCTCCAATTCGTTCACGTAATGCAGGCCGCCGATCGGCGCCCGCTTCTCGTCCAGCAGCTCCAGGGAGCGGAATTCGGCGATCGCTTTCGGCAGCTTCGGCACGTTGTCGGCCGTCAGCTTGCTCAGTTCTTTATGAAGACGAAGATTCAAGGCGCTTAATTGATAAGCGTGGGATGCCGGCATCTCGACGAAATCGAGGCTGCCATGCTCGTGCTGCAGCAGAACGTATGACATATCAGGCATGTAACGCGGTCTCCCCTCGGCCATTTCTACTTGACAGTGTAGCCCAACTCAGGGCTACAATTCAAGTAGGTCGAGCCTGTCGGCGAAGGTCCGACGGCAGGCCGGGGAGGGATAAACGCAGGATGAACGATCAAGAGCTGCAGAGATGGGTCGAACGGGTGTCGCTGGCCTATTTCGACCGGCCGTTCCGGCATAAGGCAACTTTTAACTCGCGGCTGCGCGCCACTGGCGGCCGTTATTTTACGAAAAGCCACGATATCGAAATCAGTCCGCATCAGCTTGAAGCGTTCGGCGTCGAGGAGACGGAAGCGATTATTAAGCACGAGCTTTGCCATTATCATTTGCATTTGCAGCGCAAAGGATTCCAGCATCGCGATGCGGACTTCAAAGAGCTGCTGGCCAAGGTGGGCGCCACACGGCACTGCCGGCCTCTGCCCGGAGCGGCTAGGCGTCAGCTTCCGGTCAAATATTGGCTGCTGTGCCGCGACTGCGGCATGAGCTATCCCCGAAAGCGCCGCACGGACCCACGGAAATACGTCTGCGGAAGGTGCAAGGGGAAGCTCAAGCTGCTGGAGGCCGCTCCCGCGCCGGACGAGCGGCGCTCGGCAGACTAGCAGGCCGAAGGCTTCGGTTCGTGATTCAGAAAGGATCAAATTCGCTATCCTTCCTTGAATCCCCTCCGATATAAACGTTATCCCGCTGGCCCCAAGGACGGCGTAAGCCGTTTAGGCTTGGGCGGCTCCGGGAGCGGCGTTAACCCTCGTCTGGCCGCGCACGAACAGCGCGATGCCCGCCAGAGCGAGCGCCATCATGAGGGAGCCGGCGCCGAGGCTGGGCACGATATGGTCGGCGAAGTCCTGCGGCGTGCGGATAGCCGGTCCGGCCCGGAAGATCAGCCCGCCGATCGCGATGCCGAATACGCCTCCGAGCTCTCTGGTGGCGTTCCCGACGCCGCTGGCTTCGCCTGCGGCATCCTCCGGCGCCGAAGAGATCAGGCCGTGGGACAGCGGCGTAAAGCTAAGCCCCATCCCGGTGCCGGCAAGCATCATCGGGCCCAGCATCTCGAGAAACGGGAATTCGAAGCCCCTTGCCCGGATCAGCAGAGCGAACCAGGCCAGTGCGGCAGTCTGGAGCAGCAGCCCTGCGAGAAGCACGTTACGGTTGCCGAGACGGGCGATCGCGATGCCGGCCAGCGGCGCTGCGATCATCGTCATCGTCGTCCACGCCATCTCCCGAACGCCCGCCTGAAGCGGCGTAAAGCCCTGTGCCTGCTGCAGGAACAAGGTAAGCAGGAAGATCGCCCCGAACACGCCCGCATTCATCCAGAAGCCTGCGAACGTATAGAAGAAGTAGGCGCGGCTGCGGAACAGCTCGAAGCGAACGAACGGATTACGCCGTGTCCTCTCCCAGAAATAGAACAGAACGAGCAGCAGCGCGCCGACCGCCAGAGAACCGAGGACGACCGGCGATCCCCAGCCCTCGGAGTTCCCCCGTTCCATTCCGAAGATTAAGCCGAACAGCCCGGCCACGAGCAGCAGCACGCCCGCTGGATCGAGCGGCTTGCGGACGCCCTTTGACTCGCTGAGCCATTTTAAGCCGAATAAGAAGGCGAGCACGCCGATCGGAACGTTAACGAAGAATATCGTCTGCCAGGGAGCGCCCTCCATGATCAGGCCTCCGACAAGCGGTCCGACGCTGAGGCCCAGTCCGGATATGCCGGACCACAGCCCGATGGCCGCCGGCCTGTACCGGGGCGGGAAGGCGGTGTTGACGAGCGTCAAGCTCAGCGGGACGATGGCGGCTCCGCCGATTCCCTGCAGCGCCCGGGACAGAATAAGCGCAAGCGACGACTCGCTCAATCCGCACAGCAGCGACCCGAGCGAGAATACGACGACACCGGCCAGAAACACCTTTTTCCTACCGATCGATTCGCCCAGCACGCTGAAGGGAATAAGCAGCACGGCAAAAGCCAGCGTATAAGCGTTCATGAACCATTCGAGATCGGACAGGGAGGCGTTCAAGTCCTGCTGAATGGAGGGCAAGGCGACGCCGATAACGAGATTGTCGAGCATGGCCATGAACAGAGCAATGCAGGTGACGATTAACAAACGGACTCTAGAGGCGGTAAACATGAAATGGGATCCTCTCCTTTTTATTTATTGATAAATAAATGAACGGCGAAAGAAAAACCCCGATTATTCGGAGTCGCACCACGGAGCGAGCTTCGGAAGCTCCAACACTTCGGCAAGCGTTCCGATCAGCCCGCAGGCGATAAATTGACTGGCCTGCCACTGCGGATCGGCAGCGCGGACTGCGGTGAAGCGATCCACCAGGCGATCGTAGATCAGCGAATACTTCTCCTTCGTAAACTGTCGGACGGCCGGCTCCGGCGTTGTGAAGCTTTGCATGAGAAGCAGCATTTCATTGCGGTGCGTTCGAAGCAGCAGATCGAATTGCTTGCCCATCTCCTCGCTGAGCCGGTCGGCCGGGGCGCTAACGGAGAAAAACTGGGACATCATCCGGTCGAACGCTTTCTCCAGTACGGCGAGGTAGAGCTGTTCTTTCGATTTGAAGAAATGAAATACGTAAGGCTGGGTGACGCCTACCGCTTCCGCGACATGCGCGGTCGTTGTTTTGTAATAGCCCTGGGAAGCGAACAAGGCTGCTGCGCTGATCAGGATCTGCTCTTTACGGCTGGCGGCGACTTCCTCATGTGGGCTCAACGGATCATCGTCTCCTTTTTGCTCGTATTTATTAATCAATAAATATCATGAAAAAGGGCGTGAAGTCAACTTTTTTCGAAGAAAGGAGCCCTCCGTCCTCAACAACCCGAGGCGTCTGCAGAAGGCACAAAAAAATTCTCTGAAGAACTTGACTTAATGCCAGGGTCATGATAAATTATTAATTGTCGCTTTTGAACTTTCCCTGATAGCTCAGTTGGTAGAGCACTCGGCTGTTAACCGAGTTGTCACAGGTTCGAGTCCTGTTCGGGGAGCCATGGGGAGATACCCAAGTGGCTATAAGGGGCTCCTCTGCTAAGGGAGTAGACGTGTCATGCGTGCGAGGGTTCGAATCCCTCTCTCCCCGCCACCATGGAATTCATAAGACGACTTGGGAAGAGTCTGCAGGCTGGCGCTTGCAGGCTCTTTTTGAATATTTCGGCAGGTGGTCGGCCCCTGTCATCCGCATGACCTTGTGCATACGGAGACAGACGACCCTATTTTGTCGAACCCCCCTGATTTGGCAGTCGATCCGGACGGTCGATCCGGACGGTCGATCCGTTATCTCCATTCGTAGGGGGCGAAGTGGCCATCAGCGGAGCAGATAACGGATTCTGTGTCCGTACGGTCTGGGCGATGGGGCAAAGATGGATAGGGGTCATGGGTCTATAGAACAACTGTGCGGCAACGAGCAGTCGCCACGAAATAGACGGAACTGCGGCGGAAAGCGGGGGGATGGCGGTTTGCGCGAACAGATAAGACGCCGGCATAACGCTATCTGCGCTCGAATCTGAATAAAGCCGGGACATAAGACGGTGGCATCGCGTTATTTTTCCGAAAATGGTGCCTGGTCAACCGTTCTAGAGCAAATAAGACGATGCCGCTTCCTTATCCAGTCACGGAAGGGTGAACTTGGGTGGAATAAGACGGTGGCATCGCGTTATTTTTCCGAAAATGGTGCCTGGTCAACCGTTCTAGAGCAAATAAGACGATGCCGCTTCCTTATCCAGTCACGGAAGGGTGAACTTGGGTGGAATAAGACGATGACATCGCGTTATTTTTCCGAAAATGGTGCCTGGTCAACCGTTCTAGAGCAAATAAGACGATGCCGCTTCCTTATCCAGTCACGGTAGGGTGAACTTGGGTGGAATAAGACGATGGCATCGCGTTATTTTTCCGAAAATGGTGCCTGGTCAACCGTTCTAGAGCAAATAAGACGATGCCGCTTCCTTATCCAGCCACGGAAGGGTGAACTTGAGTGGAATAAGACGATGGCATTGCGTTAAGGTGGCGGATGAAACATGAGCAGCGTTGCGAAAAAAAGCGGTCCAAAAGTTGAATAAAAAATGTGCGAATGTCTGTAAAAAGTGCTTGCCATCATTCATCGGTTCAGATATAATCATATTTGTCGTCTGAAACGGGTATCATGGAAACACGGTGAAAAATGGCCGAAGATGGCCCCTTGGTCAAGTGGTTAAGACACCTCCCTTTCACGGAGGTAACAGGGGTTCGAATCCCCTAGGGGTCACCACGAGAGCCATTAGCTCAGTTGGTAGAGCACCTGACTTTTAATCAGGGTGTCGTAGGTTCGAGTCCTACATGGCTCACCAGTTTCTCGGACGACATCCTCACCATATGCGGTCGTGGCGGAATGGCAGACGCACCAGCTTGAGGGGCTGGCGGTAGCAATACCGTGGAGGTTCGAGTCCTCTCGACCGCACCATACTTCAGAAGATGAAATCCCTTGTGTGGCGGGGGATTTTTTTGTTTTCATTAAAGCGGGATGGATTCGATTGGTGGGGAATGTTCGTTCGTGTTTTAGCTCGCGCATATAGATCGGCGGTCGTAGAATATTGGGGTGGCGCAGACGAGTCTGAATAGTCTTCAAGTCTGTTTCATTCTCGAGCGGCAGCGTCGCCGTCGTGTGGCGTAGATCGTGCAGACGAATATGTTTCATTCCATGACGCGCAAGGAACGGAAGGAGGACGAACCGATGACAGCAGCAGAGCAAAAGGCATTTGCCGCACTGGAGAATCAGGTGAAGGAATTGACGAGCGCCGTCACCGCGCTCACAATGGCCGTTAAGGATGTATCGAAACAGATCGATGCGCCGAAATGGTTTGTGACGGAGTTCGGCAGCGCCGATGTAGGCGGTCTGATTAATACGCCGCAGATGACCTTTGAGGGATGGCATTCTACGACGATCGGGCTGAGGACACAAGGTCTCGTAAAGGAAAGGAATGAAAAAATCCCCGCTCAGCCTGTTGGCCGGGCGGGGCGAATCTTATCTGAAAGATGTATGCTTCACTTTCCATTTCTCCAACGCGATGAAGAGCCAGAAAGAATAAATACCGATTGTAACAATGCATAGCAGCCACCATTTTATCCAGTTCCCGAATAGGCCGATCGCAGTTCCGTCAAACTTCAGCCTCCGGCCTTCGATAACCGTATGCTCGATCTTCCAACGGTAAATCATAGTAAAACTCCATGGATAGCAAATGCCAAGAGTGCAAACTGTGACAAGGATGCCAAGGATTTTCCATCCTATGTACTGCAACAATCCTCCATCAAAAAACGATTGTACTTCCACTCTGTGGACTGGTTCATTCGTTCCTGCAGCTACATTGACAGAAGCTGTACTCATGAAAATAACTCCTCGAAATAGTCCCCATCGGCTAGGGTATTTGCTAGGACTTCCAGACGACATCATTTTACACGAAAAGTCCTAGTTTGGCGATATGTGGAAGTAAAGCGATAAGCCCGGGGCTTAAGTTCCCGGGCTTTTTTTGTCTACTATCATTCTAAATGATCTATCGCGTACTGCGCTTCCTCTTTGGTAAATTTTTCCCCGTATTCTGAGATCAACTGATCGTAAATGGCTGAATTTGACATGTCCATAGAATCTGCGTAGGACTTAGCCTTTTTTAACGCGTTCTCATTCCAATCAAATTCAATGTTATCAATAGCGTATTGCGCTTCCTCTTTGGTAAACTTCTCCCCGTGTTCTGAAACCAGTTGATCGTAAATAGCAGCTTTTGACATGCTCATAGATTCCGCATAGGCTTTGGCCTTTTCTAATGCATTCTCATTCCAATCAAATTCGATGTTATCAATAGCATATTGAGCGGCTTCTTCAGGGAAATTTTCCCCATATTCCGATGTCAATTGGTCATAAATAGCAGCTTTTGACATGTTCATAGAATCCGCATAGGTTTTAGCCTTGTTGGATGCCGCCGTATATTCTCTTGGCACACTCTTCTCCGAAGCAGCCGGCGTCGCCGACTCTTTAGCCACTTCCGAAGAAGTTGGCTTTTCATTTGTGGTCGCTTCTGCGCTCGGAGATTCAGATGCGGGGGTGCCAGAAGGTGGAGAAGAAGCAGGAGACGTATCTTTGGGCGCGGTGGTCGGTTTTTCTGCGGGATTCAAAATCCCAATAATGATGAAAAATGCGATAACAGCGACTACCCAGAACCACCAACGTTTGTATACAGGCTTATTGATCTTGCTCATAATGACTCCCTTTGTTTATTCCCCGTCGGCTGGGGTATTGGCTAGGTCATCCGGTCGACACTATTTTACACCATAAGCCATCAGATGGCGATATGTGGAAGATCCAGATGGGAAATTCCACAAACTCCTGGCTCTGCAGCATCTCTGCTCGTACCCGTTTCTAATCCTTGACCGAGACCTCAACCCCCGCCTTAAAGTAACAAATTCCATCATCCAGTCAAGATGAAAAGAGCATCTCCGGAGCGATCTGATCGCTCTGGGAGATGCTCTTGTTTACCGTGCGCAATAGTCCTGTCAGTTACAGCTTAATGTGCCTGTTGCAGCTTCACTAAAACTGCGTTTCAAGGTTTTGAGACAGTAAAGAGAGAATAGGAAATAAGTTTATCCAGCGCGAAGTTGGCGGCTCCTAGGGCGCCGCCCCTTTCATTATAAGAAGAAGCATGCACCTCCGTTTTATTCGAAAGCGGACGGATGGCACGTTGCTGCATGACCCTTGCGGCAGTCTCGACGAAGAGCCGGCTGCTCGAAGGGACGGCCCCGCCGAGTATGATGGCATCGGGGTTATAGAGATTGACGATGTTCGCCATGCCGATTCCCAAATAGGTCGCAGCCTTGCGGATGGCGGACGCGGCGATGGCATCCCCCTCTTCCGCCGCCTTGCAAATGTCCGGCGCTTTGAGAAGCTGGATATCGAATCCGGGATCGGAAAATATCGAATCGGTGTTCCCCATGCGGATCAATCTCCGCGCTTCCTGCTCAATGGCGGGCTCTGCGGAATACAGCTGCAAGCAGCCCGTATTGCCGCATGGACAAGGCAGTCCATCCGGTTCCATGGTCATATGACCGACTTCGCCGGCACCGCCTACGGATCCCGAGAACAACTGGCCGTTCATGAACACGCCGGCGGCGATTCCCGTGCCGATCCCGATATACACCATATTTTGATAGTTTCCCTTCATGCCGTATCGGCATTCCGATAAGCCCCGTGCTCGGTGTCGATTAAGCACGACGGTCGGCCAGCCGATCTCGCCGCTCATGATCGATCCGATATCGACATTGTTCCATCCCAAATCGGAGGCGCTTAGAATCGTTCCGCGTTCGGAGTCGACAAGCCCCGGGGTGCCCAATCCGAGGAACGGAAGCGGGTCGACGTCGAGACGATTCACGAAATCGGGAAATTCTCGCGCCAGTTGCTTGGCCGCGGCTTCCGGAGACGATTCGCTGACCGGAATATTAGCCGTCTTCAGCGTATTCCCCGTCAGATCGAATGCGCCAAGCGTCCAAGCGTTTCGATGCAGGTCGGCACCCAAAATGGCGCGTGTATGAGAGACAAGCTCCAAAGACGTCGCCGGCCGGCCTACGGTAAATTCACGATTAGGGATTTCGCGGACAAGGCCGGCATCAATCAATTCGGAGATGGAAATCGATACGGTTGCACGGCTTAGTCCCGTGGTCTGCGTCAGCGCGATTCGCGAAATGGATCCGTATATTCGCAGCACTTGCAGAATGGCGGCCTTGCTCCCTTTTTGATCCGAAAGTTTCATGCCCATAAATCTTGCTCCTTGTTCCATGCATTCGTACAGATTTCAATTATATTGTAAACAAGAGGAAATGTCTAAGCATGAACAAGCGATCGGATTAGGAAAGACGCTACGCTTCGTAAACGATTTTGCCGTCCATCATCGTCATCAGAACTTTGGTTTCTCTGATTTCTTCCACGGGCGTCTCTATAATATTCCGATCCAATACGATGATATCGGCCAGCTTGCCCACTTCCAGCGTGCCCGTGTCGCGCTCCGTGAACATGCCGTAAGCCGAACCTGAAGTATAAGCCCGCAACGCATCCGCGACGCCAAGCCGTTCCTTCGGGTTCCACCCGCCTTCGGGCTGGCCGTCATTATGAAGCCTGGTCGCTGCGCGATAGATTCCGAGCATCGGATCGAGTTCCACCACCGGGTAATCGCTGCCGAATGCCAAATGCGCGCGGTTGTTCATTAAGGTTCGGATCGGCCATGTCAAAGGCTCGCGTTCCTTGCCTAACCGGACAAGGTAAGGATTATCCTTGAACGATTGCGTTGCGGCGATGTGCTCCGGCTGCATGGAAGCGACAACGCCGAGTTCGGCGAA
The DNA here is from genome assembly GCF_042654645.1 of Cohnella hongkongensis. Lineage (NCBI taxonomy): Bacteria > Bacillati > Bacillota > Bacilli > Caryophanales > Paenibacillaceae > Cohnella > Cohnella hongkongensis. The sequence goes on along the minus strand of NZ_JBHSEP010000002.1, from coordinate 98,317 downwards.
GCGGCGGAGGTCGCTGCGGCAGATCACCTCGACATGCTCGATCGTATGACGGGAATCCCTTGCTCCGTTGCGGAGCCGGGCTGCTTCGAAACAATCCAGGCCCAACCGGACGGCTCCGTCTCCGCAAGCATGCAGACGCACCCGGAACCCTTCTTTGTCGGCTTGCAAAATCCATTCCGTCACGAGATCCGGTGGAATAAGCGTGTCTCCCTTCGTTTCCGGCCGGTCCGAATACGGATCCAGCAGCAAAGCCGTGTATAGGGTAGGTACGCCATCCAGATATTGTTTCAAGCCCGAAAATCTTAACTTATCGGACGAGCAGGTCTCCCGCAGCTTCCGAGGATACGCCAGGTCCCCGTTCAGCGCGGTCTGGAAATGAATTCGGGCGGTCAACTCGCCGTTGGCCTCGTATTCCCGATAGATATCCAAGTTATCGAGCTGCAGGCCAGGCATGGGGAACATGTCGCTGACGGAAGTAATGCCCAGTTTCGCCGCTTTCTCGAGGAAGCTCCGCAACAGCTTGTGTTTGCGGGCATGAGGCAAGCAAAAGGCGCTTTGCGCGAGGCTCATCGCGGTTTCATATAGAAATCCGGTCGGAACCCCCGATTCGTCCTTATGAATTTGTCCATATGGCGGATTGGGGGAATCGCTCGTGATGCCGAGCTCCATCAGCGCTCTGCTGTTCAACCAGGCTCCATGGCCTTCCGCGTTCAACAAGAAGACGGGGCGATCGGATAGGTAACGGTCCAGTGTTGACCGATGAGGAAGCGTTTTGGTTTCCCAAAAGGCATGATGCCAGCTAAAGCCGAAAATCCAGGGGTCGTCCGGCCTCGCGTCTGCGAAAGCTTTCGTCATTCGGGCGGCTTCTTCTTCGGATGCGGCGCTCAGAAGGTTGACGCTGTCATGAAACAGGCTTCCCAACAGCACGTGAAGATGAAAATCCTGAAATCCCGCCATGATCAAATGGTTCCCGTACCTGAGTATTCTGGTGCGTGGACCGATGAGTCCCTCCAGTTCCGCTTCCGTATCGCCGAGCGCGACGATCCGGTTTCCCGCAATTGCGATCGCGCCGGGCTTGGTACTGTTCCCTATGCCGGTAAAGACGGCCCTCCCGGATATCATGAGATCGGCCTTTCCTGCGGTGAAGCCAATAACCATACCTGTCTCCTCCAATTCAATCGAATAATTAAGAAAAGATTTGAATAAATTAAACCGAAAACACTGCTAATTTAACGAATAATTTTCTAAAATACCGGGTCTAAACAAAATTATCCGCAAATATAGTTTACATCTTGACTAAATTAAATGCAAAGCATATGATTTTAAGTAAATAAAGGAAATCCCTAATCGCAATCCACAATCGGAGGGTACGAATGAAGATCGTATTGGGCGGCAACATGTACGACGATGCTACGATGGAACAGTTTATTCAGGACGCGGGGGACATCGGCTATGAAGGTGTCGAGCTTCGGGGAGTGGGCGAATGGAGAGAGGCCAAATATGCTCTTTCCAAAGCGCATGAGGTAAAAAAACTTTTGCAGGAGAACCGCGTGGCTGCCACGAATTTGTCCTTGTTTGTCGGCAATTTCTGCTGCAATTCCGAGCAGGAGAACGAAGCGGAATATGCCAAGTGGCTGGACTATCTGGCGTTCGCCGAAGTGATCGGCTGCGGCATGATGCGGTTGAATCCGGGCTTTCAGCATTCCGACGAAGCAGATCGTTCGGATTTTAACAGAAGCGTAAAGTGGTTTCAAAAGTGCGCCGAAGCCGCAGATGAGCTTCAAATCAAAACAGTCGTGGAAATGCATCACGGCACTTTGTGCGACAGCGCGGAATCTTCGATCCGGTTCATGGAAGCGGTCGCCAGAAGCAATGTCGGACTCATCCTGGACCCGGTCAATCTGTACCAGGTGCCGGCGGAATACGGAATGGAAGCGATCCGGCTCATCCGGCCTTACTTGTTGAACGTGCACGTCAAGGATATCGTGGAGCTCTGGGGACCGCGGTACCCGTGGGCTTTCGAATACGGCGACTATGTCGCGCACATCGGCCAGTACCACAGGGTCATCCCGCGCAAGTTCGAAGGGCCGAGCAAATATTATTGTCATCGCTTGATGAATCAAGGCGGGATCGATTGGCATGAAGTCATCGGCGCTCTGGCGGAAGTCGGCTATTCGGGTCCGCTCACCGTTGAAAGCGTCAGCAAGAAAGGCTCAGAGCTTCCGCAATACCGGGAGTTGGCGGCATACAGCTACCGCGAACTCATGGAAACCTTGGCGCGAACCGGGGTCAAGCCCGGCAGTGGGGAGAGGATAAGATGAAGGAAAAAGCGATTGCTTATTCCGTGTTTACGAAGCCATGGAAGACGTTATCTGCGGCGCGACTGGCGGAGAAAGTTCGCTCGCTCGGCTTTGACGGAATCGAATTTCCGCTAAGAGACGGTTATCAGGTGCAGCCGGAGGATGCGGTGAAAGGGCTTCCGAAATTGGCAGCCCGGCTTGCGGCCGACGGATTGCGCATCTTCAGCGTGGCAAGCTCGCTCGATGAGAACGTTTTCGCCGCATGCGCCGAAGCCGGCGTGCCGATGATTCGGATCATGGCGGAAATCGATCCGAAGGAAGGCTACATGGCGTCCGAGCGGGCCGTCCGATCCAAGATCGAACAATGCCAGTTTTTTGGCGAAAAGTATGGAGTCAAAATCGGCGTTCAACCGCACTGCGGGAATTACGTCTCCAGCGCGATCGGGTTATACCGCATCCTGGACGGATTGGATCCGCGGCATGTCGGAGCCGTATGGGACGCCGGTCACGACGGCCTTCAGGGCGAAGGTCCCGGCGCGGGATTGGACATTCTGTGGTCCCGGCTGTGCATGGTGAATTTGAAAAACGCACGGTACCGCAAGGCGGAATTCCTGGACCGGGGGAGCGCCAAATGGCAAGTGGAATACACGACGGGGAAAGAAGGCTTTGCATCATGGCCGGTTGTGGCGGATGAGCTCCAACGAAGACAATATCGGGGCGTCGTATGTTTATCGGCGGAATACTCCGATCACCACAGGGTCGATGCCTATATTGCGGAGGATATCGCTTACGCGAAAACGTTGTTTGGCGTATCCGTCGAGGAGATGATACCTTGAGCCGAAGATTGAGAGTCGGCGTCGTCGGTCTCGGGAGGGTTTCCAAGTCTCATTTGCCCGCTTTTCGGGAGCTGAGGGACATAATCGAGCTGACGGCGCTCGTTTCCCGCGATCGGGAGAAGCTGCTTGAAGAGGCGGTCAAGTGGGAAGCGCTGAAGCAGTATGTTGCATTCGAGGACGCGCTGGCGGATCCGGACATTGACGCGTTCCTCTTATTGCTTCCGCATCATTTGCACGCCTCTTATACGATTAAGGCGCTGCGAGCGGGAAAGCACGTTTTGGTCGAGAAGCCGATGGCCTTGAACGAAGAGGAAGCCGCATCGATGGTGGAAGCCGCCGAACAAGGCGGCGTTACGCTGATGGTCGGACAGAGCAGGCGTTTCTTCGAGCCGGTGATAGAATCCATCCGGCTCCTCCGGCAAAAACAAATCGGCGATCTGATCAGCATCAATGGACTGCTTCTGGCCCATATGGACAAACCGGCGGTGTCCTGGTGGCAGGATAAGGCGAAGATCGGCGGATTCATGATCCCGCTGTGGGGCAGCCACCTTCTCGACTACGTCGTATGGGCTTTCGGTGAAATGCCCGTCAGCGTGTATGCCCAAGGGTACTCGAACAATCCGAATTGGGAAGGAGAAGACGAGGTTTCCATTTCCCTGAAGTTTGCCCGAGGCCGGATGGCCAACTTGCTCCTGTCTTTCAATGCGGGAGCGAGGCCGACCGACGAGGACGGGCTGACGGGCAAACGGATCTGGTCGACCTCCGACAGCATCTATGAGCGGTATTTGATCGGATCGAACGGGATGATGCGCCTGCAGGACGAGTATCAGTTGTATCTGAACTCCGAATCCGTTACGCGCATTGACAAGGACGGCCGCAACTTCGTGACGCAGCTGCGGGAGTTCGCGGAAGCGATTATGGCCGGACGCCAGCCGCTCGCTTCGGGCCGGGACGTGCTCGGCGTGACGAAGATCATGGATGCCTGTTTTGTATCCATGAAGGAGAACCGGGTCGTGCATCTTTCCTGAATGCAATTGGATTGATCAACATCGAAGGAGGCGTTAGATCCGATGAAATGGAACGCTCTCATCTTGCCCCCGGAATCGATGCTGGAGACCGTCTGTTCGGCGGAGTGCCGCAAGCTGCTGGAGGAGCATTTTCATCCCGTTTGGAACACGGCGTCACGGGATTACACGCAGGATCAGTTAATGGAAAGAATTGGCGACGCGGATGTGGTGCTGACCAGTTGGGGCTCGCCTATTCTTACGGAGGATCATTTGCGAGAGGCGAAACGGTTGAAGATGATCGGACATGCGGCGGGGTCGCTCAAAGGCAAAGTTCCTGACACCGTTTTCCAGGGGAGGAATATCCGGCTTTTTTCCGCGGCTCCCCGAATCGCCCTCTCGGTCGGTGAATATTGTTTGGCCGTTTTGCTGAACGGACTATGGAGATTTCCGCAGCTTCATGGACAAGTCGGCAGCGGAATATGGAGAAACGGCGCCTTCGGGAGAGAGCTTCGCGGACAGACGGTAGGCATCGTCTCTGCCAGCGCCACCGCCAAAGCATTCATCCGGCTATTGGAACCGTTTCAGGTTCAGATTCGAATTTACGATCCTTATTTAACCCGGGAATCTGCCGAACGGCTGGGCGCAGTCCAGTGCGGCCTGGAGGAAATTATGCGGTGTCCGATCATCTCCGTGCACGCTCCGTCCATTCCCGAAACGAAGAACCTGCTGTCCGCCGAATATATCCGAATGATTCCGGACGGGGCTATCTTCATCAACTCATCTCGGGGGGCTGTGCTGGACGAGAAGGCGCTGGTCGAACAACTGCGGACCGGAAGATTTTTCGCCGCGCTTGATGTCTTGGAGGAGGAACCGCCTTCGCCCGACCATCCTCTGCTTGGCCTGGATAACGTGCTGCTTACTCCGCATGTGGCAGGCATGACCGTGGAAGGCTGCCGAACGTTGATGTTCGAAATCGTGCAAGACATGATTCGGGCTTCTGAAGGAAAGCCAACCCGGTATGAGATCGGCGAGACCGCGTGGTCACTTATGGCATAAGGCGTTAGCCTTACATTCGATTAAGATCCGAAGGGGGGGTGGGTATGAAAAACGCCGATAAGAGGACGGTGAAAATCGGGCTCATTCAAGTGCAGGCGAATTATGGACCCGACGTAACCGTAACAGACCGATTAAACGAGCTGTTGCATCTGGCGGAATGCTGCTTGAAGGATGGCGCCGACCTTGTGCTTATGCCCGAAGCCTATCAGTATTCGGTTCCGTCCGCCCGTAACAGCTCCGCCGAGTCGCTCGCCCGAACGTACGCCGGCGGCTACAAGGAAGCCTGCGCCGAGCTGGCCCGCAAGTACGCCGCCTACCTTGTCCCCTGGGACAATGAAGTGGATGAGAACGGGATGTTGTATAACACTTCCTATATATTGGATAGAAACGGAATCGAGATCGGCAGGTACCGCAAAGTTCACCTGACGCATGACGAAATGAAAGAACCATACGCGAGGGGCTCCGAATTTCCCGTGTTCGAGCTGGATTTCGGCAAAGTCGGAATCATGATCTGCTATGACAATTATTATCCCGAATCCGCCGCCTTGCTGGCTCTGAACGGGGCGGAACTTATCCTGTACCCGCTGTTCGGCGATACGCTGAAATCGCAATGGGAAATCAAGCTCAAGGCCAGAGCCATCGACAACACCGTATTCGTCGCGTCCTGCCACATCCATTCCGCTCCGCGGGAGGAGAAGTTCACTTATACGGGGATCGTCTCTCCGACCGGAGACGTATTATGCAGGCTGCATGATGAGGGGACGTACGCAGTCTGCGAAATCGACCTTGCCCAGAGATACTTTACGAACACTTCGGCGGCTCCGGGGAAATACGAGGATATCAAGCATTATGTTCGGAAGCTTCGGAATCCCGAGGCCTATCGGCTTTTGGCGGAGGAGCATCCCGGTCGGGATTGGGAAGATATCGAGTTCGAAGAGAAGTCTTGAAACGATGAAAGGATGAAGGGCATGGTTAGAAAAATGTCGGTTCCCCCGATGGAGTTGACCGATCGGACGGGCGAGGGAACCCAGATGTGCGCGATCGTGGAGGACGTCGGTCAGATCAAGGTAAAACGCGCGTTGATCCCGGAGCCGGGCGAAGGAGAAGTCAGGATCAAGGTAAAATGGGTCGGCATTTGCGGCAGCGATATCGAAGTATTCCGCGGAGCCCGGGAACCTGAATTTGTCACCTATCCTACGCGGCTAGGCCATGAAGTCGCCGGGGTGATCGACAAGCTTGGACCCGGAGTGATCGGTTTGCAGGAAGGCGATCATGTCGCCCTTCGCTATGTCTGGGGGGCGTTCGCGGAGTATGTTTGCTGCCAGCCGTTCTCCGTCAAAGTGTTGCCGAAAACCCTCCCATTGCTGGAAGGCTCACTCATTGAGGTGCTTCCAGGCGTGCTGCATGCGGCCGAGCTTGGGGAGATCGGCCCGCACAAGAATGTGCTCATTATGGGGCAAGGAGTCAGCGGGCTTGTCATGACGCAAGTGGTCAATTTGTTTAGTCCCCGGAATCTCGTGGTGACGGATATATTCGAAGACAAGCTTCGCCTTGCCCGAAAATACGGCGCGACCCATACTTACAAGATGCCCGGCGAACGTGCCAGGACGATGGAGGTTGTAGGACAGGAGTTTCCCGACGGCTTCGATGTCGTGATTCCTTGCCTTCTGGAAGGGGATGGAATGGCGGATGCGATCGATGCGGCGTCGCAGAACGGCACAATCGTCATGTACGGATGCATCGGCACTTCGCGCACGCCGATCGATTTTTTTAAAGTTCACAAAAAGCGATTGGATATATTGTCAACCGAGCCCAAACGGGATATCGACAATCGCCGCTTCTTCGAGGAAGGTCTCCGGCTTGTCGCGGACGGCCTCGTCAATACGAAGGAAATGATAACGCATATCGTTCCTCTATCGGAGGTCGAACGCGCGTTTCAGCTTCGGAACGAACATTCGGCGCAGACGATTCATGTCATGATCGATTGCGGACCATGAAAGGAGGTGGCCTCTCAATAGCTTGCCGCATTTCCAAATTAAGGAGGAGGAAGCTGTATGGGGAAAAAGAAGCTGTTGTGGATCGTCATGCTTGTCGTCTTTACGATGCTGTCCGTTAACACGAGCTTTGCAGCCGTCAACTTATCGGAGAATTTCGAATGCGGCCAGGCGAAAGGCTGGTCAACGGTCAGCGGGAAGTGGTGCGTAAACGGCGGGACTTTCGAAAGCCAATCGAATATCCCGAACGCGATCGCCGTTTACGAGAACGGCGCCTGGCATTCCGACTACACATACCATGTCAAAATGTATGCCGGGTCCGCTCAGGCAAGCAGCGGATTGGGCGCCATTTACAGCTATCAGGACATCCATAACTATTATGAGCTCTGGTTCAGCCCTGCCGGCACCACCAAACTCAACAAGGTAATCGACGGTACAAAAACGACCGTGGCAACCCGTTCCTATGCCGGAGGGGGGCATCAATCGTGGTTCGATGTCCAGATCATCCGCAGCGGCGCCAAAACCACCGTTAAGGTGAACGGAACGAAAGTATTCAACAACGTTCAGCAAAGCGAGTTGGGCCGGGGGAAAACGGGGCTGTTTTCCAGTTTGAACACGGCCGCTTTCGACGACATCACGATCGTTCCCCGCTATAAAGACACCTATCCCAAGATCGGCGGGATGAATATCGGCGGGCCGCACAACTTCGACGATCCGGGTTATCAAGCCGATCTGGCGAAACTCGATATGGTCGTGCTCGGATTTTATGAATCATGGGTCGGCGATAACGGCGAAACCAAGCGGGACATCGTGAACAACATCAAAGCGATGAATCCCGATATCCTGATCGGGCAATATACGATTCCGAACGAAACCGTAACCGATCCGGCCGACATATCCAAGAAAGACAAGTATGACAAGTTGAGTACGGAGATGGGTCCCAACGGCATCGGGGATTGGTGGGCGAGGGACAATGCCGGCAATCAGCTGAGTTCCTATCCCGGAGCCGCCTTGGTCAATCTTACGGATTTCGTAACGCCGGATCATGTGGGAGACCGTTATCCGGAATGGCTGGCCAAGCGGTACAACGCCATCTATTTCGATCCGATTCCGGAGTTTGATTTTTGGTACTCCGACAATGCGCACTATAAGCCCAGGGTGGACGCGGATTGGGACCGAGACGGCGTCAACGACTCTCAAGACGATCCGGCCGTGAGATCTTACTACCGCAACGGCATGGCCCGTTATTGGGAACAGATTCGAGAGCTCCAGCCCAATCTGCCCATTATCGTCAATGCCGACGGACACGGAGTAAACGGCGAAGGCTATTTACGCGAGGTCGAGTATAAGAACAAGTTGGAAGGCGCCTATTTCGAGATGGCTATGGGGCAGGACTGGTCCGAGGAAACTTGGGCGCCGTGGGAAACGATGATGGATTCATACCGCAATCTGATAGACAACACGACGGATCCCCATCTGGTCATGTTCAACGTTTCGGGCGGCGCCACGGATTATGCCTTTATGCGTTATGCGCTCGGTTCGGCGCTGATGGAGAACGGCTATTTCTCTTACTCCATCGACGGAGAGTACCATGGCGTAGCCTGGTTTGACGAATTTGACGTCAACCTGGGCAAAGCCGAGGACGGTCCGCAGAGAACGCCGTGGAGCAACGGCGTTTACATGCGGCGTTTCGAGAACGGAATGGCGCTCGTCAATCCGAAAGGGAACGGCACTCAAACCGTCAATATACCGGCAGGGTACGCAAGGCTCTCCGGGACCCAGGATCCTACGGTGAATAACGGACAGCCGGCAAGCACAGTGACCCTAGCTGAAAGAGACGGCATTATCTTGGTTAAACTGTAAGCCGCGAGCCTAATAATGGGGCCGCAGCGGAGATCCGCTGCGGCCCCTATTGCGTGGTTACGGCTTTACCCGACGATGTCGTCCGAATCCGGCACTCTTCTGGCGGGAATCCTTATGACGACGGATGTTCCGTGCCCCGGCTCGCTTCGATATTCCACACCGCACGTTTCTTCCCCGAAGTACAATCGCAGGCGCTCGTTGACATTTTTAACGCCGTATCCACTCCCGGAGGTTTCCCGGTCGGACAATCTTCTGCGCATGCCGTCGATATGTTCCGGCGACATGCCGATCCCGTCGTCTTGAATTTCAATCGTGATAGCTTGATTCTTCATCTTTCCGATGATCCGGATTTCCCCTTCCTTTTTCGGCTTTCCCAATATGCCATGAATGATCGAATTCTCCACGATCGGCTGCAAGGTGATTTTCGGTATCTCATAAGGATAGATCGCCTCGTCCACATCCACGGTCAAACGAATTTGATGATAAAACCGGGTGTTTTGGATTTGAACGTATAAGGAAATTTGCTCCAGCTCGTCGCGGATCGGAACGATGTCCCTTCCGTTGCTCAAAGTCAGACGGTAAAACCTGGCGAGCGCTTTGACCGTCTTTTCGATGTCGGACGTTCTGTTTTGCTGCGCCATCCAGTTCAGCAAATCCAGCGTGTTATACAAGAAGTGAGGATTAATTTGCGATTGCAGCGCTTTAAGCTCCGTATTCTTCATTTCCAGACCCAATTCATATTGCTCTTGGTGCATGATCGTGATTTTGGAGAGCATGTAGTTATAGGTTTCGCTCAGCTTGCCGATTTCGTCTTTTCCTTGAAACTTGGCGATGGTGTCAAGGCTTCCGTTTTGTATGTAATTCATCAGATCGTTCAAGTTGGAGAGGCGCCGGGTTATCGTGTTGGACAGCAAATAAGCCGCCGAATATGCGATCATGCTGATGCCGATGACCAAGAGCAGGAGCTCGACTTGCAGTTTATTTTTCTCGTCATGAATTCGGGTAAGCGGAATGGTCGTCATGATGGTCCAATCCGAGTTGTCGATGGGTTTGCTCAGCACGAGATGGCTATGGGAGAGCGAATCCAACGACTCCTTCATTTGCAGGGAACCGTCGGGCCGGGCCGTCCACATCGGCATTTCGATGAGCCTGGTCATGTCGGAAGCCGACAATAAAATATTCTCTTTATTCAGGAGGAAGGTTTGACTATCGCGAATCGTATTGGCGCGCGACAGGATGCTCTGAATCAGGTGTTCCTCCAGGTCGAATCGCAATATCCCGATGATCTTGGAATAGTCCTCCGGGTTGCGGATCAATCGGGCAAGCGAAAGGATAGGGGTCTTGTTGTTCTCGGAAGCGAAATAGATGGGAGGACACCAGAGCAATTTGCCGTCTTCCGCGACCAGCCGTTTATACCATGGCGTATCGAGCGCATCCTGGAAGGAGAACAGATTTACGTTTTGCTGTGCGTACAAAAAAGACTTCTGCACGTATAGACGGGCTCTGGAAACGTCCAGGCCATCCTGGAAGCTGTTGAGATATTGGGTTAAATAATTCATGTCCTCCAATTGCTCATTGATTTCATAGTCATTGGCGCTGCGCAGGAGAATTTCGTAGACGTTTTTATCGGATTTGCTGACGTACGCCGCCATAATAACATCCGACAGATTGACGATCCTTGTCATTTTGTAGGAGAGGAACGAATAGGTCTGATCGAACCCTTGCTCCGCGGAAAATTCAATATGCCGGGTTATAATCTGGCTGATTTTTCCGGCGGTCAGAAATTGAAACAGCGCAAGCGGCAGCGTGGTCAGGAGCAGAAAAGCGAGCAGCAGTTTGTATTTCATCTTCATGTTGTAGAAGAAATAGCGAAAGAACCGTTGCAAAGTAAGCCTCATGAAAACGTCCTCTCCCGAAATTCCGAAGGGGTTAATCCGGTATGTTTGCGGAATACTTTGGCGAAGTAACGGCTATTCGAATAACCGACGCGGGCGGCGATATCGCCTATTTTGGTCTGGGGGTCTTTCAGCAAATCCTTCGATTTTTCGATACGGTATTCCGTCATATATTGGAGAATCGTTTTTTTGGTTTGTTCTTTGAATACGACGCAAATGTGCGTTGTGCTGAGGTAAAGATGACGGCTTATGGCGGTCACGGTCATCTCGTCGTCGTCATAATGCCGGTGAATGTACTTCATGACTTGCGCAACGATGATGCTTGAGCTTTTTTCCTGCGTTTGCGACAGCAGCGCCCTAATTTTCAATAAAAGAAATTGCTCGATCTCATCCAGCGTCTGGCAGTGGAAGATCAGCTCCCATAAATACTGCTCTTCCTTAGTTTGATCGAACAGGGAGAATCCCCGCTCTTCGGCGAATTTGTTCATAACGAGCAGAAGCTTAAAGAAGTAATCTTTCGTATGGTTGACCGGCGTATGCTCATGCCGCTTGACGCCGCGAACGAGACTGCGAATCAGCGACTCGGCGTTCTGCTGCATGTCTTGGGTCAGATAGGTCTGCAGTTCGCCTAGCGCCTGTTCGGGAAATTCGTAGGAAGGGGAGTTCTGCTGTACGGTATTCGCCGATAAAACGGTTTCATAAACGTCCCGGTAAAAAGCGATTTGCAGCGATTGAACTGCGGTTGCATAGGAATCGAAAACCCCGGAAATGGAGGGCGATTCGCGGCCGACCCCGATGAGAAAACGAAAATCGGCGCGTAGGGTTTCCGTGAACAAATGACAAAAGGAAGAGACGATGTCATCGTTATTCGGGTGGTTGTCGTTTGTAGAACGATATAGGTGCACTATGAGGTGAAACTCGTCCTTGAATGCCATAATGCCCTGCGAGCCAACTGCCGTCAACGTGTCTTCGAGCGCTTGATAGACCGGTTCGAATTTCTCGACAGGGTGCAAAAATTTAACGATCAGCGTTACGAAAGGATAGGGCGCCCCTTTCAATTGGCTTGCAAGATCGGACCATTCCGGCACGGCCGCCTCGCTATGGCCGGCTTGAATGAGCTGCAACGCCAGATCGGTCTTAATGGCCGACGTCCCTGTGCGTAACAACTCCCGCCAATGATGAAGGATGGCCTGCTGTTTGCACCGGTCGACAGCATGCTCGATCCCTTGCCTCATCTCCGCCAGCTCGAAAGGCTTGTCTACGAAATTCACCGCGCCTAAATGTATAGCCGACTTCAAGTACTCCCGGTCGGAATATCCGCTCATGAAAATTATCTGGCAATCGGGAAATTGCTTCCGCATGTGCCGGGACATCTCGATGCCGTCCATGCGGGGCATTCGTACGTCCGTTACGATGACGTCGGGCCGGAAGCCGGATATCTTCTCAAGCGCATGAACGCCGTCCTCGGCTTGCTCGATCCGCTCGATTCCCATGACGTCCCAAGGGAAGGCTTCGACAATCCCCTTGCGGGTAAAATATTCGTCGTCTACCACCAAAAGATTCATCTCTGGATCCCCCAGCATGACATGATTTTATTAGCTTCCATTATATCACAACGCCCTGCGGCGCTAACGGAAATGCCTGAAGTTCTATAATTTGAACCTCAAATTTAAATTTTGGTATATTACTTGATCGGCCGCGCCCTTGTAATATGGAAATCAGATAGTGAAAGTGCTTACAATCAACCGGAATAGGAGCAATCGGATGAAGGCCAGACTTTTTCATAAGATTAAGCAATACCGAACCTTGCTGCTGATGTTGTCTCCCACCTTGATCTACTTCTTCGTTTTCAGTTACTTGCCTATGGCGGGAAATGTGATGGCGTTTAAGAACTACCAATACGACTTGGGCATTTTCGGTTCGAAGTGGGTCGGTTTTGAAAATTTCCGTTTCTTTTTCATTTCGGGCGACGGTCTTAGAGTGACGATGAACACCATTCTTTACAACCTGGCTTTTATAGCGGTGAATACGGTGCTTCAGGTTTTTGCGGCGGTCCTGTTGGCGGAGATTGCCGGCAGATGGTTCAAAAAAATTACTCAAACCGTCATGTTCCTTCCCTATTTTATTTCCTGGGTGGTAGTGGGGGCGATAGCGTACAACCTGTTCAATTATGAACATGGAACTCTAAACAACATGTTGACAGCATTAGGATGGAATCCGATCGACATCTATAACACTCCGTCCCTGTGGAAGTACTTGCTTGTGATCGTTGCCGCATGGAAGGTGATCGGTTATGGCACCGTGTTTTATTTGTCCGCCATCATGGGGATTGACAAGGAGCTTTATGAAGCGGCGGACATCGACGGGGCCAACGTGTTTCAACAAATCAGGCGGATTACCATTCCTTGCTTGAAGCCGACGATCATGATTCTGATCCTGCTTGGCATCGGCAACGTGTTTCGAGGGGATTTCGGCATGTTCTACCAGTTGGCCAACAACCCCATTTTGTACAATGCGACGGACGTTATCGATACCTATGTGTTTCGATCCTTGATTTCCAACGGCGATGTGGGGATGTCGGCCGCAATCGGCTTCTATCAGTCGGTCCTATGCTTCGTCACGATCCTCGCCGCTAACTATCTGGTGCGGTCCGCCAATAAGGATTATGCGATATTCTAATAAGCCAGGAGCGTCGGCACATATGACAACAACTTCCCGAGTTATTAAACGCAGAGATCGATTAGTGCTCTCGATCGTGGGCTACCTCGTCATCGGCGCCATCGCCGTTGCCTGTCTGCTGCCGTTTCTATTGATCATCAGCGGTTCTATTACCAGCGAAGAGGAGATCACCCGCGACGGATTCAGCTTCTTCCCGGAGAGCTACTCGCTCGAATCGTACCGGATCGCCTTAAAAGTGCCGGAACAAATAATCCGAGCGTACGCGGTAACGAGTTCTCTTACGGTCGTTGGAACCGTCATCGGGACATTCCTGTCCGCAATGGCAGCTTATGTATTGCAGAGGCAGGATTTCTCGTGGCGGAACGGGTTTTCTTTCTACATCTATTTCACTGTGCTGTTTAACGGCGGGTTGGTCCCGTGGTATATCCTGATGGTCAATTACCTTAACCTCAAGGACCACTATTTGGCGCTTCTGCTTCCGCCGCTGCTCAACGTGTTTTTCATCATCGTGATGAAAAGCTTCCTTCGAAGCATTCCCGATGCGATCACGGAATCGGCAAAAATCGACGGGGCCGGCGATTTTACGATCTTTCTTCGCCTCATCCTGCCCTTGTCCAAGCCGGCGCTAGCCACGATCGGATTGTTTACGGCGATGAATTACTGGAACGATTGGTACAACGCCATGCTGTTCGTCAACAATCAAGACCTGTACTCGCTGCAGTATTATTTATACCGAATGTTAGCCAATATCGACCAGATCAAAACGCTGATGGCGAAGTCGGGCATGGCTCTGCAAGTGTTGCCGTCCGAAGGTCTGAAGATGGCGCTCACCGTCATCGTTACCGGACCGGTCATGCTTTTATATCCATTCGTTCAACGGTTTTTTATCCAAGGCTTAACGGTAGGCGCGGTCAAAGGATAATGCCGGGAAACCGGTTTATCATAGGCAATCCAATCCGATTGAGGGGGAGTAAAACAAATGAAGCGTTCTTTTCGCAAATTCCATGCTTCGCTCATCATGCTGCTTGCCGTCATCCTGATGGCAGCCGGATGCGGGACCGGCAATTCAGGGGGCAAGGAGACGTCTTCCGCGTCACCGGCAGGGTCCGACGCGCCGTCCACGGCGACGGCTTCCGGGGCGAATTCGGCGCCGACCGCTTGGAACGGCATCGACATTTCGCAGGAAGTGAAATTGAAGATGGTGCTGTTAGGCGAAAAACCGGCGGATTTCGACCTCGTATACGAAGAGGTCAACAAATTGTGAAGCAGCGGGTCAATGCCACATTGCAGGTCAGCTTTATCAATTGGGGAGATATCGAACAGAAGTATCCTTTGATGTTCGCGGCCAACGAAGATTTCGATCTCGTGTTCACCTCATCCTGGGCCAAATACAATGAAACCGCTAACAAAAACGGTTTCTACGAACTGACGCCGGAGCTGCTCCAGAAGTATGCCCCCGTTACCTACGAGAGGCAGCCGAAGGTCGCTTGGGAACAAGCGAAGATCAACGGAAAAATCTACATGGTTCCCAACGACAACTTTGAAGTCGTGGATTACTTGTCCTTAATCCGCGGGGATTTGCGCGAAAAGTACAATATACCGCCTGTTCAAACGATCGACGACTTAGGAAATTACTTAAAAACGGTCGCGAAGAACGAAAAGGGGCTGAACGCCTATTCCGCCGCCGAATCTTTCGCGCTTGACAGCATCGCGCTTTATCAGGCGAATGAATGGTATGAAGTCACCACCGGATTGTTAGGACTGGCCTATAAAATGACGGATCCGAGCGGGACCATCTTTAGCGTCTACGATACGCCGGAAATGGAAGCGCATTTGAAACGGGTGAAAGATTGGGCGGACAGCGGGATTTGGTCGAGAAACGCCGTTGTCGCGCAAGAAGATCCGCTTACCGTATTCCAAAGCGGAAAATCGGCCATGATGGCCCACAATCTGGGTACGCTCAGCAATGCCGCCTCGCAAGTCATCAAAGACCATCCGGAATGGAAGCCGGAAATCATTGACGTTAATCCGGAAGCCAAGCGGTTCTTGAGGGACTATCTCGGCAACGGGATGGCGATTCATGCCACCTCGAAAAATCCGGAGCGCGCTTTGATGGTGATCGATCTGCTCCGTTACGACAAGGAAATTCACGATCTTACCAATCTCGGAATCGAAGGCAAGCATTGGGAGGCGGTCGGAGAAGATCAATTCAAGAGCCTGCCGGATTCCCAGAACTTCCTCCCGGGAAGCGCATGCCCGTGGGGCTGGAATTCGCTGACGGAACGCCAGAGCGCGGATACGCCTCCGATCAAGGAGGAAATTCTCGCCAAATGGAAAAGCGGGAACATCGTGGAGCATGAGCTGCAAATGTTCTTCTACGACCAGAATAAGATGAAGACGGAACTCGCGGCGATTGAAAATGTATTGAAGACTTATTATCTCCCGCTGCAATACGGCATGGTCGACCCGGTCAAAGGCTTGGCCACATTGAAACAAAAATTGAATGAAGCCGGTTTCGAGAAAGTGAAAGAAGATTTGCAGCGTCAATTGGATGAGTTCCGGCAAGCGAATCCGTAACGCGGCGGATCGCAAGATTAGCATCCAAGCCGCTGACGGCGGCTTGGATGCCATTCTTCGTCATGAGCGAGCGCCTGGCAAATGTTAATCCATGAGGAGGAAAACATGATGGGGATCAGGTTAAGCAAAAAAGGATTTTTACTGCTTCTCGTGTTCGTCATGGCCTTTTTATCGCTGATGCTCCATTTTTCGATGCGCCCCGTTCAAGCGGCCGGCCCTATGGTTACGGTTCAATACACGGAAAGCTCCGATATCATCGCCAATCCTGAGCGCGGTTTATACCGCCAGGGCGGACCCTGCAGCGAATATGCCTTTAATCAGGTCACCCTGCAAAACTATCGCATCAACGACAACATCACGCACGTTACCTGCATGTATTGGCTGAAAGACTTTACGAGCTCGCTGATTAGCCAGGCGGCGCTGGATTTCTTCCAGCAGCAAATGGATACGGTGCGCGATGCTGGTTTGAAGGTCATCGTCCGCTTCGGCTACAGCGAGGATACGTCCGGCACCGACGCCAGCATCAGCTGGATCAGCCAGCACTTGGATCAACTCGAACCGTATTTGATCGCGAACAAAGATATCATTGAACTGGTGCAAGCCGGATTTATCGGCGGTTGGGGCGAATGGGCCTACAGCAACCATTTTGGCGATACGAACAACCTGACCCAGCAAAATTGGAACGACCGCAAAACGGTGGCCGACATGGTGCTGCAGACGGTGCCGGCAGACCGGTTCGTGCAGTTGCGCCTTCCTAAGTATAAGAGAACGCTCTACAGCTCTTCCGCGCTTACGAGCGGCGAAGCTTACTCGGGAACGGCCAAGGCGCGGCTGGGCCATCATAACGATTGCTTCCTGGCGTCCGATGACGATTGGGGCACATGGATCGATCCGGCGGTTGAATATCCATATGTAGCCGCCGACACCGCCTATGTGCCGATGGGCGGAGAAACCTGCCATTTGGAGACGGACGAGAACGACAACCCGACGGACAGGTCGAGCTGTACGACTGCATTGAACGAATTGGCCCTGTTCCGCTATTCGTTCCTGAATGACAGTTATCATGGAGACGTCATCAACCGTTTTAAATCGGAAGGCTGCTATGAGGAGATTCAGAAGAAGCTGGGTTATCGACTCGTATTGCAAGAGGGGTCTTATTCCGCCAGCGCCGCCCCGGGCGGCGAGTTCACGGCGAATATCACGCTGGAGAATCAAGGGTGGGCGGCGCCGTTCAACGAACGGAACGCAGAGTTGGTCTTGCGCCATGCGACCGACGGCACGACGCATCGCATCCAGCTGGCCGCCGATCCGCGCTACTGGCTGGCGGGACAGACGGTCAACATTAACGAGACGGTGACGTTGCCTCCCGGCATGTCTCCGGGGGACTATGAAGTGCTGCTTAATCTGCCGGATTCATCGGCTTCCTTGTACAATCGTCCGGAATACGCCATCCGGATGGCCAACACGAACTTATGGGAGTCCAATACCGGGTTCAACAAACTGAACCATACCGTCAGCATATCGGGTTCGCCGTCCAACACTTCCTATAGGGAAGCGGAAAGCTTCGATGCCAAGTCCGGCAACGTGATCGCGCTGACGGACTCGACGGTAGGAGCAAGCGGCAACGGGTATGCAGGCTGGACGGCGGCGGGCGATTACCTGGTGTTTAACGGGATGGATTTGACGGGAAAAACCGCCGTTGAAGTCAGAACCGCATCGCCGCACAGCGACGCCCAGATCGAGTTCAGGCTGGGAAGCGCGACGGGAACCTTGTTAACGACCGTAGATGTTCCGAATACGGGCGGTTGGGCCGCGCCGAACGGTTGGGCCACAACTGCGAAGACTTTCACGGCGGTGTCGGGGACCTACGATGTCTACGCGGTATTTAAACGGGCAAGCGGAACCGAAGTGTCGGACTTGGACTGGATTCAATTTACGAACAGCGCCTCCCTCTTCCGAGAAGCGGAAAGCTTCGATGCCAAATCCGGCAACGTAATCGCGCTGACGGACTCGACGGTAGGAGCAAGCGGCAACGGGTACGCGGGCTGGACGGCGGCGGGCGATTACCTGGTGTTTAACGGGATGGATTTGACGGGAAAAACCGCCGTTGAAGTCAGAACGGCGTCGCCGCACAGCGACGCCCAGATCGAGTTCAGGCTGGGAAGCGCGACGGGAACCTTGTTAACGACCGTAGATGTTCCGAATACGGGCGGTTGGGCCGCGCCGAACGATTGGGCCACGACCGCGAAGACTTTCACGGCGGTGTCGGGGACCTACGATGTCTACGCGGTATTTAAACGGGCAAGCGGAACCGAAGTGTCGGACTTGGACTGGATCGAATTCAATTAGCGCAAACTTCAGAATCGGATCGGGAGCTTGCCCTCTAAACCGGGCAAGCTCCTTAAGCTGGGAGGAACGCCGGGGGCTGGACCGGATGCCGCTTGATGATCATCGACAAAGGAGGAATGGAAATGACCGAGCGGTTGAACATGTATATCAATGGAGAATGGGTGAAAGCCCGATCGGGGGAAACGAGGGAGATTTTCAACCCGGCGAACGGAAAAGCGATCGCGGTAGCTGCGGAAGGCGGCGCAGCCGATGCGAACGCGGCGGTGGCTGCGGCGAAGGCGGCATTCTACGAGGGAGGATGGTGGGGAACGCCTGCTGCGGAACGCGCGCGTCTGCTGTTCAAAGTCGCCGACCTGCTGGAAATCCGAAAAGACGACTTTGTGAAAATGGAAACCCTCAACAATGGCAAACCGCTGCGGGAAGCCGAATTTGACGTGAACGACGCGATCGCCTGCTTCCGTTACTACGCGGGAATCGCGACCAAACCGCACGGGCAGTCCTACGAGGTTTCCGATCCGGTGCAAGCGTTCGTGGTCCGCGAACCGATCGGGGTATGCGCCCAAATCATTCCCTGGAATTATCCTTTGCTGATGGCGGCATGGAAGCTGGCTCCGGCTCTCGCCGCGGGCAATGCCGTCGTGTTTAAGCCCGCCGAGCTGACGCCGCTGTCCGCCGTTCATCTGTTCCGCGCGTTCCATGACGCGGGCTTCCCGGCAGGGGCGGCCAATCTCGTGCTGGGTCCGGGAGCGACGGTCGGCCAGACGCTCGCGGCGCACGGAGACGTGGACAAAATCGCCTTCACCGGCGGAACGGCGACCGGCCGCCAAATCATGCAGGCAGCAGCAGGCAACCTGAAGAAAATCTCGCTCGAGCTCGGCGGAAAAAATCCGAACATCGTGTTCGCGGACGCCGATTTCGAAGCCGCCGTGGAATACGCGTTGTTCGGGATCTTCGCGAATTCCGGCCAGGTATGCGCTGCGGGCTCCCGCCTGCTGCTGGAAGAAACCATCTACGACAAGTTTATCAACCGCTTGGCGGAACGCACGAAATCCATCGTCGTCGGGGACGGCATGGCGGAAGGAACCGAGATGGGGCCGCTGATTTCGGAAGCCCATCTGAACAAGGTGCTGAACTACGTCGAGATCGGCAAAGCCGAAGGGGCGACTCTGCTTTGCGGCGGCGCCCGGTTGACCGGGGACAAATATGCAGGAGGGTACTTCATGGAACCGACGATTTTCACGGACGCGACTTCGGATATGCGGATCGTAAAGGAGGAAATTTTCGGGCCCGTTCTCGTCGTGCAGACGTTCAAGGATGAAGAGGAAGCGGTCCGGATGGCGAACGATACGATATACGGCCTGGCGGGCGCCGTGTTCACGACCGACGGGGCCAAGGCTCAGCGCGTCATCCGCAAGCTGAGGGCGGGGATCACTTGGATCAACACATATCATCCGACTTACAACGAAGCGCCGTGGGGCGGTTATAAGCAGAGCGGCATCGGGCGGGAGCTGGGCACGTTCGGCTTCGAGGAATACACCGAGGTTAAGCAGGTCAACACGAACCTCCAGGTGAGCCCGCTTGGCTGGTACGGTTCCTGACGAGGAGAATCCATGATGGACAAACAACGAAAATTCGCGAACGTATCCTCCGCCATGCCGGGGCCCAAAACCCGGGAACTTCTGGACAGAAGGCGGCAATACGTGGCCCAAGGCGTCGGCAACAATCATCCGTTGTTCGTCGAGAAAGCGGAGGGCGCGCTGGTTACGGACGTAGACGGCAACGTGTTTCTGGATTTCGCGGGGGCGATCGGAACGCTGAACGCCGGCCATTGCCCTCCCGAGGTCGTCGAAGCGGTCAAGAAGCAGCTGGATCGATATATCCATCCCTGTTTTCACGTCGGCATGTACGAACCTTACGTCGCGTTGGCGGAAAAGCTTGCGCAGATCACGCCGGGGAGCTTTCCCAAGAAAGCCATGTTCATGAATAGCGGAGCGGAGGCTGTAGAGAACGCAGTCAAAATCGCCCGCAAATACACGGGGAGGACGGGCATCGTCTCGTTCGCGCGCGGTTTCCACGGGAGAACTTTGCTCGGCATGTCTCTGACCAGCAAGGTGAAGCCCTATAAGTTTCAAATGGGGCCTTTCGCTCCGGCTACGTACAAAGCGCCATATCCGTATCCTTATCAGAGGCCGTCCGCGATGTCGGAAGAGCAGTATGCGGAGTTCTGCGTCGGGCAATTCAGGGATTTCCTGTTGACGGAGGCGGCGCCCGAGGAGATCGCGGCGGTTATCATGGAACCGGTGCAGGGAGAAGGCGGCTTCATCGTGCCGCCGAAATCGTTCGTCCAAGGGGTCTGGAGAATCTGCCGGGAGAACGGCATCCTTTTCATCGCGGACGAGGTCCAGACCGGGTTCGGAAGGACGGGCGCCATGTTCGCCAGCACCCTGTTCGACATCGAACCGGACCTGATCACGCTGTCGAAATCGCTTGCGGCCGGCTTGCCGATCAGTGCCGTAGTGGGCAGGGCGGACATCATGGATGCGCCGAATCCCGGCGAAATCGGGGGAACTTACGGCGGAAGTCCGCTTGGCTGCGCCGCCGCTCTGGCCGTGATCGGGAAGATGGAGAGGGAAGACTGGCCGGGTAGGGCCCAGCGAATCGGGAAGACGATCCGGGGTTATTTCGCGGAGCTGGCAAAGCGGTACCCGGCGATCGGGGAAGTGCGGGGCTTGGGCGCAATGTGCGCGATTGAATTGACCGATCCGCTAACGGGCGAACCGGGCAAGGAGCTTGCGGCGCAGGTCGTCCGCTCCAGTTACGCGAAAGGCGTGGTGCTGCTCAGCGCCGGGGTTCACAGTCATGTCATCCGTTTCTTGACTCCGCTCGTCATTACGGAGGAGCAGCTGCGGGAAGGGCTGGACATCATCGGCGAAGCGATCGCCGAGCATCAGGAGGAAGCCGTTCGCGGCTGAGGACAGAGAACGACGGAGGGGGGACTGACCGGCATGAAGAAGCAGAAGCTGTTCATAGGAGGAGAATGGGTCGCGGCGGAACGATACGCCACCCTCTATTCACCCTACTCCGGGGAAGCGATCGCCGAGGTTCCCTCGGCCACCGAGCGCGAGGTGAATTTGGCCATTGAAGCCGCGGCCGGGGCCAAGGCAACCATGAGGCGGATGCCTGCCCATCAAAGAGCGGCCATCCTGGAGGAGCTTGCGTTCAAGCTGATCGAACGAAGGGAAGAAGCGGCCAGGCTGATCGCGTCCGAGGCGGCCAAGCCGTACCGGACCGCGCTCGCGGAAGTCGACCGAACCGTGCAGACTTACAAATTTGCGGCTGAAGAAGCGAAGCGGATTCACGGCGAAACCGTTCCGGTGGACGCGGCGCCCGGCGGGGACAACCGTTTGGCGTATACCGTGCGCGAACCGGTCGGCGTAGTCGGCGCGATCACGCCGTTCAATTTTCCGATGAACCTGGTCGCCCATAAAGTCGGACCGGCAATCGCGGCGGGCAACCCCGTCGTGCTGAAGCCCGCTAACCAGACGCCGCTCTCGGCTTATTTCATCGGGGAGCTGCTGGCTGAATCGGGGCTGCCCGCCGGCGCCTTGAACATCGTGACCGGAAGCGGGAAGACGATCGGCGATTGGATCGTGACCGACCCCCGGATCGCCAAGATTACGTTCACCGGAAGCCCGGAAGTCGGCATCTCGATCCGCGCCAAGGCAGGTCTGAAACGCGTGACTCTGGAGCTTGGTTCGAATTCGGCCGTTATCGTAGACCGGGACTCCCGGATCGATACGATGATCTCAAGGTGCGTCACCGGCGCATTCGCTTTCCAGGGCCAAGTGTGCATCTCGCTCCAGAGGATTTACGTGGTCGGGGAGAAGTTCGAGGAATTTACCCGCAAGTTCGTCGAAGAAACCGGAAAATTGAGGCTTGGCGATCCGCTCGATCCCGGCACGGACATCTCCGCGATGATCACGGTCAAAGACGTGCAGCGCTCGCTCGACTGGATTGAGGAAGCCAAGCGGCACGGAGGAGTCGTCGCCGCGGGCGGCAAGGCCGAAGGCGGCGTGCTGCAGCCGACGGTTCTGCTGAATGTCGGACCGCGGGCGCAAATATCCTGCAAGGAAGCATTTGCCCCAATCGTCCTGATCCATCGGGTGGATT
Source organism: Cohnella hongkongensis (assembly GCF_042654645.1). Taxonomy (NCBI): domain Bacteria; kingdom Bacillati; phylum Bacillota; class Bacilli; order Caryophanales; family Paenibacillaceae; genus Cohnella; species Cohnella hongkongensis. The sequence goes on along the minus strand of NZ_JBHSEP010000002.1, from coordinate 75,591 downwards.
CGGTAGACGAAGCGATCGATTTCGTGAACGATTCCGATTTCGGCCTTCAGGCCGGCATCTATACCGACAACTTGCGAACCGCGCTCGACGCCGCGGACCGGCTTCATGTCGGGGGCGTCATGATCAACGATATCCCGACTTTCCGGGTCGACAACATGCCGTACGGCGGAGTCAAGCATAGCGGAATAGGCAGGGAAGGCGTGAAGTACGCAATCGAGGAAATGACGGAATTGAAGCTTGTCGTCATTAACCGCAACGAATACAACCGATGAAGGATGGATGCCCATGAACGGCAAGCAGGTCAACCGAGATCGCCTGCGGCGATTGCTATCGGAGGAGCTCGAAAGGTTCGAGCGGGACCACCCGAAATCCAGGACGCTGTTCGAACGCGCGAAAGCCAGCATGATCGACGGCGTTCCGATGAATTGGATGGTCAAGTGGGCCGGAAGCTTTCCCGTCTTCGCGACGGAAGGCTCCGGCGCGTATATTCATGATGTCGACGGACACCGTTACATCGACTTTTGCTTGGGGGACACGGGGTCCATGACGGGACACGCTCCCGAAGGGGCGATGCCCGCCATTGTGGACCGGGTGAGGCGCGGGGTTACCTTCATGCTGCCAACCGAGGATGCGGTCTGGGTCGGGGAAGAGCTGTCCCGGAGATTCGGCCTGCCTTACTGGCAGGTTGCCGTCTCGGCCACCGACGCGAACCGTTTCGCGCTGCGTTTGGCCCGCCATATCACCAAGAGGAAATACGTGCTTGTCTTCAATTATTGCTATCATGGGACGGTGGACGAGTCGTTCGCCACATTGAAGGACGGGCGGACGGTTTCCCGTTACGGGAATATCGGTCCCCAAACCGACCCGGCCGGCACGACCAAGGTCGTCGAATTCAACGATATCGCCGCACTGGAAGAAGCGCTCGCTCCCGGCGACGTGGCCTGCGTGCTCGCGGAACCCGTCATGACCAACATCGGCATCATTCATCCCGAGCCGGGATATTTGGACGCATTGCGCGAAATCACCCGCCGGACCGGCACGCTGCTGATTTACGACGAAACGCATACGATGTCCGCCGGTCCCGGAGGATACACCGGCGCCCATGGTTTGAAGCCTGACATGCTGACAGTCGGCAAAGCGATCGGCAGCGGCATCCCGACGGCCGTTTACGGATTCAGCGAAGAAGTGGCGCGGCGCATCCGCGGCTCGATCGACAAAGAAGGCGCCGATGTCGGCGGAATCGGCGGCACGCTCGCCGGCAATGCCCTGTCGATGGCAGCCATGCGGGCAACGCTCGAGCATGTTCTGACCCGGGAGTCGTTCGATCGGAATATCGCCCTGGCTGCCCGATTTGCCGAAGGAGTCGAATCGGTCATCCGGGAGTACGGTCTGCCGTGGATCGTGAAGAGTCTCGGTTGCCGGACGGAATACTGGTTCCGCGACACGCCGCCGAAGAACGGAGGGGAAGCCGCCGCCGCCGTCGATTACGAGCTGGACCGGTATATGCACCTGGCAGCCCTGAACCGCGGCATTCTCATGACGCCGTTCCATAACATGGCGCTGATCTCTTTCAAGACGGCTCCGGAAGATATCGACTATCACACGACAATATTCCGCGAGTCCGTGGCGGCGCTGTTCGAATGAATCGGCGATCCAGCAGCGATACGCGTGACAGACGCTACCCGTTCGCCGCCGTTTACAAACCCTCGGATGTCCGGGCCATGGCACGATAGCACAATCTGATGCGTCGGACGGGGATTCAGTTGAATCGGCGTTGCTTGCAGCAGCGTCAACGTTCCGGAAGTTTTGCGGTAAAGCTTAACCCGGTTCTCGTTTCAATTCAATTGAATGAAAATAGAAGTGAACCCCGTCCACGTATCTGCCGAGCAGATCGATCGTCCGTTCTCACCCTGACCAGACTCGTGAAATCGGCATTGTCGTACAGCTCTTCCTTCAGTCCCGACTCCCGGTTCGCCTATACGAATTCGCCGTCTGTCTCGGAATTCGCCATATCGTCGTACAACCGCGCCCCCGTTATCCTCCGTACCGTTCCAGTTCCACCGCTTGCCGCCCGCCGTATAGTAACCGTTCCGTTTCCCGGTGTCGTCGACAATTACAATTTTGCTTGGGTATTCGTTATCCAGCAGAAGCAAATATTCCTGGACTTTTTCCTCCGTTATCGCCCGAAGCAGAGCCGGATCCGAAAAATCGAAGAAATCGGACACCCCTTCCAGGGAGGAAAAGATGCGCTCGGTCTTGGCGTTCACCAGGTATACCGCGCGAATAAAAGGCTCGACCGCCAAAATGTCGAAAAAGAAGACTTTTTCTCTATCGATGTCATCTGTTGGCCAACGGCGTTTCGTTCAGGAACCTTGCGAAAGTTCGACGAACAGCGGTGAAGTCGATCCTACAAAAGTCTTCCTACTATAGTATTGAATAGGAAGTCGTTTGTAGGTATAATGTTCGTGAGTTCGACAAGGACATAACGATAAGGGCAAACCCGCTCGAAAGACGGGGACGCAAAGCTTCAGGCCTAAAGGATAAATCCCAAGGCAGCTGAGCCGCCGAAAATGACCGGATCTCTCTAGCAGCCAGTATGTCAACAGCATGATTAAGTAGACCGTTCCTGATTTCGGAACGGTCTTTTTTTGGGTAAAAGACGGCGCGAGCCGTTTAGGCTTGGTGATTCAGAAAGGGTAAAATTCGCTATCCTTATCTGAATCACCTCGGACAAAAACGCGATTTTGCGTCTAGAGGAGGCCGACGGCGTTATGGCTTGGATTACAGGGCGGTGTCGACGATGACCAGATCGTACTGCACTCTCAGATCGATCTCGTAAGGGGAAGCGACATAACTGCCGTCTTTCTCGCGGATGATTTTGACGACGGGACGTTGGACGAGGGAGGCGTCGACCGAGGTGATGACAGCCGTCTGCCCGCTGTTAAGAGTAACGCGGCTTCCGATCGGATAGATGGAGATGTGCTTGATAAACAGCTTGACGAGCGACAGATCGAACATCCGATCGCCGGAGCCGAGCAGAAACTCGACTGCGTCCCGTCGCGTATAGGAGCTTCGGTGGTGCCGCCGGGAGACGAGGGCGTCGTAGGTGTCGGCCAGGGCGATGATCTGGGCGAACTCGTGAATCTGGGAACGGCCGAGTCCCGACGGATAACCGGAGCCGTCGTATCGTTCATGATGCTGAAGGGCGCAGATCGCGGCTGCACCGGGCAAGTCGGATCGATGGACAAGCATCTGATAGCCTTCGACCGTGTGGCGTTCGATGAGCCTGCGATCGTAGTCTGTCAAAGCTCCTTTCTTGGTCAGCAATTCGTCGGGAAGACGGATCATGCCGATGTCGAACAGAAGAGCCGAGACGATCAGATCGTGAAGGGGCTCGATCGAGTATTGCTTGGCGGCACCGATAATCGCCGATAAGGTCGCGACGTTCAGCGTATGCTCGAACAGCAGGGGATCCTTCAGATGAAGCTGGGCCAGCTGCTCTTTAATGAAGCGATGATCGGATATTTCCGCCAGCAGGCTCCGGTACATGTAGAGGAAGCGGTCTCCGAGCATCGGTACGGATAATTGCTGGCGGATCAACGGCTCTCGGATCAGCTCCTCGAGCGCTTCGTCGACCGCTTTGCCGGAGGCGGACGCGCTTCTCTTGCGCGCCGACTTGTCCGCGGAGGCTGCCGGGGGACTGTGCTCGATTGGCTGAGGTCGGCGCGGGGTGTCATCTTCGACATAGATGTCCGTAATGCCGAGCGTTCGCAATCTTTCGATATACTTGTCGGTGAGCTGCGTTCCGGCGCCCAGCATAACCATTCCATTCTTGTTCAACACCGGCTTAGCCAGCGTTTGTCCCGGACGGAGAGTGTAGGTGGCTGTTGGTTTCATAGTTCTCATCCTGCCTTCAGTCGCGTTACTCAACGATAACGCCGTATTTTTTCTACTTTAATTTCCGGAATGGAGAGAAACAGCTCGACGCAGGCTTTGTCAAAATGAGTTCCGCTTTGCCTTCTAAGCTCGTCCGATGCTTCCGCAACCGTCTTGACCCGGTTGTAGGGGCGGGGCTGAATCATGGCGTCGAAAGAATCGAAGACGGCGCACATGCGGGCCCATTGCGGAATGAGCTCGCCGCGAAGTTTGTCCGGATACCCCGTTCCGTCCCAGCGTTCGTGATGAGAGCGTACGGTTGCAATCATTCGAGGGTCCTGCCAGCCCAGCTGACGAATCAGCCGCACTCCGAGAAGGGGATGCTCCCGTATCCGCGCCTGTTCCGCGTCGTCGAGAGCAATGGGTTTGGCGAGCAGAGAGTGAGGGATGAGCAGTTTTCCGATATCGTGAAAGCTGCAGGCAATCGTGAACATCCGTCTATCGTCCTCGGGCATCCCTAGCTCCCTGGCCGCCGCTTGCGCCAACATTCCTACCCGTACACTGTGCGAGAAAGTGATAGGATCCTTCCGCAGCCCGGTGGCTTTCAGCTCCGAACGGATCGAGTTCGGCACCTGCGAAGCCCTCCTTCCTTAAATACATTCATCGTGCAGAGCCGCTTGAACAAGCGAGGTCGAACAATAGTGATTGTTCGAAGTTGATTAAGTAGAAAGGAGTCGACAAATTCATGAACGCGGAACGCAAGCCTCTGGACGAAGCGGTCGGCATGGACGAGGAACGGATGATCCACAGCTTCCTCGCCGGGTACCACCGCCCGAATACGATTCGCAATTACGAACGGGCGCTTCGCCTTTTTCGCTCGTTCATCGGGACAACCCCATTGAGCGAAGCGACTTGGCATGACATGGAGCGATACAAGACGGCCCTTCTGCGCGGGACGTTCACGAGCAAGCCGCTTACCGCTTCGACGATCGCCAGCTTGATCGCTCCGCTGCGCTCTTTTTACAGATGGGGAAGCAACGCCAATATCGCCTTGTTCGCGCATAATCCCGCCTCGTCCATCCGACTGCCTAAAGTTCAGGTAACTAGCGGTCATCATTTTCTGACTCAACGAGAGCTTGTCAGGCTGCTCACCCACTTGAGCTCCAAAAACGTCAGGGAGTGGATGATGGTTCTTTATATGGTCATACTGGGACTGAGGGTTTCGGAGCTGGTACAGATGAAATGGAGCGATTTTGTGTCCGATCCGCTGGAAAGCGGCGCATGGCTGACGGTCGCGAATGGCAAGGGGGGCAAGACCAGACAGGTGAAAATGCCGGAGGCGCTATGGAAGCTGCATAACGATCCGTCCGTCCAGCGCAGTCTGCAAGGGGATTCGTATGTGGACCGCCACAGCCGGATTTTTCCGATTACGATTCGTCAGGTGGAACGCATCGTCAGCCGGGCGAGCAAGGAATGCGGAATCGCCAAACCGGTAACCCCTCATTGGCTCCGTCATACGAACGCCACTATGGCGCTCCTGAACGGCGCGTCGCTCCAGCAAGTGCAGCAGACGCTGGGCCACGTACAGATCAACACGACGCAGCGTTACCTGCATACGGTCGAGCTGATGAAGAAAACGGCGCCCGATTTCGTAGCCGAAAGCATGCATAATGTGCTGAAAAATGTATTGTTATGAAGAGTTTGGTCGTTTATAATGAGTAACAAAGCAGGGATAATTAAACAGAAAATGTCGAACAATCACTATTGTTCGACATGATTATCATACCCTATTCGCCGTTATACATACATGGATTGATCCGGGCAAGCCCGGATTTTGCAACCGCCTCCGTAGGTTATCTTACGGGGCGTTTTTTTTCGCAGTGGAAGGATTTACAAGCAAAAAGAGGTGTGATATGTTCGCTATATTAAAACATAGGTTTTGAACAATGAAACCAAATGGGAATGACATGGTTGCGAAACGGAATCGAGGGGTGGGCGGAATGGCTCTCACAATTGCCGTTGCAGGGATTTTCCATGAAACGAACACGTTCGCTCCGGGAAAGACGGGCGAGGCGGATTTCCAGGGTGAGCGGGTTGTCGGGGAGGAAGCGTTCCGTCTTCGTTACGAAGGGACGCGAACCTCGATGGGCGGCGTCGTCGACGCCGCTCGGGCGCACGGAGCGCGGCTTGCGCCGGGCCTGTATGCGGCGGCTACGCCGAGCGGAATGATCGAACAAACGGCTGCGGAATCGCTGATCGAGGAAGTGGCGGCATCTGTCGACCCGGATGCGGACGGATTGGTGCTCATCATGCACGGAGCGATGGTTTCCGAGCGCAGCGAAGACCTCGAGGGCGCATGTCTGGCCCGGCTGAGGGCCCGGCTCGGCCGCGAATTTCCGATCGCGATGACGATCGATCTTCACGGCAACGTCAGCCGGGAGATGGTTCGGCTTGCGGATATTCTCGTCGGCTACGACACATATCCGCATGTCGATATGTACGAACGGGCCGTAGAGGCGTTCGGGCTTCTCGTCCGGCTCGTGAGCGGCGAGATCGCTCCCGTTCGCGCCTATGCGCATACGGGCATGCTCGTCGTTCCGCAGGCGATGAGGACCGATGAAGGCGGCATGAAGAAATTGATGAGCAAGGCGCTTGAGATGGAGAACGCTCCCGGTGTTCTGAACGTGACGGTGGCCGGAGGGTTTCCGTACAGCGACGTTCCGGACGCGGGAATGGCCTTCGTCGTCACGACGGACGGAAATCCCGGTCTGGCCGAGCGGTGTGCGGCGGAACTGGCTGCGTCTGCCGTCCGTTTAAGACGCGAATTCGGCCTGGGCGCGCTGCCTCCGCAGGAAGCGGTCGAGACCGCCCTGGCCGAGCGGGAGGGGCCGGTTATTCTGGCGGAGGGCTCGGACAATGTAGGCGGCGGAGCGCCCGGAGACGCCACCTATCTGCTGTCTCGGCTGACGAATGTCCCGCGAACGGCGCTCATCGTGATCCGCGACGAGAGGGCGGTCGCCCGGGCCTGCGAGCTGGGGGTGGGCGCCGAGTTCCGGGGCCCGGTCGGCGGAGCGAGCGGGGAGCTCCACGGGAAGCCTGTGGCGGTGAGAGGGACGGTGCGCCTTCTGTTCAACGGCCGGTACCGCCACATCGGCCCTTACATGACCGGCCATCAGGCGGATATGGGCCGTACTGCCGTTCTGGAATGCGGCAGGCTGACGATCGTGCTGACGGAGCGGCGGGTCGCGCCTTGGGATCCGGGGCATATTGCCAGCGTCGGTCTGAATCCGGAGCATTATCATATCCTCGTCGTCAAATCGGCGATCGCCTGGCAGACCGCTTTCGGACCGCTGGCCAAGCGGGTCGTCCATGTAGATTCGCCCGGGTGCTGCAGCGCGAATCTCGGACATTTCGAGTATCGCAGCGCCGCCGCCATCCCGGCGGGGGCGTTGACGGCAGAAGAATGGGGAGGAACGGTACATGTCTATTAGAACGGACCGGTCCAGGCAGCTGCTCGCCGAGTCGAAGCGGCATTTGGCCGGCGGCGTCGCGTCGACGCTGAGGGCCGCGATGAAGCCGACGCCTCTGTTCGCCGTATCGGGCAGCGGTCCTTACGTGAGGGATGTGGACGGCAACGAGTACATCGATTATTTGCTCGCATACGGCCCGCTCGTTCTCGGTCATGCTCACCCGTCGCTGGCGGCGGCGGTGGGCGAGGCGCTTCGGCGCGGCGTCGCGTTTGGGCTGCAGCACACCGGGGAGATCGAGCTGGCGAGGCTGATCAACGAGCTTCTGCCTTGCTCCGAGCGGGTGGCGTTAAGCGGCTCCGGCACGGAGGCGGTCATGCTGGCGCTGCGCCTGGCGCGCGCGTATACAGGCAGGTCGAAGATCGTCCGCTTTCACGGCCACTATCACGGGTGGTCGGACGCGATCTTCACTTCTTTTCCAAGCCCGGATATGAAGCAGGCGGCGACAGTCCGGGCGGAGAATGTGACGCCGGGGACGGGAGGCCAGTCCGAGCTCGGCCTGCAGGACATCGTGCTGCTGCCGTGGAACGACTCCGGCGCGCTGGAACGGACGCTGCGCGAGCAGAAGGACGCGATCGCCGCGGTCATCTCCGAACCGATCATGTGCAACAACGGCTGCATTCCGCCAAAGCCGGGTTACTTGGAGAAGCTTCGCGAGCTGACCCGGGAGCTGGGCATCGTCATGATTCTGGACGAGGTCATTACCGGCTTCAGGCTGGGTCTCGGCGGAGCGCACGGCAAGCTTGGAGTGATGCCCGATCTGGTCACGATCGGCAAGGCGCTGGGCGGTGGCGCAGCGATCAGCGGCGTGGCGGGGAAGGCCGAGATGATGGCGCTCATCGAGAGCGGAGAGGTCGCCCATCTGGGAACGCTGAACGGCAACACGGCGGCGACTTCGGCGGCGCTTGCGACGCTGCGCGAGCTGATCAAGGACGGAGGCAGCGCCTTCGTCCGGATGGAGCGGACGGCCGACCGGCTCGTCGAAGGCATCCGTTCGCTTCTCGCGAAGCATCGTATTCCCGGGCTGGTCAACCAAGCCGGGCCGGTCTTCCATATGATGTTTATCAGGGAGGAGAAGGTGGAGGATTTCGACGCGTTTAACAAAAGGGATGCGGCCAAATACGCCCGGTTCGCGGAAGCGATGCTGGCGGAAGGGGTATTGATTCGGCCCAGCGGATTATGGTATGTGTCGGCCGTGCACGGAGAAGACGAGACGCGGGCGACGCTGGCCGCCATCGACCGAGTATTGGCCGGACTGCATGGATAGGGAGTCATGGCTTCACAGGGGTCATATATAGGAGACAGGGGTCGTATATGAGGAGGCAATCGTCTTGAACCAGAACATCACGGATAAAACGGAACGCTACACGATCCAGTCGATCGACAAGGCGCTCGATCTGATCGAGCTGCTTGCCGAGCACGGCACGCTCAGTCTGATCGAGCTGACGGAGCTGCTGGAGCAGCCGAAGTCGTCGACGTACCGGATCGTGCTGACGCTGGAGAACCGCGGGTTCATCAGCCGCAGCGACGAGGACGGCAAATATTGCCTCGGCTACAAGCAGTTGATGCTGACGCGCAACCTGCTGGAGCGCAGTTCGCTGCGCTCGGCAGCGCTGCCGGAGATGAAGAAGCTGTCCGAGCGTTACGGCGATACGGTGAATCTCGGCGTGCTGCTCGACGGCCAGGTGCTGTATGTGGAAATTATCGAGAGCACGCATCCGCTGCGGATGACCGATTCGATCGGCTCGCGGTCGCCCTTCCACGCGACGGCGATCGGCAAGGCGATCGCGGCCAAGCTTCCCGCCGACGAGGCTCACAGACTGGTCGGCAGATACGGACTCAACCCGCTCACCCCGAATACGATCCGGGCGCCGGAGCGCTTCGCGGAAGAACTGCAGCGAATCCGCGATCAGGGTTACGCGCTGGACGACGAGGAGATCGTCGAAGGCGCGCGCTGCGTCGCCGCCGCGGTGCTGGACCCGGAGGGCAGGCCGGTCGGCGCGATCAGCCTGTCCGGGGCCATGCATCGCTTCAAGGCCGAGCGGCTCCCGGAAATTTCCGCGCAAGTTCGCGAGGCGGCCATGCACGTTTCGCGCAAGCTCGGCTACGCCCCTCAGTAGCCGAGCGTATCGCCCAAGCACAACCACCGGACCACTATCCGAACGAACGACGCATCACTTAATGTCCAAGCACAATCACGCCCCGTTAGCCGAACGAACCGCGCATTGCGTAACGCCCCATGCACAACCGCACGCTCTATGGGCCGATCAAGCCGCGAATCGCGCAAGCTCGGTCACAATTCAATAGCCGATCGTATTCAGCAGCCCGCCCAAGTCGGCGAGCGGTACGGCCAGCCCGACGGTTCGGCCTGCGCCGTCCTCCCCGGCCAGCTCCGTCGTCGCGTAGACGACGGCGATCGCGTTGCCTTCCCCGTTGATGACCGGGCTTCCGCTGTTGCCCTTGAACACCGGCGCGTCGATCGCCAGCGCGGGCTTGTCCCGGCCCTGAATCGGCAACAGGTTCTGTACGGTGCCTTCCTGGACGATTTGCGTGAAATAGAGCGGGTTGCCAATGATATAGACATGCTCTCCCGGTTTCCACTCGCGCTCGACAGAGATCGAGGGCAGCTCGTATTCGCCCGCATCCACCTTCAGCACCGCAATGTCCAACTCGGGATCGGAGCCGGCGAGCTCGGCCTCGAACGCCCGATCATTTCCCGGGAATTTAACCGCGGTATACGCTCCCCCTTCGATCACGTGATGATTGGTCACGATGTAGCCGCCATCCACGTGAAAGCCGGTTCCCTTTCCTTTATCCGTGCTGACGAGCACAACCGCCTCTTTATAGCTTTGCACGTTTTCGCGGGTCGACAGCTCTTTCGATTTGAACAGGAAGGGGAGCGTCGCGCTGTTGTAGATTTGCGGCCAGAACGCCAGCACGTTGCCGATCAGGGCGAGCACGAGCAGGGAGACGACGACGTTTCTGATTTTCCTGCGCCGGGCGGCCGCCGCCTGCTGCGCTTCCGCGGATTCCTCCTCATCCTCCTCCCATTCCCAATCTTCCGTCTCGGGATCGTCATAAGGTTTTTTATCCATGAGCTTCCCCTCCTCGTTTTCTCCGCTCTTGTCCAGTTATTGTAACATACGGCGTCGTAGGAAAAAGCGGCAGCCATGCCGAATAAACATAACAACATTAATTTGAAGCGCTTACATCTCAATGAGAGTGGGGTGCCTATGCGGAAAACCTGGTTTGTCCGGCTGCTGCTGTCTTACATGCCGATTTTTCTGATCGTCGTGACGTTCTCGTTCTTCGTGTTTTTTCAATTGCTCAGCGAACAGAACCGCAAGCAGGCGGCCCAGGCGAACAATCAGCTTTCGATCCAGGCGATGCGCTCGATCGACGCGGCGCTGAAGGCGATCGACAGCGCGATCATGCTGGAGATCATTTACAACAAGCAGTTAACCGGCTTTTTCGACGGGGGGGCGGACAGCAACGCGTATTTGAACATCAGCGCGGTCGATCAGATGAAAGGAATTATTTTGTCGTATCCGATCATCGATTCGATCTATCTGTACCGCTTCGAGGACGAGTTCGTGCTGAGCACGTCGACGAGCGACAAGCTGGACGGCTACGCGGATCGTCCGTTCATCATCCGGCATCGGGGCACGTTGGCGAAGAAATGGACGGGGCCGCGGGAATTCAAGGAGTTTTCCCTTCTCGACGGCAAGCCGGTCGTCAGCTTGGTCAGAGGCGTGCCGTTCATCGCCAGCGACAAGGGGATGATCGTCGTCAACGTATCGACGAGCGCGCTGCGCAGCATGGTGGCGAGCCTGTACGATCCGGAATCGAGCTTCATTCGCATTCGCGACGCCGAGGGCAATCGTCTGTTCCCCGACCTGGAGCCGGAAGCGAAGACGGCCAAAGTGTTCGCCGACCACGTATCGAGCTATACGGACTGGTCGTACGAGAGCGGGCTGATCAACGGGAGGCTCGTGCAGCTGGTCTCGTCCCTGTATAACGTCTGGTTTGTCGTCGGGCTGCTGATGATCGCGCTGAGCTTTATTTGGCTCGTCTACGTGACGAGGCGCAACTCCAGGCCGCTGGAGCAGATCGCTTCGCGAGTCCGCGGCTATGCGGCCTCGGTATCCGGCGGTTCCTCGAGGGAGGGCCGAGGCGACGAGTTTACATTTATCGAGACGGCCTTGGAAAATATCATCGAGCAGTCCAACCAGTATCGGCGCAAGCACAACGAAGACCGTCATTTGCACACGAGCAACCTGTTCCACAGGCTCATCGAAGGCCATCCCGAGCTGACGCTCGACGTCTGGCGGGGCGAAGCCGACCGTCTGCAGCTTCCGGCGCCGTCCGGTGAGCAGCTCGTGTTCGTCGTGGAGATGGACGACTATGCGGAGTTTTGCCGCAAATATTCGCACCGGGACCAGAACCTGCTGAAGTTCTCCTTGCGCAGCATGATCCAGGAGATGGCTTCCAAGCATGATTGCGAGCTGTGGACGGAATGGACGTCGGCGATTCAGCTCAGCGTGATGGCGTTCCTGAAGCAAGGGGATGACGAGGAGCGGCGGCGGGCGATGCTCGACTTCCTCGACCATGTCCGAAGCTGGACGGAGCAGCATCTCAAGTTCACGGTGACGATCGGCATCGGCGCGCCGGCCAGGCAGCTCTCCGACATCCCTCCATCGTTCAAGAGCGCGCTCGAAGCGTTGAAGTACAAAATTTCATTGGGCCAGAACCGGCTCATCGATTACGGACAGACGGCCGCCCAAGGCCAGGTTGAGGTGTTTGCGCATCTGAACGCGATCCGTTCCATCGCGCAATCGTACCGGATGCTGGAGGGCGATTGGAAGGGGCGGTTCGACGCGTGGTTCGACGAGATGAAGCAAGGGATGCTGACGAAGGACGAGATCGTTAATCTGATGAACTACTTCCTCTACTATATGAGGCGAGAGATGGCGACGACGCCGCGGGAGTTCCAGGACATCTGGGAGACGGACGGCCTGCCCGGGCTTAACGAAATCGTCGGCGCCTGTCATTCGCTGGAGCGAATGAAGGAGGAAGGCGGGCGCATTCTGACCGGGCTGGCCGTCAAGCTTCAGGAGGAGCAGGACAAGCGTCAGCATGCCGCGATCATTCGGGAGATGCGCAAGTATATCGAGAAGCATTATCACGATCCGAACCTGTCGCTCGAATATTTGGGAGAGAAGTTCGGCATCGGTCCGAAATACGTCAGCAAGCTGTTCAAGGAACAGTCCGGCGGCAAATTCGTCGATTTCCTCATCGACGTCCGCATGGGACACGCCCGCCGCTTGCTGGAGGAGACGACCCTCTCGGTTCAGGAGATCGCCGACCGGGTCGGCTACTTGAACGCGATTTCGTTCAGCCGCGTCTTCCGCCGGATTGCCGGCTGTTCGCCGAGCGAATACCGCGAGGACTTCGCCAGACGGAGGGCGGAGTGAAAATCGTATGTCGGTGGAAAACGGTTTGGCGGACCAGCCTTCATACTGGGCAGCCCGGGCGACGGCCCGGGCTGCCTTTTGCATGCACGATTCAGAAAGGACTAAATCCGCTTCCTTATCTGAACCGTCTCCGACAAACCGCCTTCACCGTCCCGGGGACGCCGAAGGCTTTTTGGCTTGCGGCGCGGCGAAAATCGTTCGGCCCTCGATTATTGTTGCTTGCCGCTCTCGCCGGCAGCCGCCTAGAATGGCACTAAGCAACCGCCGACTCGACAGGGGAAGGAGCAACGTGCATGACCAGCCTAACGGAGCAATCGATCGCAGCCTCCCGGCTTCCGGGGAGAGGAAGACCCGCCCGCAAATCCGCATACAAAAAAATCAGGCGTCACTGGCAGCTGTACGCGGTCATCGCGCTGCCGATGATTTATTTGATCACGTTCAAGTACGTTCCGATGGCCGGCATTTTGATCGCCTTTAAGGATTACAACGTCGTTCAAGGCATCTGGGGCAGTCCTTGGGCGGGATTCAAATACTTCAACCAGTTTTTCGAATCCCCCAACTTCTGGCTGTACATCAACAATACGCTCGGGATCAGCCTGTACGGTCTGGCCGTCGGGTTCCCGGCGCCGATTCTGCTCGCTCTGGCGCTGAACGAGGTGCGCAACGGCCTGTTCAAGAAAAGCGTGCAGCTCGTCACCTACGCGCCGTACTTCATCTCGACCGTCATCATGGTGTCGATCCTCATCCTGACGCTGTCCCCGAACGTGGGCATCGTCAGCAAGCTTTTTCAATGGATGGGCGTCGAAAACACGAACTTCATGGGCATGCCGGGCCTGTTCAAGTCGATCTACGTCTGGTCCGACGTGTGGCAGTATACGGGCTACGGGGCGATTATCTACATCGCGGCGCTGGCGGGCGTCAATCCCGAGCTCTACGAATCGGCCAAGGTCGACGGCGCGTCGCGGATTCAGAAAATCGTCAACATCGACATCCCGAGCCTCATTCCCGTAACGACGATTCTGCTCATTCTGAACCTCGGCAACGTCATGAAGCTCGGCTTCGAGAAGGTGTACCTTATGCAGAACCCGCTGAACCTGCAGACGTCCGAAGTCATCTCGACCTACGTGTACAAGGTGGGGCTGCTCAGCTCCAGCTTCAGCTTCTCGACGGCGATCGGCTTTTTCAATTCGGTCATCAATCTGATCCTGCTCGTATCCGTCAACTATTTGGCAAGAAGGCTATCGAGCACCAGTCTATGGTAACGGGGAGGGAGAACGGTGTTCAGATCATCCCGGATTCGCGAATCGCAGGGCGACCGTTTGTTCGTGTTCGGAATTTATGCGCTGCTGACGCTTGTGCTGCTCGTTATTTTGCTGCCGCTCCTGTACATCGTCAGCTCTTCCTTCAGCTCGCCCCAGGCCGTCGTCTCCGGAAAGGTGTGGCTGTTCCCGGTCGAGTTCACGCTGGACGGCTATACGGCCGTGTTCCGCAATCCGCAGATCGGCACAGGGTATATGAACTCGCTGATCTATGCGGTCGCCGGCACGTCGATCAACGTCGCCATGACGGTCATGCTGGCTTACCCGCTGGCTCGAAAAACGTTCTACGGACGAAATGTCATCATGGTGCTGCTGATCATCACGATGATTTTCGAGGGCGGGCTCATTCCGTACTACTTGCTCGTCAAAAATCTGCATCTGCTCGATACGAGATGGGCGATGCTATTGCCGGGGGCGCTGGCGGTGTTTCAGGTCATCGTGGCCCGAACCTTCTTCCAGACGACGATTCCGGACGAGCTGGCGGAAGCGGCCGAGCTGGACGGGTGCAACGATATCCGCTTCATTCTCCGCATCGTCCTGCCGCTGTCGAAGCCGATTCTCGCCGTCATGTCGCTGATGTACGCCGTCGGACACTGGAACGCCTACTTCGATGCGCTCATTTTTCTCCGCTCGGCCGACTTGTTTCCGCTGCAAATCGTCCTGCGCAACATCCTCATTCTGAATACGATCGATCCGTCGATGGTGTCGAACGTGGACATTTTGCTGGCGCAGCAGGGGCTGAAGGATTTGCTGAAATATTCGCTGATCGTCGTGGCCAGCCTGCCCGTATTGATCATCTACCCGTTCGTGCAAAAATATTTCGTCAAAGGCGTCATGATCGGTTCGCTCAAAGGCTGACGGACCCGGCGCCGCAAAGGAGGTGAGGCCGGAACAGAGGGCTGCGGCTTGTTGGCGTCGCAAGTGCGTTAGAGCACGACCATTAAGTAGAGGTAGAGGAGGAGTCATCCGCATGAACGGAGTCCATCGTCGAATCGCTTACGTAACGGCATTCCTGCTTTTTTGCACGTTTATTCTAGGCGCATGCAGCAGCAAGTCGGGCAATCCCTCCGCGCCGGCCGGCAGTTCGAGCCCATCTCCGCAAGCGAGCGCGTCCGAGCCGTCGGCCCAAGACGAGCTGTTCACGCCGGTCGGGACGTATCCGATCGTGACCAAGCCGATGACGCTAAAGATGTTCGCGCCGCAGTATGCCAGCATTGAGAATATGGACACGAACACGTATACGAAGTATGTCGAAGAGAAAACGAACATCAACATCGAGTGGGATCTGGTGCCGGACAACGCGCTGAACGACCGGAAGCAGCTCATGCTGGCGAGCGGCGACTATCCGGAGGTCATTCTGCACGGCAACCTGACGAAAGACGAGCAGATGAAATACGGCAAGCAGGGCGTATTCCTGCCCTTGAACGATCTGATCGAGCAGTACGCCCCGAACATCAAGAAGGCGATCGAGGACCTGCCGTACCTGAAAGGCTCGATCACCGCGCCGGACGGCAACATCTACGCGCTGCCGCAGATCAACGAATGCTACCACTGCAACTACGCGATGAAGCTGTGGATCAACAAGGCGTGGCTGGATCAGCTCGGACTGCAGATGCCGACGACGACGGACGAATTTTACGAAGTGCTTAAGGCGTTTAAGGAGCGCGACCCGAACAACAACGGCAAGAAGGACGAAATTCCGCTCACCGGCTCCGACGAGATGTGGGCCGGCAACATCGCGGCGTTTCTGATGAACGCGTTCATCACCGACGACTACGTGGACAAGGACAGCGGCAGCTTCCTCTTCGTGCGGGACGGCAAGGTCGACCTGGCCGCCAACAAGGAGGAATGGAAGCAAGGGCTTCAGTACCTCAACAAGCTGTACAAGGAAGGGCTGATCGATCCCGCCGCCTTCACGCAGAACGCCGACGCGATTCAGCAGGTCGGCAACCGCGAGCCGGACAACATTTTGGGCGCGATCACGACCGCCCTGATCAGCTACGCCATATCGCCGGACGACAAGCATCCGCGGCATAAGGACTACGTCACGCTGCCGCCGCTGAAAGGGCCGAACGGCCTGCAGCAGTCGCTTAACTTCGCGGGCGTCAGCCGGTCGCAGTTCGCGCTGACGAACAAGGCGACGCAGGAGCAGCAGATTGCCGCCATTCGGCTGGTCGACTTCCTGTTCACCGAGGAGGCGATCGTCCTGCAGGAGCACGGGCCGGAAGGCAATAGCTGGCGCAAGGCGGAGGAAGGCGAGCTGGGCATGGACGGCAAGCAGGCGAAGTACGCCTTTATTCCGAAGGCTGCCGAGAAGACGACGCACAACGACGGCTGGGAGCAGATCGGTCCGTCGCTGCGCACGTACCCGTACCGGGATTCGTGGATGGCCCCCCAGGATCCGCTCGCCGAGGGCGCATACGAGGTCAGGCTGAAGCGGGAGTCGGAGAAATACGAGCCGTACGCCACCGACGAGCTGTATCCGAGCAGCGTGTTCATCGCGCTGGAGGATACGGAGATCGCCGCACAGCTCAGGACGACGATTCGCGACTACATCAAGAGCAACATGGCCCAGTTCATTACGGGCAGCAAGGACATCGACAAAGATTGGGACGCTTATGTCAAAGGGTTCGACGGCTTGCAGATCGAGAAGTATATCGAAATCCATCAGAACGCGATTGCCGTTCGCTAGGAGACGATGAGGATGGCCGGCGAAGAGCAGGTTGCAGAGGCGGGAGTCCATCATTTCAGCAAGGAAGAGGAGTGGGTGAAGCCGGAAGACCCGCTGCTGCTCGAGAGGCTGGAATGGTTCAAGGATCAGAAGCTCGGCTTGATGATGCATTGGGGACCTTATTCGCAGCTCGGCATTGTCGAATCTTGGGCGCTCAGCGACGAAGACGCCGACTGGTCGAGGGAAAGGATCGATTGGGTGACGGACGGGGAGCAGTTCAAGCGCGAATATTTCGGGCTGAACCGGACGTTTAATCCGATTCGGCTTCAGCCCCGGGCTTGGGCGAAGCTGGCGGCGGATTCGGGCTTTAAGTATTTGCTGTTCACGACGAAGCATCACGACGGGTTCTGCATGTGGGATACGCATACGACCGACTACCGCGTCACGGGGCCGGACTGCCCGTTCCATACGCACAAGCATGCCGACATTTGCCGGGAGCTGTTCGACGCCTTCCGCGACGAGGGGCTGGCCATTGCCGCCTACTTCTCGAAGGCGGACTGGCACACGCCGTATTATTGGACTCCGGACCATGCCCGCGGGCGGACGATGTGGCGCGGACCGTCGTACGATCCGGCCGAATATCCGTGGCTGTGGGAGCGGTTCGTGAAGTTTACCCACGATCAATTGGAAGAACTGCTCACCCGCTACGGCCGCATCGACGTGCTGTGGCTGGACGCCGGATGGGTTCGCTCCGGCGGGCGAGTGAATCAAGACATTCGCCTGGGCGAACTCGTGGACCGCGCTCGGCGGGCGCAGCCTTGGCTGCTGGCCGCCGACCGCACGGTGGGCGGGCCTTACGAGAACATCGTCACGCCGGAGCAGTCGATTCCGGATTGTCCGATGAACATTCCGTGGGAGAGCTGCATCACGATGGGCACGTCGTTCTCCTTCCGCTACGAGGACGAATACAAATCGACCCGGCGGCTGGTCCATATGCTGCTGGAGATCGTCGCCAAGGGCGGCAATCTTGCCCTTAACGTCGGCCCGCAGCCGGACGGACGGCTCCCGGAAGGGGCGATCCGGCGGATGAGGGAGCTGGGCGCATGGCTGGAGAAGTACGGCGAAGGCATATACGGCACGCGGATGTGCGAGCCTTATTTCACAGGGGAGTGGGCGTTTACGAGCAAGGGCGACAACGTCTATGCCTACAGGCTTTACCGGGATGAAAAGGAGCCGGCTGCGGCCGAGTTGGTCATACCGTATGCGCGGGAAGCGGTCGGCGCGGAGGAGCTCGGCACGAATCGCGGATTGGCGTTGGAGCGCTGCGGCGAGGGGATCAAGGTTCGTCTGCCCGACGGATTCGACTCGGGGGAGACGCCGATCGTCCATGCGATTCGAATACGGACTCGGTAGGGTGTGCCAGAAATAAATGCTGAGTTAAGGCAGGGGGATGTACCTTCCGGAGAGCGAATCGGAAGAAGATACATCCCCTTGTACTTGTAAAGCGATGATTGGATTTGCTGCTCGCCAGGCTCTACGGGAAAGTCTCTGCCGTCAAGTCGCCTGGCCGACGTCTTCGACTTTGGCCGCGGCGCCTCTGGCATTCCACGTGCGCTTCCAGGAGCCTTGCGCGACGAGCAGCAAGGCGACGCAAGCGAGCGCGACGCCCCCGATGCCGAGAAAGCCGGGAGTGTAGGAGCCCGAAGATTGGTACAGGCCGCCGAGCAGAAGCGGGAGCGCGTAGCCGCCGAGTCCTCCGGCCGCTCCGACGATGCCGGTGACGAGGCCGATCTCGCCTCCGAAGCGCTGGGGGACGAGCTGGAACACCGAGCCGTTGCCTGCGCCAAGACACATCATGCCGGCGAACAAGAAGACGATCACCAGAGTGAGAGAAGGAAGCGTGGAGACGAAGGCGAACATGGCGAACGCTCCGGCATACAGGATGGAAAGCATGCGCACCCCGCCGAGCCGGTCGGAGAGATAGCCGCCGATCGGCCGGAAGAAGCTTCCCGCGATGACGCAGATCGTCGTGAAGTCCGCGGCCCGGACGGCAGACAGGCCGTATTGGGTGTTGAAGAAGATGGTTAAATAATTGGACATGCCGACGAAGCCGCCGAAGGTTACGCCGTACAGGACGCAGAACAGCCAGGTGTCGCGCTGCTTCAGGATGCCCGCATATTGCGACAGCTTCTTGGGCGCGGGCCGATCCGGGCTGTCCTTGGCGAAGATCGTGAACCCGACCAGGACGGCGACGATCGGGATGAGGGCGAGTCCGAACACGACCTCCCAGCTGCCGTAATGCTCGGCGAGGCGGTTGGCGAACAGCGTGGAGAACACCGTTCCGCTGTTGCCGGCTCCCGCTATGCCCATGGCGAGTCCCTGGTGCTGCTTCGGATACCACTGGCTGGCCAGCGGCAGGGCGGCGGCGAAAGACGCCCCGGCGACGCCGAGCAGCAGGGCGACGATGTACAGATCGTCGAGGGAGCGGACGAACTGCCAGCCCCAGACGAGCGGAACCGTGGTCAGAAGCAGGCCGAGCTGGCCGGTTCTCTTCGGTCCGATATAATCGGTGAGGAAGCCGAAGACGAGCCGAAGAATCGAGCCTCCCAGAACGGGGAGCGCGACGAGATTTGCCTTCTGGACCGGATCCATCGGATAATCCTGCATGATGATGACGCTGAGCGGTCCGATCAGCACCCAGACCATGAAGCTCATGTCGAAGTACATAAACGCGCTGAATAAAGAAGGTTTATGACCGCTTTGCCAGAAACTTTTGTTTTCCATCGATATCACCGCTCCTTAGGTTTGCCAATGGGCGCTTTGCATGCGACTGCGCGAAAAAGGCCGCAACCTTCCCCGAAGGGAATCGCTGCGGCCTCGTTGCCGTAAGGCGCCACCTCTTTGTGCACGCCGGAAAGTCTTTCGGTCACGACATTGTGAACCCGATTCAAATTATAGAAAAACGGAAGGTTAGTGTCAATAAACATAACATAATTTTTCGTGTTAGCGTAATTTGAAACGGATAGAGGTGATATGCGTAATGATACTTGACATAAAGTGCGGATCTCATTAAGCTGATAGTATGGATTGAGCAATCCGGCACAACGGCGTGCCGAAACCGGCGACGATGCCCGCTCCCTTCAGCAGGGGGATGGGCTTTTTGCGTTTTTTGCCAAGGAAGGAGTTGGCGTGCCCCGTGAGCAGACCGAAGCTCGTGATGGTCGGAAACGGCATGGCTGGCGTCAGGTGCGTGGAAGAAATATGCGCGCTGGAGCGGGATTTGTATGAGATAACGATATTCGGAAGCGAGCCCCGCCCGAATTACAATCGCATTATGTTATCCCAAGTGCTGCAAGGAGACGCCTCCTTGCAAGATATCGTGACGCATGATTGGGACTGGTATGCGGAGCGAGGAATCCGCCTATACGCAGGCCATCCCGTTATTCGGATCGATACGGAGGCCCGCCGGGTGACGACGGCCGAGGGAAGAGTCGCGGAGTACGATCGGCTGATTCTGGCCACGGGCTCCTCCGCCTTCATCCCGCCTCTTCCCGGCGTCGGGAAACCGGGGGTCATCGGCTTTCGCAGCGTGGACGATTGCCGGCGGATGATGGAGGCCGCCGCATCCTACCGCAAAGCGGCCGTCATCGGAGGGGGCTTGCTCGGGCTGGAGGCGGCGCGCGGGCTGCTTAACCTCGGAATGGACGTGACCGTCGTCCACAACGCGGCTTATCTCATGAATCGGCAGCTGGACGCGATGTCGTCGGAGCTGCTTCGTTCGGAGCTGGAGGAGCAGGGGATGCGGTTTCTCTTCGGGAAAGCGGCGGAGAAAATCCTCGGGCGAAAGCGGGCGGAGGGAATCGGCTTCTCCGACGGCGCCAGGCTGCAGGCGGATCTGATCGTCATGGCCGTCGGCATCCGTCCGAACGTGGAGTTGGCGAAGTCCGGAGGCCTGTGGACGAACCGGGCGTTCGTCGTCGACGATTATATGGAGACGAACGTTCCGGGCGTCTATGCGGTCGGAGAGTGCGCCGAACACGAAGGCACGGTGTACGGACTCGTCGCCCCGCTCTACGAACAGGGCAAGGTGCTGGCGAAGGTGCTGTGCGGACGCGAGACGGAGCCCTATCGCGGCTCCGTGCCTTACGCTCAGCTGAAGGTGTCGGGCGTCGACGTGTTCTCGGCGGGCCATGTGAACGAAGCGGAGGAGGTCACCGTTCTACAGCTGTACGACGGGATCGGAAGGACGTACAAGAAGGTGACGGCGAGGAATGGCAAAGTGTCCGGCGCGATTCTGTTCGGCGATGTGAACGAGAGCGGCTCGCTGCTGAGCTTGCTGCGGCGCGGAGCAGAAGTGTCCGCTTTGGAGCGTTCCGGAGCCCGGTCGGCGGAAGGCGGTCCGTCGGAAGCCGCATCGGCGATGTCGGAGCAGGAGACGGTCTGCCAATGCAACGGAGTCAGCAAGGGGACTCTGGTGACGGCAGTCCGGGAAGGCGGTCTGCGGACGGTCGAACAGCTCAGGGACCGGACGAAGGCGGCCGGCTCCTGCGGAGGCTGCAAGCCGATGGTGGCGGCGATTCTGCAGCTTGCGCTCGGCGGAGCGGACAGCGAGCCGGAGCGAGAGCCGGCGATCTGCGGCTGTACGGAGCTGGGACACGAAGCGGTAAAGACAGCGATCGCGGAAGGAGGGTTCGCTTCGATCGGCCAGGCGATGACGAAGCTGGGCTGGAAGCCGTCCGAGGGCTGCGCGCTGTGCCGAGGGGCGATCGGGTATTACATGGGCCAGATCGAAGAAGGGAACGGCCATTCGGCCAGGCTGCACGTCGAGGCCGGCGGAGCGGACGCTGTCGCCCGCATCGGCGCCGAGCTGGAGCGAAGGCTGCAGGCGCTGCTCATGCCTAGCGCCGTCCATGTCGCCGTCGTCTCCGGAGCCGAAGGCACCGGTCTTCTCGTGCGGGATTTCGGCGTGGCGCCGGCGCCGGCAGGCTGGGAAATCTATGCGGGAGGCTGCGCCGGTCGACCGGTGAAGCAAGCGCAGCTGATCGCCGTCGCGTCGACGGAGGACGAAGCGCTGGAGATGGTCGCCGCCTGCCTTCACGGCTACAGGGCTAACGCGTTCTACGGTGAGCCGGTATGGCGGTGGCTGCAGCGGTATGGACTGACGGCGATTCGGGAGACGGCACTCGATCCGGACGGTCGGGAATATTGGCTGAACGGACGACTGCCGCAGCGCGGCGCGGCGGAAATCGCCTAGCCGGCAGCGAGGGAGGAGGAGCGAAAATGGAAACCGGAACGGAGCGGAAAGAGCGGATGCCGGCTGCGGGGATCGGGAACATGCTGACGCAATGCCCTTACTGCAGCGTGCAGTGCAAGATGACGGTCGAAGAGGTCGCGAGCCTTTACGGAAGCCGGAAGGTTTATCGGGCAGAAGGAGCGCCTAACGCCGCATCCGAGGGCCGGCTGTGCGTGAAGGGCAAGAACGCTCACCAGCACGCGGTAAGCCGGGAGCGGCTGCGCGAACCGCTCTTGAAATCGGACGGGGAGTTCGTCCGCATTACTTGGGAGGAGGCGTACCGGGTTTTGAAGGAACGACTGTCTGCCGTTCGCCGGACGTACGGCAACGACGCCGTCGGCGTCTACGGCGGCGGGTCGCTGACGAACGAGTCTGCCTATCTGCTCGGAAAGTTCGCCAGGGTGGCCCTGCGGACCCGTTATATCGACTACAACGGGCGCTTCTGCATGTCCGCCGCCGCTTCGGCCGGCGTGAAGACGTTCGGCATCGACCGGGGCCTGACGAATCGCCTGTCGGAGATCCCGCAAGCCGAATGCCTTATTCTCGCCGGAACGAACATCGCGGAATGTCAACCGACGCTAATGCCGTACTTCACGAAGGCCAAGGAGAATGGCGCGTACATCGTGGTCGTCGACCCGCGCGCGACGGGTACGTCCGCGCTGGCGGATCTGCATCTGCAGGTTAGACCGGGAACCGACGCGGCGCTGGCCAACGGCTTGCTGAAAGTTATCCTGGCCGAAGGCTTGGCGGACGAGGCGTTCATCCGAGAACGAACGACGGGCTTCCAGGAGCTGCGGGAGCATGCCGAGAAGCTCGATCTGGAGCAGATCGCCGCGTTGACGGGCGTCGCTGTTGCGGACATTCGGCGGGCGGCAGTCGCCTACGGCCGGGCGAGGACGGGCATGATCTTCACGGCGCGAGGGGTCGAGCAGCACAGCGACGGCCATATGGCGGTGCGCAATTTTCTCAACCTGATATTGGCGACGGGGAAGATCGGGCGGGAAGGCTGCGGTTACGGCGCCGTTACCGGACAGGGCAACGGACAGGGCGGACGGGAGCACGGTCAGAAGGCCGATCAGCTTCCGGGCTATCGGCTCATCGAGAATCCGCGAGACCGCGAGTACGTCGCCGGGGTGTGGGGGATCGACCCGGCGGATTTGCCGGGTAAGGGCGTATCGGCGTACGAGATGATGGAGCTTGTTCGCGACAAGCAGATTCGCGCGCTGCTGATTATGGGCTCCAACCCGATCGTGTCCAATCCGAACGCGGACATGGTCGAGGAAGGGCTGGCCGGTCTGGATTTCCTGGCGGTGGCGGACATGTTCCTGTCGGAGACCGCCAAGCTGGCCGATCTCGTGCTCCCGGTGACGTCTTATATGGAGAACGCCGGGACGATGACCAATCTGGAAGGCCGGGTGCTGCTGAGAGAGGCCGTTCGCCCCGCGCCGGGCGAAGCCCGGCACGATTGGCGGATTCTGTGCGAGCTGGCCGACGCTCTGGGGTGCGGAGACAAGTTCACGTTCCACGGGCCGGAGCAGATCTTCGACGAGCTTCGGGAGGCGAGCCGGGGCGGCGCGGCCGACTACTACGGCATCACCTACGAGCGGCTGAGACGAGAGGAGGGCGTCTACTGGCCCTGCCCGTCGCCGGACCACCCGGGGACGAAGCGGCTGTTCGAGCAGAGCTTCGCGCACGAGGACGGACGGGCCGCGTTCGCCGTCGTGAACCACCGTCCTCCGGAGGAGGAAGCGGATCGCGAGTACCCTCTGCTGATGACGAACGGCCGGCTGCTGGCCCACTACCTGACCGGAGTTCAGACGCGCAGAAGTCCCGCCTTGACGGCCCGGGAGATCGAGAACGTGATGGAGATCCATCCCCGCACGGCGCGGAAGCACCGAATTGCCGACGGGATGCTCGTGCAGGTCACCTCCCGCAGAGGAGCCGTAATCGTGCGCAGCCGGGTGACCGGAGACGTGCGCGAGGATACGGTGTTCATCCCGATGCACTGGGGCGGCGTGCAGAATGTCAATCGCTTGACGAACCCGGCGCTCGACCCGATCTGCCGCATGCCGGACTTCAAGGTGAGCGCCGTCCGCGTCGAGCCTTACGGCCCGGCCCTTCGTTGAACCGCCGCGCCGGGAAGCAATGAAGGCTCCGACCCGGCACGAGCACATTCCTGCCGCTGTCCAATCTCCGGTTGAATGTCTCTCATACGCTATAGAGGAGTGTGAGGACTATTCAACTAGGAGGCGTAAGGCATGGAGGAAATGTATCATGTCTGCAGGAGCTATATGAACCGCAGGGTTAGGGTGCAGACGAATTGCGGGGCGTGCTACGAGGGCGTGATCGTGGACGTGGACCGGGAAAATGTTTATCTCAGAACTTCGGGCGGCGTGCGGATCTCGGGATGGTTCGGCCCCGGCTTCGGTCCAGGCTACGGCGCCGGCATATTGGCCTTATCGCTGTTTACGCTGCTGGCCATTTTCCTGATCTGAAGACGTCGTTCGGCCCTTCGAAAACCTCGCATTCCCAGGTGCGGGGTTTTTGGCATGAGCACGCGTATCTTTTTTTCTTATTGACAATGAGAATCATTATCAATTAATATGATAACGGGTAACCCGCAATGAACGGTTCTCCGATGCGCTTGCGCTCGGCAGCGATAAGAGAGGAGGCGGCGGATTTGGCGGACATCGTTCTGATCTATGCGAGCTTGACGGGCAATACGGAGGAGATGGCCGACGCGATCGCTTCGGGCATCCGATCGGAAGGCGCCAGCGTAGCGGTCAAATCGGTTCTGGACGCGAGCGCCTCGGAGCTGGAACGATACGACGGCGTGCTGCTCGGAGCTTATACGTGGGGAGACGGAGAACTGCCCGACGAGTTCCTCGATTTCTGCGATGAGATGGCCGACCTCAAGCTGACCGGCCGCAAAGCGGCGGTGTTCGGCTCGGGCGATTCAAGCTATCCGGCGTACGGAGCGGCGGTCGACCTGTTGGCCGACAGGCTGAAGATGTCCGGGGCGGACATCGTTCTGCCGGGCCTGAAGATCGAACTGTCCCCGTCCGCAGCCGACGCGGAAGCCTGCAGGAGGTTCGGGAGCGCGTTCGTCCGGCTCGTCGGGAACGGAGCGGCCCCATTCTAGCAGCGATTCAAAGACAGGGAGGACCGATTCATGGGACTATTGTATCGAATATATCAATCCGTGCAAGAAGGACAAGAACGGGAAGGCGCAGAGGCGGACGACGTCGGCGGGCAGGAGAGCGGACCTGCGGCGGTCGACGTCCCCGTCTCGCTGCTGCAGCTGCTGTCCCGCCCGATCGGCGGAGCGGGAGACCAGGACGAGTAAACGAGCTTCATGAATCGGAGCATCCCGGCGGATGGCTCCGTTTTTTTCTGTACGAAATCGAAAGTCTCGCTGCCGGTAGGACGGCTGGCCCGCAGCTTGCGCGGCGGCCGGCCGGAGGGGCTGGAGTTCGCCCCTGCTTCTGACTGCGATCGCCGGCAGCGGTTCCTCAAAAATTTAGGGTTGCTTTCCTTCCCGCCTAGCCTTATAACTAAATTAGAATGATTATCATTTGAAATTCATTATATTTTAGGGGTGACGGGAATGGATACGGTGAGTGCGGGAGCCGGCAAGTGTCCGGTGCATCATGGAAGCGCAGCAAGCTACAGATCCGGCGGAACGACCAACAGGAATTGGTGGCCGAATCAGTTGAACTTGAACATTCTTCACCAGCATGACCGCAAGTCGAACCCTATGGACGAACAGTTTAATTACGCGGAAGAGTTCGGTAAATTGGACTACCATGCGCTCAAGCAGGATCTTCGCAATCTGATGACCGACAGTCAGGATTGGTGGCCGGCCGACTACGGACATTACGGACCGCTCTTTATACGCATGGCCTGGCACTCTGCGGGAACCTACCGCACGGGAGACGGCCGCGGCGGGGCCGGGACCGGCACGCAGCGATTTGCTCCTCTGAACAGCTGGCCGGACAACGGCAATCTGGATAAAGCCCGCCGTCTGCTGTGGCCGATCAAGCAGAAGTACGGCAATAAGATCTCCTGGGCCGACTTGTTAATACTTGCGGGCAACGTCGCGATCGAATCGATGGGCGGCAAAACGTTCGGCTTCGGCGGCGGACGCGAGGACGTATGGCATCCGGAAGAAGACATCTACTGGGGCGCCGAGACGGAATGGCTGGGGGATCAACGCTACACCGGCGATCGCCAGCTCGAGAATCCGCTTGCCGCCGTTCAGATGGGCCTGATCTACGTGAATCCGGAAGGCCCGAACGGAACCCCGGATCCGCTCGCGAGCGCCCGCGACATCCGCGAAACGTTCAAGCGGATGGGAATGAACGACGAAGAAACGGTGGCGCTCGTAGCCGGCGGGCATACGTTCGGCAAAGCTCACGGCGCGGGAGACGCCGCTCACGTCGGGGCGGAGCCGGAGGCGGCGGCCGTAGAAGCGCAAGGCTTAGGATGGCTGAGCACGCACGGCTCGGGCAAAGGCCGCGACACGATCACCAGCGGGATCGAAGGAGCTTGGACCGCGAACCCGACGAAGTGGGACAACGGATACTTCGAGCTGTTGTTCGGTTACGAGTGGAAGCTGACGAAGAGCCCGGCAGGGGCGCATCAGTGGGCGCCTGTCAATCCGGCCGTGGAGCATCTTGCGCCGGATGCGGAGGATCCGTCCATACGCGTTCCGACGATCATGACCACCGCGGACATGGCCTTACGCGTCGATCCGGTCTATGAGAAGATTTCCCGCCGCTTCTACGAGAACCCGGACGAGTTTGCGGACGCGTTCGCCCGCGCCTGGTTCAAGCTTACGCATCGCGACATGGGCCCCCGCGCAAGGTATCTGGGTCCTGAGGTTCCGGACGAGGTGCTGATCTGGCAGGATCCGGTTCCTGCCGCAGATTATGAATTAACGGACGCGGAAGCCGAGGATTTGAAAACGAAGATTCTGGATTCCGGACTGACGATCGGCGAGCTGGTCTCGACCGCCTGGGCTTCGGCCAGCACTTTCCGCGGCTCCGATATGCGGGGCGGCGCGAACGGCGCCCGCATCCGTATGGCTCCGCAGAAGGATTGGGAGGTCAATCAGCCGAAACGGCTTGCGAAGGTTCTGGCGATCTTGGAAGCCATTCGAGACGATCTGGACAAAAAAGTCAGCCTGGCCGATTTGATCGTCCTCGGCGGCAGCGCCGCCGTTGAAAAAGCGGCGAGAGACGCGGGCTTCGACGTGACCGTCCCCTTTGCGGCCGGACGCGGCGACGCGTCCCAAGAGCAGACCGACGTCGAGAGCTTTGCGGTGCTGGAGCCGGTCGCGGACGGTTTCCGCAACTACCAGAAGAAGACATTCAGCGTAAGCCCGGCGGAGCTGCTGGTGGACAAGGCGCAGCTGCTTAACCTGACCGCGCCGGAAATGACCGTGCTTGTCGGCGGAATGCGCGTTCTGGGCACCAACTTCGGCGACACCAAGCATGGGGTGTTCACGGATCGCGTAGGCGTACTCACGAACGACTTTTTCGTTAACCTGCTCGACATGGGCGTGCAGTGGAAGCCGGCGGACGAAGGCGTATACGAAGGACGAGACCGCAGGACGGGCGAGGTCGTGCGTACGGCGACGATCGTGGATCTCGTGTTCGGCTCGAACTCCGTTCTGCGCGCTATCGCGGAGGTCTACGCCCAAGAAGACAACCAAGAGAAGTTCGTGCGCGACTTCATCGCCGCTTGGGTGAAGATCATGAACGCGGATCGTTTCGACTTGAAATAAAGCCGCCGGAGGAGGGAGCTTCGAACCCGGGAGGCGCAATCCGATCATAGAAAGCAAAGAGCGGTATTTGTTGTCGAATACTGCTCTTTGCTTTCCTGTTATAAGGTTCGAAAAAAAGGAGGACGGAAGATGACGGTCGGACTGAGCAAGGAGTCGATATTAGCGAAAATGAAAAGGGAAGGACTGCAAGATTTATGGTAGGATAAGGGAGTGAGATTACCATTCCTATTTATGGAGGCGCTTGCATATGAGCCATCAGCTGCAGCAGGAGGGATACTTCGGGGAGTTCGGAGGAAGCTTCGTCCCGCCGGAATTGCAGGAAGTGTTGAACTACTTGAGCGAACAGTTTTACAGGTTTAGAGACGATCCGGAGTTCAAGGAGGAGCTTCGCTACTATCTTCGCGAGTACGTTGGCCGAGAGAGTCCGCTCACGTATGCCGAGCGGTTGTCCGAAGCCTGGGGCGGCGCGAAGATCTATCTCAAGCGCGAGGATCTGAACCATACCGGGGCGCACAAAATCAATAACGCGATCGGCCAGATTCTGCTCGCCAAGAGAATGGGAGCCAAGCGGATCATCGCCGAGACCGGAGCCGGTCAGCATGGAGTCGCTACGGCGACGGCCTGCGCGATGTTTGATATGGAATGCGTCATCTACATGGGGGCGGAGGATACGCGCCGTCAGGCGCTGAACGTGTTCCGGATGGAGCTGCTCGGCGCGACCGTCGTTCCGGTTCACAAGGGGCAGGGGCGCTTGAAGGACGCAGTGGACGAAGCGCTGGGCGACCTGGTTCGCAACTACCGAAACACGTTCTATCTGCTCGGATCCGCGGTCGGACCGCATCCGTTCCCGACGATGGTCAAGCATTTCCAGGCGATCATCAGCGAAGAGTCGAAGCGGCAGATTCTCGAGAAGGAAGGCCGTCTCCCGGACGCGGTCATCGCCTGCGCGGGCGGAGGCAGCAACGCGATCGGAGCGTTCGCCCACTACATCGACGAGCCGGACGTTCGCCTTATCGGCGTAGAGCCCGATCAAGCGCCGACGTTGACGCAGGGCGTCCCCAGCATCATTCACGGCTTCAAGTGCCTGGTGCTGTTGGACGAGGAGGGCGAGCCCAAGAAAACCTATTCGATCGCGGCGGGGCTCGACTACCCGGGCATCGGACCGGAGCACAGCCATCTCAAAGTGTCGGGGCGGGCGGAATATGCGACGGTCTCGAACGAGGAGGTGCTGGAAGCGTTCCGGGAGCTGTCCCGCGTGGAGGGGATCATCCCGGCGCTGGAGAGCGCGCATGCGCTGGCCCATGCCAAGAAGCTGGCTCCGGCGATGGGCCGTGACCGGATCCTTATCGTCAATCTGTCGGGCCGGGGCGACAAGGATGTCGAGCAGGTGTACGGCATGCTGAAGTCAACCTGAAACCGGGCGATCGCGCAGAGCGGACGCACGAGTATGCCTCCTATACCATGGAAGCGACGGAGACGAGCGCGCCGTTCTCGATGGCGGGCAACGCGCTCCACACGGGGGCCTGGTGTCCAACTTGCCGGAGGAGGCATGCGTGGAGGTGCCCGGTGTAGAGCCCGTTTTATTTTGAAAGGAGCAGCCGTTTATGAAAAGGAGGACGATTTTTCGCACCGATCTCGCCGCCTCCGTCATCAGTCTGGGAACCGCCGATCTCGGAGGCTCCGTTCCGGCCAAGGAGTCGGAGGAGCTGCTGAACCTTTATACGGATCGAGGCGGGAATTTCCTGGACACGGCGGAGGTATACGCCAATTGGCTGCCGATCGAGCCGAGCAGCAGCGAGCGGTTTCTCGGACAGTGGATGAAATCGCGGGGCAACCGGAACGAGCTTATTCTTGCGACCAAAGGCGGACATCCCCGTCTCGACGCCATGACGATCTCGCGAATCGATCCGGCGAGCCTTACCGCCGATCTGGAAGGCAGCTTGCGCAGACTGGGCGCCGACCACATCGACCTGTATTACTTGCACCGGGACGATCCGAGCGTTCCGGTCGAGACGGTCGTGGAGACGCTGGAGCGGTTCGTCCGAGAGGGCAAGATCCGGTACTACGGCTGTTCGAACTGGACGATTCCGCGTATCGAGCAGGCGAACGAATACGCCCGCAGCCATGGGTATGCCGGCTTCGTCGCCGTGCAGAATCTGTGGAATCTGGCGGAGGTCAATCCGGGCTCGATTGCGGATCCGACGCAGGTTGTCTCGGACCGGGAATTCGTCGAATGGCATCGCCGCACCGGAATCTCTGCCGTTCCGTACAGCTCGCAGGCGAACGGATTTTTCAGCGGGCGCTACAGGAGGGATACGGCGGCGGATTTCCCCGGCAGCGGAGTCGTTCGCACCTATTGCAGCGAGACGAACTTCGCCCGTCTGGAACGGGCCGAGCGGCTGGCTCGCGAGCTGGGCGTCACCGCGACGCAGATCGCCCTGGCCTACTTGCTGTCGCACCCGTTCCCGGTATTCCCGATCGTCGGAAGCAAGAAGAAGGAGCATCTTCTGGACAGCTTGTCCGCTGCAGACGTCCCGCTCGACGACGAAGCGGCTCTCTCGCTGATTGAGTAGTCGATAACCGGCGGAGAGACGGCGCCTTCCCGCATCGGCCTCTCGTTCGGCCGGCCGCTACGGGTCTTGACTCAAGCCGAACCGAATCACGCGGCTGATCGCCGCCGGAAGCACGCTGACATGCCCCTCCTCGGGGAATTTGGCGAACGAGGTGCGGAAGCCTCCGCTTTCGCCGGCGAACGGCTGCAGTCTGGCGAAGAGCGCCTCCGCGTCCCCGACCATGTCCGGCAGCTCGTTCGCGCCGATCGTGAACAGCAGCCGAACGGGCGGAAGCCGGCCGCCGAAGCTTCGGATGAAAGCCTCCGACTCCGTCACAATCGCGCGGGCCCCCCACCAGATCGAAGGGCTGCCTGCCGCGTAACGGGAAAACAGCTCCGGCCGCGAGAACAGGGCGTGAAGGACGAGCAGACCGCCGAGCGAATGGCCGAAGATCGTTTGTCTGAGCGGATCGACGGCGAACCGTTCTCCGACGAAAGGCTGCAGATCGCATTCGAGGAAGTCCAGGAACGAATCGGCTCCGCCATGCTCCGGCCACGGGCTTCCGTCCGGTCTGGCCGGCAGGGTTCCATCCCCGGCGGGCATCGTGAAGTCGTAGCAGCGCCGATTCATGTCGAAGGGCTCGTCCGACGGGTAACCGATGCCGACGATGACGGCGGGATCGAAGCCGTGCGGCTTGCGCGTCTGCAGCCGGGCCGCTTCCGCCATCGTGAGGAAGGTGGCGTTGCCGTCCAGCGTGTAGAGGACCGGATAGCCGCCGGGCGGAGCCGCCTCCGCCGGCCTGGCGATGAGGATCCGATATTCCCGGCCGTTGGTCCGCGATAAGAGCCGATGCTCTTCGCATCCGCCGACGCGCATCATCAGGCGCTCCGTTCCGTTCATGGCGCGAGCAGCCTCACGACCTCGTCGACGACGTTGCCGCTCGCCAACAGTCCGCCGTTCAGCCACGAATCGTCCTCGACCTGGAACACCCGGTCTTGTTGGACTGCCGGAACTTTCTGCCACAACGGGCTGCCGGTCAATTCCTTATAATAAGCGTCCCCCGTGTTGGCATGGTTGGCGATGAAGATGTAATCCGCATCCAGCTCGGGCAGCAGCTCCAGCGACAGCGGAGCGCTGCTCGCCTGCTCGACAAGCTTGCTCTTGCCGAATCCCAGATCCTCCGCGAGAACGAATCCCCCGAAGTAATCCCCGCCCATTAGAAACATTCCTTTCGCATTCATGCGAATGATTACCGCTTTCTTTCCTTCGGAGACCGGGGCGAGCTTGGCGCGGGCCGTCTCGACCTTCTGCCGATAATCCGCTAGCGCCTGCTCCGCCTCGGGCGCCTTGCCGAGCAGTTCGCCGAGCTTGCGCAGGGTGGAGTCGAGATCGCTCGCCGCCTGACGGAACACGTAGGTCGGAGCGATCTTCGCATATTGCTCGTATACGCCGTTCTCCGCATAATGCGAATTGTTCAGCACAATCAGATCCGGCTGGTACGAGGCGACCGTCTCGGGAGCCGGCAATCCGGCGGCGAAGTCGGCCTTGGGGACGTCGCCGAGCTTCGACTGCAGATAGGAGGGGACGACATTCCCGTTGGCCCACTGCGCCGCCGGCGTGAAGCCGAGAACGACGAGCGAATCCTCCATTCCCGGCGCGAATACCGTTTCGGGAGGCGCCTCAAGCGTCACCTCATGCCCCATCTCGTCCTGGAAGCTTTGCGGGTAAGCGGACGCGGCCGACTGAGCCGACGAATCGGGCGTCTCGGACGAGGCCGGAGAGGCCGTCGTCCCGGCCGCCGAAGATACGGCAGCCGCGGAGGGCGAGCCGGATTCTTCGCCGCTGCCGGCGCTGCAGGAGGTTAACAAGCCGGCGGCAACGATGGCGCCGAGCACGGAAAGGAGGCCGAATCTCCTGGAACGGACAATCGGCTTTTGAAATCGGAACAGCATGGAAATCCCCCTCTTGATGATAATGATTCTCACTGAAAAATTATAAAGCAGAGGGACTTCCGTCGCCATGGACGAATGCCGGATCGTCGTTTGGACATTTTCCGGTAAGCATCGCCACCATTTCGTTTAAGATGCGATGGATCGAGTAGGCCGAATATTCGAACCACGGGTCCGACGGGATCGGATAGACCCGCCCGCTGTCCACCGCTGTTAACCCTCGCCATTCCGCGGAATGCTGCAGCATCAGCCAGGCGGACCGCGTTTCGGCGTCCGGGCAGACGAGCAGCAGGATGCGGTCGGGGTTAAGCCGGCGAAGCTGCTGAAGACTCATCTTGTCGTTGTAGACGTCCGCTTTCAGACAGGCGGACCGCAGCTGCAGATCGTGGTAGACGACATCGCGAATTCCCCGATTGCAGTAAAGATAGAATTCGCCGCCGCACAGCCGCAGCACGGCGAACGAATCGCGTCCGACCGCTTGTCCGACGAGCTGCCGGGCCGACTCGGCCTTGCTCCGATACGCTGAGATCCAGGCGTCGCAGCGTTCCCGGACGCCGAGGAAGTCGGCGATCTGGCGAAGCTGGCCCTGCCAGCCGAACTGCCGGTCCGGCACGAACAGAGGAAGCGAACGGCGCTCCAGGGCTGCGAGCAGACGCGGGCTCCGAGGCGGCTCGCGTCCGATTGCGGCGTCGGGCCGGCTCTTCAGAAGGTCGCTGCCGTCTCCCGCCATATCGGCTTCCCCGGGCTGAAGACGAAGATGAACCGGAATTCGGGAGAAGTAATGGTGGTAATAATAGGCCGTCCATTTGGCGTCGAGCGGGGCGGCGACGGGAACGATGCCGAGCGCGAGCAAATATCCGATGGATGAGGGGGAGAGAGCGGCGATTCGCTGCTTCCCGCGGCGCGGATAAGCGGAAGGCGGAACGCCCACTTCCTTCTTGAACTTGCGGCTGAAATAAAATTCGTCGCTATAGCCGACCTTGCGTGCGATGTCTCGCAGCAGCTCGTCCGTGTCGCGCAAATATCGCTTGGCCTGCTGGATGCGAACCTCCGTCAGATAATCCGTCACGCTCTGTCCGTAGCGTTTCTTGAACAGCTCTCCGAAATATTTGGGACTCAGCCCCGTCATCCCCGCCAGCTGGTCCAGCGTCAGCGGCTCGTCGTAATGCTCGGCGATAAATTCGCGAATAGGCTCAAGAGAATGCGGCGCCGAATCGGCAGCCGTTGCGGTTTCTGCGCGTTCCAAAACGGTGTGCCTCCTCCGTTTTACAGATGACAATGAGAATGATTATCATTTATAACGAATTATAGACGATCCATGCGGCGATTGCAAAGGGAGGAGGACGAGTGCGGATACGGCAGGATACGGAAAGTCGACTGAAAATTTCATAAAAAACGTCTTGCCTTTCCCGACCGCCCGAGGTAAAATCTAACATCAAACGGAAGGGTTTCTAGGGAGCCGGGAGCGACGGAGGGCATGACGCCGCGCTCGCCGAACCGAGCGAAACCGCCGCGGCGTCGGCCGCGTTACACCGGGAGGGATAAAAGACCTTCGGCAAGTTCCGCTAGGCGTGGCGGGGCGGGCTGGAGGTCTTTTTTGCTTTACCATGGCAGAGAGACGAGGGGAGAATCGATATGCTGGCTTTGCGGACGAGGGGATTGGGCAAGACGTTTCGCGTGAAAAGAAAGGAGGCCGGGCTTTCCGGCAGCTTCCGCTCGCTGTGGAAACCGAACTGGGAGACGAAGGAAGCGGTGCGCGGCATCGATCTGACCGTGCGGGAAGGGGAGACGGTCGCCTTCCTCGGTCCGAACGGGGCGGGCAAGTCGACGACGATCAAGATGCTGACCGGCATTCTGCATCCCTCCTTCGGAGAAGCGGAGGTGCTCGGATTAACGCCGTGGAAGGAACGGGAGCGGCTCGCTTACCGAATCGGCGCCGTCTTCGGGCAGAAATCTCAGCTGTGGTACCACCTGCCGCCGATCGACACGTTCGAGCTGGTCAGCCGGATCTACGAGCTGAAGCGGGACGAATACGCGCGGCGCAGGGACGAATTGATCGAGCGCTTCGAGCTGGGCCCCTATTTGCATACGCCGGTGCGCAAGCTGTCGCTCGGGGAGCGGATGCGCTGCGAGATCGCCGCCTCGTTCCTGCACGGACCCCGGCTGCTGTTCATGGACGAGCCGACGATCGGTCTGGACGCCGTCGTCAAGCAGCGCATCCGCGAGCTGATTCGCGAGCGGAACCGGGAGGAAGGCACGACCGTGTTTCTGACCTCGCACGATGCGGGCGACGTGGAGACGCTCTGCTCCCGGGCCGTCGTCATCCATCACGGAGGCGTGCTCGTCGACGAGCCGGTCGAGCGGATGAAGCGGGAGGTGCTCAGCCGCAAGGTCGTGACGCTTAAGCTGGCCGGAGACGGACGCGGGGCCGTGCTGCCGGACATTGCCGGAGCGCGATGGGAGACGGAGGAGGGCGGCTGCCGATTGGCGGTCGATCTGAAGCGAACGACGATCGAACGCGTGCTCGGAGAGCTGATCGGCCGGGTTGGCTTCACCGACGTCAATGTCGAGGACCCTCCTTTGGAGGAGATTATCAAGCATATCTACGGGATGAAAAAGGAGGCGGACTAGATGATCGGCGAGAGCGGCAGATGGACGGCGTCGGGGCGCAAGGCGGCCGCGGTCGGCAAAATCGCGTTCCGTCATCAGCTGGCGTATAAGACGGATTTCGCGTTGCGCGGCTTTTTCCTGCTGTTCATTCTGTTCGTCTTCATCCAGCTATGGTCGGCCGCCTATGAAGGGGATTTCTCGAAGTCGATCTCCGGCTTTACGCTGAAGCAGATCGTCTGGTATCTCGTTTTCACCGAGGCTTTGACGTTGGCGGCTCCGCCGCTGTGCTCCCGAATCGAGGAGGAGGTGAAGAACGGCGACGTCGCGATCCGGCTCATCCGGCCGCAGTCTTACACGGGCTATCACTTCTCCGTCTTCGCCTGCGAGGCGCTGACTCGTTTCGCCGTCCATCTGGCGATCGGAAGCGCCATCGCCTGGCCGTTCGTCGGACCTCCGGCGTTCGGCTATGGCTGGCTCGGATTGCTGGCGCTGAGCGCGGGAGCGCTGACGGTAACCTTCCTGCTGCTGATGCTGGTCGGATTGTGCGCTTTCTGGGTCGAGGAGACGAGCGGACTGTATTTCGTCCTGCAGAAGCTGCAGTTCACGATCGGAGGCATGCTGCTGCCGATCGACCTGATGCCGGAATGGCTGCAGCGCGTTTGCGCCTGGCTGCCGTTTCAGGCGGCGCTTTATTTTCCGGCAAGAATGGCCGTGCATTTCGATTCGGCGCTGCTGGTCAAGCAGCTTGCGATCCAGCTCGGCTGGGTCGTCCTGCTCGCGCTGGCCGTAAGCCGAATGTATCGGAGAGGGGGGGAGAAGCTTCATGTCAACGGCGGATAAACTCAAGGCGAACGCCCGATACGTCTGGACGTGCTGGAAGGTCAATCTGGCTGCCGCGATGGAATACCGGCTCAGCTTCCTGCTGCTGGCCGGGATGATGTTCGTGAACAATGCGATCTGGCTGTTTTTCTGGGGGCTGTTTTTCGGTCGGTTTCCGGTCGTGCAGGGGTGGGAGCTTCACGACGTGATGCTGCTGTGGGCAGTCAGCACGGGAGGCTTCGGCTGGGCGGCGATGCTGTTCGGCAACTTCCCGCGAATCGCGGGCATCGTGGCGACGGGACATCTGGACGTCTATTTGTCGCAGCCGAGGCCGGTGCTGCTGAGCGTGCTCGTCAGCCGCTGCTCGGTAACGGCGGCGGGAGATTTCCTGTTCGGAATCGCCGTTTACCTGATGGTCGGGGATACGTCGCCGCGCGGCATGCTGCTGTTCTCGCTTGGACTGCTGATTAGCGGCATGCTGTTTATCGCGGTAATGGTCATCGCGGGGTGCTCCGCCTTCTGGATCGGCAACGCGGAGGGAATGACGCAGCAGTTGTTCAACAGCTTTATCGCCTTGACGACGTACCCGTCCGACATTTTCCGTGGCTTCGTGAAGCTGGCGCTGTTTTCTCTCGTCCCGGCCGGTTTTATCAGCTACATGCCGATCGGTCTGCTGCGGGACTTCGACCCGCTTTTCGCGGCGGGCGCGGCGGCCGCCGCTTGCGGATTAACGCTCGCGGGGGCGCTGCTCTTCCGCAAGGGGCTGCGAAGATACGCTTCGGGGAACACGATCGCGATGAGAAGCTGACCGCCCCCCAATGATGTCAGGTTAAGCAAACGGTCAACAAGCGGCCTTGCAGGAATCGTCCCAGTTGTCGGCGGAGCCCCGACGGTCATCGCGAACAAGGCCAACTCGTGCCAATCCACGCCAACCTATGCCAGCTCGCGCCAACCACCACGTCAACCCACGCCAGTCCGGACCAACCTACGCACTCCGCGAACCCCCGCCAGTCCAGGCCAACACACGCCAACCCCGCGAACCCCCGCCAGTCCAGACCAACACACGCCAACCCCGCCAGCCTAGGCCAACACACGCCAACACACGCGAGCCCCCGCCAGCCCACTAACGTAACGGTTGCCAGCGCCGCTAATTGTGCCCTTTTCGCAGTACGGAGTTTGTAACGGTTGCGGAAGCGGCTATTTCCGCCGAAACCGCGCCGTTTCGCTCGATAACCCCAAAATAAGCGCGGTGGCAACCGTTAGCTTTTCCTTTTTCGGGAAAACGATCGATTAAGCGCCACTGCAACCGTTAGACGTTGCCGGCAGGTTGCGCGCCTTCGATCGCATACGTAACGGCTTAACCTGACAACATTGACCGCCCCCCGCCAGGAGGCAGGCGATGCATCGGGTACGCGCTTTAATACTGTATTCTCCGGGCGTGCGTGTAGACGTTCATCGAATCGGAACGGATAAAGCCGACGCACGTGAGACCGAGATCTTCGGCAAGACGAAGCGCCAGATCCGTCGGCGCGGATTTGGAGAGCACGATCGGGCAGCCGATTTTGGCCGCTTTCAGCACGACCTCGGAGGAGAGCCGGCCGCTGAAGGCGAGGACGCGGTCGTGGGCTGTCAACCGGTTGCGAAGGCAGTGGCCGAACAGCTTGTCGAGCGCGTTGTGGCGGCCGATGTCCGCGCGGACGATCATGCTGCCGGCGCCGTCGAACAGCGCAGCGTTGTGGACGCCGCCCGTCAGGCGGAAGCTGTCGGAGTTTGACTGCAGCCGGCTCATCAGCTCGAAGCACCGCTCGGACGGAATCGCGGCTCCTCCGGAGATCGTTCTGGCCGTGCGCGCGTCGTTCTGAAAATAAAACTGGCGGCTTTTTCCGCAGCAGGAGCCGATGATCCGCTTGGAATGAAGCTCCTTCGCGGTCGATTGCGGCCGCGTCAGCTCGACGTAGGCGAAGCCGCGCTCCTCGTCCAGCGACCAGCTTCGAATGTCGGCCATCGTGCGTACGACGCCTTCCGAAGCGAGGAAGCCGACGATGAGGTCGTCGAGATCGTCCGGCGAGCAGACGAGCGTCGCGAATTCCTCGCCGTCCAGGCGGATCGTCAGCGGGAACTCCGTCGCAACCGTGTCCTCCGTCTCGTCCGCCATGCCGCCGCTTAGCTTGATCGTTCGCCAGGCGACAGTCGGCCCGGCTGGGCCCGGCATTCTCGTCTCCTCCGTCATCCCGGCACCTCCAGCTCCAATTCCTCGATTCGCCGCTCGACGAAGCGCGTATCCTTGAGCGCGTGATACGTTTCCGCCTTCTCGAGCACGACCGAGGCGTTATATTCCGGAATGCCGGCGTGCGGCTCGTAGACGCCCTTGGGCATGAGCACGTTGCCCTCCGGCCAATACAGCTCGACGTTGCCCGGCGCGATATCGGCGAATCTCGCTCGACCGTGAAACGTGCCCCAGCGGTTGTAGGCCACGACGGCGTCGCCCTCCTTCAGATCCAGAGCGGAGGCGTCCCGGCGGTTCATCAGCACGTCGTATCGGTCCGCTCCATTGAACGGGTCGGTCTCTCCGTACACCATCGAATTGAACTGCTTGCCTCGTCTCGTCGTGGCGTAGAACCGGCCCTCGGGCTTGCGGAGCTCCGGCAGCTCGATCGGCAGCAGACGGCCCTTGCCGTCCTCCGTCGGACAGACGCCGCCCTCGCACAGCCATGCGCCGCCCCATTGAAAGACGTCGCCCTGCTTCTCCAGCCGTTCGATGCCCGCATAATTCGGGGCTGCCTGCGCGATTTCCGCGCGGATGTCCGCCGCGCTCCGGAACGCCGCCTTCTCCCGGCCCTCCGGCTTGACCCGGGCGGCCAGCTCGCCGTAGATGGCCCACTCCGGCCGCGCTTCCGGCATGCGGGGGCCGCGGATCTCCGGCGAGAAGTACACCATTCGCTCCGTCGAAGTGGACGTGCCGCCGCCCGGCTGCTCGTAGCGCGTCATCGCCGGGAGCACCCACACTTCCTCCCGGGCGTCGGCGAGCGTCGACGTATTGAGCACGATGTCCTGATGGACGCGCAAGTCGACGTTCTCCAGGCAGCGCCTGACGAAGTCGGGATCCGGCATCGTCTCCAGGAAATTGCCGCCCGACGTGTAGAACACCTTCAGCCTGCGCTCGTGGTCGTCCGGCAGCAGCGCGTTCTCCAGCGATACGCCGACGATATCGCCCTGCCATTTCGGCAGCTCGAAGCCCCACAGCCGCTCGATCCGTTCGATATCCCTGCCGGAAAACTCTCCGCCGGGCAGACTGAACGGGTCTGCGCCCATCTCGCCTGACCCCTGCACGCCGCTATGTCCGCGGATCGGCATGACGCCGCAATGCTCGCGGCCGAGGAAGCCGCGCAGCAGCGCCAGATTGGCGATCTGCGAAATATTATCGGTTCCGAAGCGATGCTGCGTCAGCCCCATGCTCCAGACGAACACCGCGGAGCGGGAGGCTGCCAGCAGCCGGGCGAATTCGCCGATTCGTCCGCGCGTCAGGCCGGAGGAGCGCTCGAGCGCCTCCCAGTCCTGCCGTTCGATGTGCGCCTTCAGCTCCTCGTAGCCGGCAGCGTGCTCGCGCACGAACGAATGGTCGACGGCCGATCCGGGAAGCGCCGCCTCCATCTCGAACCACGTCTTCATGATCCCGTTCATGAAGGCGATGTCGCCGCCGATGTTCACCTGGTAGAAGTCGTCGGCCAGCTTGGTCCCGAACAGCGCCGATTCCGGAATCGAAGGAATCCAATAGCCCTCCATCGCCGGCTCGCGGTACGGGTTGATCACGACGATCTTCGTGCCCGCGCGTTTGGCCGCGTACATATACTTCGTCGACACCGGCTGGTTGTTCGCCGCGACGCTGCCCCAGAAGACGAGGACGTCGGCGCCGATCCAGTCCTTGTAGTTGCAGCTTGACGCGCCGATGCCTAGCGAGCGCTTGAGCGCCGTCTTGGACGGAGAATGGCAAATTCGCGAAGCGTTGTCGATGTTGTTCGTGCCGATATAGCGGGCCGCCTTCGCGGCAGCGTAGTAGGATTCGTTCGTAATGCCCCGGGCAGTCAAGTAGAAGGCGAGCTGCTTCGGATCGATGCCGCGGATTTTGCCCGCGATCCGGTCCAGCGCCTCGTCCCACGAGGCGCGGCGGAAGGCGCGCTCGCCGCGCCGCCGGACGAGCGGGTACGGAATGCGTCCGAGCTTGCGAAGCTGCGCGCTGTCCATTGTTCGCAGCTCGTCGATATCGGCATGAAGCGTCTCCGGCCTGATCGCCGGCATCGTGTTCAGGCGCAGCACGTTCAGCCGCGTCGTGCACAGATGCGGGCCGGTCAGCGTCTGATCGTACAGGCCGGCCACGCCCAGCGCGCATCCGTCGCACACGCCCTGAGTCAAAATCCGGTAGGCGTAGGGGAGGTTGTCGCGATTGTCCCATACGACCTTCATCGTATCGCGAATATGCTTAGGCTTTATTTTTCCGAGTCCGAACGGCACCTTGCTGACCCACAGTCCGGGAGCGGGCCTTCCCGGCAGCTTGATTCTGCCCGTATGCTTGGTGTTTCCCATCGTGATCCCTCGCTTGTCTTCGTTCATAAAACGCGATTCCGCGTCTAGAGGATGCCGAAGGAGTTTTTGCATGCAAAATCAAAAAACCGCCAAGTCTATGCCGTCTTCTGCCAGAAGAGTGCAAGTCGGGCGGTTAGTCCCTGAGCGATGATAGCCTTATCTTAGCAAGAAAACGCCTTCATCGGCAATGTTAAAATTTCCGCATGCCGCCCGAATAGGGTAGACCGCCGGCTGATGTCCGATATAATAGAGTTTACCGCTAGGAGGGCAACCGGTAGGAACTCCTCAAAAGTTGAAATTCTTTTCTCAAATAGGGTTCAAATAGTCAACAAATATGTAGCCTAGAGTCCAATATAAACGAGTAGTGGTAGAACAGAGGAATTTAATTGGAAATTTGGCTGAATCACCTCCGACAAAAAATGCGATTCTGCGTTTAGAGGACGCCGAAGGAGTTTTTACCTGACAAGAGATGGTTGAGCAATCACCCTGCAGATCGGTGCACGGAAAGTCGGATGCGCGATATCGGCATCTGTTAATTTGGAGAAGGAAGGAGGCGAAGCGATGAATTGGCTGGAAAGCATGAATGCCGCGCTCGGCTACATCGAGGACCGTCTGGACGACGAGATCGACTTCCGGGAGGCGGCGAGACGAGCGCGCTGCTCGGAGTATCATTTCAAGAGAATGTTCTCGTTTCTGGCCGGGATCCCGTTGTCGGAATACATTCGCCGCAGGCGGCTGACTCAGGCGGGCCTTGATCTGACTCGCGGACAGGATCGAATTCTGGACATCGCGGTGAAGTATGGATATAACTCGGCGGACGCCTTCGCCAGAGCGTTTCAAGGCGTTCACGGGGTGACGCCTTCGGAAGCCAGACAGAGCGGCCGGCCGCTAAAAGCTTATCCCCGCCTATCCTTCCAATTAACCGTTAGCGGAGGAGATGTCATGCAGTATCGCATCGTGGAGAAAGAGGCTTTTCGCATTGTGGGCATCATGAAGAGGGTTCCCATCGTCTTCGAGGGCGTTAACCCAGAGATTGCCGAGATGGCGCAAAGCTTGGGCATGGAGGGAATCGAGGAACTGAAGAGCCTTTCCAGCGTGGAGCCGCGGGGGCTGATCAGCGCGTCGACGAATTTCTCCGAAGGGAGAATGGAGGAGAAGGGAGAGCTCGATCATTATCTGGGCGCGGCCACGACGGAGAACGGGCCTGATCATCTGGCGAAGCTGGAGGTGCCCGCGTCGACGTGGGCTGTCTTCGAGTCCGTCGGACCTTACCCGTCGGCTCTTCAGAACGTCTGGGGCCGCATTTACTCCGAATGGTTCCCGTCCTCCAACTACGAGTTGGCCCCGGGTCCGGAGATGCTGTGGAACGAAGGGGCGGATACGTCATCCCCGACCTATCGGAGCGAAATTTGGATTCCGGTTAAGCTGCGGGAAGAGATGGATTAACCGGTCTTTTTTCAGGCCGCTAAGAAGAAATGGACGGCTTCGCATCCGCTCCCGGGGGGATGGAGGCCGTCTTTAACGTGGTCATGACATTGTCCAAAACGAGGTGCCAACCCCAAGCTGATTTGTTACAATAGAGCTATCTCGCAGAAAAGGAGGGAAGACCTATGGATCTGGAACTGAAAGCGATGCTGGAGTCGATCAGAGACGAGCTGAAGTCGGTTAAGGAAAATCAGGAAACGTTCGCTAAAGAGGTCAATCTTCGATTTGACAGCGTGGACAACCGGTTTAATGAAGTAGACAACCGGTTTAATGAAGTAGACAACCGATTTAATGAAATAGACAACAGGTTTAATGATATGGAAGGCAGGCTGGACGGGATTAAGCATCAGCTGGACCGAATCGAAGCCGAATCGAACGACGACGTCGTCGCCCTGCTCGAATCGATCAGCGGCAAGATTGAGGCGCTCGCCACCAAGGAAGACGTCGAATATCTGGCTGAGCGGGTAGGCCGAGCGGAGCTGGAGATCGACCGGCTTAAACGCGCAAAATGAGTGTCAGTTCATGAAGTGGCAGGTTGAAAGCTTCTTCTGTCAGTCCTCCAACGTAATCCGCTGGTTAATGCGCAATACCATCCTACTCTGAACCATGCCCATGGATACCTCCCGCCAATCCGACAACCATTAAGGGAGCACACGATAAAAAACGGCTGCCATTCGCCGAAGCTGTCCGGAAGGACGGGACTCGACGAGAAGCAGCCGTTTTGGATTTTAAAATCAGCCTTCAAGCAGCAGCGTTTCCGGGTCTTCAAGCATTTCCTTGATTTTCGCGAGGAACTGCACGGCTTCCGCTCCGTCAACGATTCTGTGATCGTAAGACAGGGCGATGTACATCATCGGACGGTTCTCCATCCGCTCCGCGTCGATGGCGACCGGGCGCAGCTGGATTTTGTGCAT
Source organism: Cohnella hongkongensis (assembly GCF_042654645.1). NCBI lineage: Bacteria > Bacillati > Bacillota > Bacilli > Caryophanales > Paenibacillaceae > Cohnella > Cohnella hongkongensis. The sequence continues at coordinate 32,733 of NZ_JBHSEP010000002.1, read as the reverse complement.
GCCGAGAATGCCGACTTGAGGCGCGTTCAGAATCGGCGTCGACATCAGAGAGCCGAAAATACCGCCGTTCGTAATCGTGAAGGTGCCGCCCTGCAGCTCCGACAGCTCCAATGTGTTGTTGCGGGCTTTGCCGGCCAATTCGACGATGGAACGCTCGATCTCGGCGAAGCCGAGGCGATCGGCGTCGCGGACGACCGGAACGACCAGCCCTTCCTTGGCGGATACGGCGATGCCGATATCGTAATATTTTTTCACGATGATGTCTTCGCCGCTAATCTCCGCGTTCAACAGCGGGAACGCCTTAAGCGCGCCGACGACCGCCTTCGTGAAGAAGGACATGAAGCCGAGGCCGACGTCGTGCTTCTCCTTGAAGGAGTCTTTGCGGCGTTTGCGGATTTCAAGAATCGCGGTCATGTCGACTTCGTTAAACGTCGTCAGCATGGCTGCCGTATGCTGGGCTTCCACGAGCCGCTTCGCGATCGTCAAGCGGCGGCGGGACATGCGCTTGCGCTCTTCCGGCTTGTTCGTGTTCGAGGTCGGCTTGTCGGCCGCGGCGGACTTCGGCGCCGGCTGCGGAGCCGCTTGCGGAGCGCTCCCAGCCGAAGCGACGTCGCTGGCGTGAATGCGGCCGATCGGGTCGCGAGCGGCAACCGCGTTCAGGTCGATGCCTTTCTCGCGCGCCAGCTTGCGGGCAGCCGGCGTGGCGAGCGCAGCGCCTTCATTGGCCGAGGAGGCGGCGACGGCCGGAGCCGGACTGCCGGCCTGCTGGGCAGGCGCAGGCGCCGAGGCAACGGGGGCCGAAGCTGCAGGAGACGAAGCAGCGGGAGCCGAAGGCGCCGATCCAGCAGCGCCGATTCTGCCGACCGGTTCGCCAATCTTGACGGTATCCCCTTCGGCGGCCAGAATTTCCGCGATCACGCCGTCTTGCTCCGCGCTGATTTCCAAGTTCACTTTGTCGGTTTCCAGCTCCAGCAGAAGGTCTCCTTGTTTAACGCTGTCTCCTACTTTGACGAGCCATTTCGAGATCGTGCCTTCCGTAATGGATTCGCCCATCGCCGGTACAAGAATGTCATGCATTGAAGTTACCTCCCGGATTTAACTGCGGATTTCGTTTTTTTCTTTTGAACCAAAGTTTGATTGATAATGAACTGCTGCTCGAACGTATGGATTTGCTGGTATCCGCTTGCCGGGCTCGACCGCTTAGGACGGCCGTTATAGCTGACGGACACCTTCGCGACGTCGACAAGATCGCGAATGCGAGGCTCGATGTAGCTCCATACGCCCATGTTTTTCGGCTCCTCCTGTACCCACAGAATTTCGGACAGGTTCGGGAAGCGATCGATGATCGATTTGAGCTCCAGCTTAGGGAACGGATAAAGCTGCTCTACGCGGGCAATGTGCAGCCAGTCGCGGTTCGTGTCCGGCGTCTTGGCCAGCTCTTCGGCCAGATCGATGGCGACTTTGCCGGTGCACAGAACAAGACGCTCCACCTTGGAAGGCTGGCTGCCCAATCCGGGCTGCTCCAAGACCGTCTGGAACGTGCCTTCGCTCAGCTCCGCTGCCGGAGAAGCGACGTGCGGGTTGCGGATCATGCTTTTCGGCGCCATCAGCACGAGCGGGCGAGCCTGGTCCGTATTCAGAATGGACGCTTGCCGGCGCAGCAGATGGAAGTATTGGGCCGCGCTGGACAGATAGGCCACCGTCCAGTTCTCTTCGCCCGACAGCTGCAGGAAGCGCTCCAGTCTTGCGCTGGAGTGCTCGGGACCTTGCCCTTCGTAGCCGTGCGGAAGCAGCATCGTCAGTCCCGAGCGCTGCGACCACTTGGATTGGCCGGCCGAGATGAACTGATCGATCAGAACCTGCGCCGAGTTGGCGAAGTCTCCGAATTGCGCTTCCCAGATGACCATCGTTTCCGGTGCGAACACGTTATAGCCGTATTCCAGTCCGAGCACGCCGGCTTCCGACAGCGGGCTGTTGTGGATTGCGAACGAAGCCTTCGCTTCGGGAATCGCATGCAGCGGGCAGAACGTTTCCCCGGTTTCCGTATCGTGCAGGACGAGGTTGCGGTGCGCGAACGTCGCTCTCTCAGCATCCTGTCCGCTTAGCCGGATCGGCGTTCCGTCGGCCAAGATCGTGGCGAAGGCCAACGTCTCGGCATGGCTCCAGTCGACCTTCTCGCCGTCGTTCAGCGCATCCGCCCGGCGTTCGAGAATTCGCTTCAGCTTGCCGTACACGTTAAACGATTCCGGGAATTGAAGCAGCCCTTTGTTGATGCTGTGCAGCTTCTCCAGAGGAACGGCGGTTAGCGGCTTCGGCGCGTCAAGAGAAAATTCGGGCGGAAGAGACTGCCGGATCGGACTGCTTCCTTCCTTGCCCTTCACTTCCTCATAGGCGTCCTTCAGCTTGTTCTGCACGTCGCGCTTGATCTGTTCGACGGCTTCCTCCGTCAGCACCCCTTCGCGAATCAGCTTGTCTGCGTACAAGCGGGCGACGTTGGGGTGAGCCTTAATCTTCTTATAGATCAGAGGCTGGGTCGTTTCCGGATCGTCCGTCTCGTTGTGGCCGTAGCGGCGATAGCCGATCAGGTCGATCAGGAAATCTTTTTTGAACAGAGTCCGGTACTCGCTGGCCATTCGCGCGGCGGCGATGACTGCTTCAGGCTCGTCCGCGTTCACGTGAATGATCGGGATCTCGAAGCCTTTCGCCAGGTCGCTGGCATAATGCGTCGAACGGGAGTCATGGCTCTCCGTCGTAAAGCCGATGCGGTTGTTGGCGATGATATGAATCGTGCCGCCGCAGGTATAGCCTTGGATATTGTTAAAGTTCAGCGTCTCCGCCACGATGCCTTCGCCGATAAACGCCGCATCTCCGTGAATAAGAATGGAAGCCGCCTGGTCCAGATTCTGCACCGGATAGCCGGGTTGGGTGCGGTCTTCCTGAGCCGCGCGGGCGTAGCCCCCGACGACCGGGTTCACGTACTCCAGATGGCTCGGATTGTTGGCCAGCGTAATGCGGGTTTCCGCCGTCTCGCCGGAAGTGATCGAGCGGTTGGCGCCAAGATGATACTTGACGTCTCCCGTCCAGCCGTAGTTGATGCCAATCGAGCCTTCCGAAGGAATGAGATTTTTGTTCGGCGAATGATGGAACTCCGAGAAAATGCTGCCGTATGGCTTGCCAAGGACGTGCGCAAGCACGTTAAGACGACCGCGATGCGCCATTCCCATGGCGATATGGCGGGCGCCGTCATTGGTCAGTTCGTGTACGATTTCGTCGGTTAACGGAACGAGCGCTTCGATCCCTTCCGCCGAAAAGCGCTTCTGACCGACGAAGGTGCGCTGCAGAAAGTCCTCAAATTGTTCCGCTTCGAACAGCTTGCGAAGCAAGGATTCCTTCTCGGAAGCGAGCAGTCGAGTGGACGGAATGACCGTCTCGGCCTGCTTGTTGAGCCACTTCCGCTCTTCCTCGACATGGACGTGTCCGAATTCGAAGGCAATGGGGCCGGTATAGACTTGCAGCAGCTTTTGCACGGCTTCCCAGGCGTTGTTCAACGAGTAGGGAGCGTCTTCCCAGACGCAGTCCGGAGGAAGCTGCTTCAGATCGGATTCGCTAAGACCGTAAGTACCGGGTTCGATCATCTCCGTGCTTGCTTTAGGACTGAGATCGAGCGGGTCGATATCGGCGGCCAGATGGCCGAAGGATCGTATATTCCAAGCCAGTTGACCGGCGGCTATCGCTTTCTTGAGTAGAGCGGCGTCGAGTGCGGCCGAGCCGCCGGCAGCTTGCGAAGCGTTAACCGGGTATGGCGTTGCGGAGTCCGAGCGTGGGGGGGCTCCATATCGCGAGAACAGCTCTTGATATTGGGGGCTTACCGCTTCCGCATTTTGCAGATAGATGTCGTACTGCTCTTGGATGTAGCCCAGATTGGGGCCGAAAAACTGGTGCCATAATTCTTGCATTTTTCCATTGTCCACTGACATTGTGCATCCCTCTGCATTCATGTTAGTCATACACGGGTGCCAAGATTGTAACGCATGCACCTCTTACCATTCTAAATCATTTTTATGTTCGGGAATAGTCATTATTATGCATTGAAATGATCTATAAAATAGATTGGTTTGCGGGTTTTCCCAATATGAAGGTTAGGGTGCGCCATCGTGTCGGATTTGACTCGCTTTTTATTATATAATGAAGAGAAATAAATCGCGAAACGACTAAGGAGGAGGATGGAGATGATCGACTCCGTTACGAATTCGAACTTAGCCGTTGCTCCGGTTTCTTCTTATATGTATTCTCCATTTCATCAAACCGGATACCGGCAGCCGTCCGGCATGTGGATGAGGGCGAACCCGTCGCCTTATGAGCAGTTCGTCCGCAAGGCTGCGGAGAACGTCGCTTCTTTTCTGGAATCGTCCCGCAAGCTCCAGCGGTCGGCTCAGGAATTGGGACGGGAGGCGGGTTCGCTTTTTCGGTCCAGAGAAACGCAGTCTTCCGATCCGTCGGCGATTGCTGTGGAGGCGAAAGACGGAGCGGCGGTGGGGGCATATCGGATTCAAGTCTATTCCCTCGCGTCGGCGCAGGTACACGTCGGGAAGGAGATGGCGGGCGACGCCCCGTCCGAACAGGATAGCGGGGTTCATCGCTTAAAGCTGTCGATCGCCGGGAGAGAGACGACGGTCGACATCCGGATGGCGGCCGGGGACTCGAACGAACAGGCGTTAGGGCGCATCCGGGACGCGATCAACGACGCGCGTGCAGGCGTCACCGCAAGTCTCGCGTCGGGTGGAAACGGAACGGTGAGGCTGGAGCTGAGAAGCGATCGGACGGGAACCGATCATCGCTTCACGGTGACGGACGAAGCGGGCAGCGCGGCTGCCTGGTCCGGGATTACCGAGGCGACGGCCGCTGCGTCCGATGCGGCTTATTCGGTCAACGGAGGCGCTGCGATCTCCGCCCAGTCCAACGTCGTCGAGCTGGAGAAAGGCAAGGCGACAGCCTTCCTGCTGGCGGTGACGGACGCTCCCGTTGCCGTTGAGGTTCGGGCGCTGGAGGAGAAGGCGCTGGCGCGGATCGGCAGGCTGGTCGCAGATTATAACGACACGATAACCCGCTTGACTGAAGCGGGTGGGTATATGAGTCCTCATGTTCGGAAGAGCCTGGAGGGGACGGTAAGCGAAGCGACGTTCGGCGCGATCGGCATTCGCGTGAACGGGGACGGCACGCTGAGCGTGGACGAGAGGGCGCTGCGGACCCGTCTGCGCACGGACTCGGAACGAGCGGCGCGGGCGGCGGAGGGGGCCGCCCGAAGCCTGGAGCAGGAGGCGTCCCGCTTTCAGGCCGTTCCGGCCAGCGGACTGCTGAATCCGCATATGATGGCGCTCCAGCAGTTCGCCGCCTACCAGGCGACGATGCAAGCCTATTTGCAGATCCCGACGACGGGGCTGCTGATCCATAGTCTAATATAATCCCGTGCTCTACGGACGCAGATCCGCCAAATTCATCGCCGGCACAAGCCCTTCTCCGATGGCCCGTTCAAGCAGCGTGGTGACGGCCGCGAAGCCGTCGTTCCCCAACTCGGCGGTGAATTCGTTGACGTAGAGCTCGATATGCGCACGGGCCACCTGCGGATCCATCTCCTGGGCGTGCTCCATCACGTAGCTTCTCGAAGCTTCAGGCTGCTTCCAGGCATAGGCGACGGAAGCTTGGATCCATTCGCGGATGCGCTCCAAATCGAGGGAACGCCGGGCGACGATCGCGCCGAGAGGAATCGGCAGGCCGGTATCGCCCTCCCACCAGCTCCCGAGATCGACGACCTGGGACAGACCGTAGTTCCGGTAAGTAAACCGAGCCTCGTGAATGACGAGTCCGGCGTCGATTCGGCCGTCGCGGACGGCCGGCATAATTTCGTGGAACGGCATGACGAGAATTTCGCCTACGCCGCCGGGAACGTGGCGAGCCGCCCAGAGCCGGAACAACAAATAAGCCGTCGATCGCTCGCTGGGGACGGCAATCCGCTTCCCGGACAGCGCGGCGGCGTCAGCCGGGGCCGAGTCTTCCGCTCCGGCTCGAAGCACGAGGGGACCGCACCCCCTTCCGAGCGCCCCCCCGCACGGAATCAGCTTGTACTCGGGCAGCATCCAAGGAAGGGCGGCGTAGGAAATTTTCAGAATGTCGAGCTCGCCGGAGCTGGCGGCCAGATGGTTGGTCACGTCGATATCGGCATAAGTGACTTCGAACTTCGGCGTATCCGGTATGAAGCCGTGTACGAGCGCATGGAAGACGAACGTATCGTTCGGGCAGGGCGAATAAGCGATTTTCATGATGGAAGCACCTCCGCTAAATAAGTGTTGGCCGCTTCGAGCGCGGCCAGGGCGTCGCCGATTTTCCAGGCGTCCCTGTCACGCGGTCCGACGGCGTTCGAGATCGCGCGGACTTCAAGGAAGGGAAGGCCGAAGAGACGGGCCGCTTCGGCGACGCCGAAGCCTTCCATCGCCTCGGCGGCCGCTCCGGGATATCTCGCGGCGAGCGCTTCCGCCGTAGCGGCCGAGCCTGTGACCGTCGACAGCGTCAGCACGGGACCGCAGTGCGCCGGCATTCCTGCGCGTCGAAGCGCCTCCGCAAGACGCGAGGCGATCTCGGCGTCCGCGGGAAGCCGATTCGTTCCGAAGCCGAGCTTGTCCACGCTGGCGAAGCCCTCGGGCGTCTCCGCTCCCAGATCCGCCGCGATCGATTCGCTGGCGACGACAATCGAGCCGATCGGCGCGACATCCGCGAAGCCTCCGGCAATGCCGGCGCTGACGACGAGATCGTATCGCCCGTCCGCCCGGGCCAGCGCCGCCGCAGTGCTTGCCGCAGCCGCGGCCGGGCCGACGCCCGCGATCGCGACCTCGAACCCGGGCTCTCCGCTCAGTCCTCGCAGCACCGCTTCTTTCTCCGCCTCGACCGCGGTCATGATCAATATTTTTCGAGTCATCTACATTCCTCCCGCTTGCTTGATCGGGGCGACAGCCGCTCGATTCCGCTTTAACCAGTATAGACCTCCTCTCCTGCGGAGTAAATCCGCGTTCTTCCGCAAAAAGAACATCGAAACCGCATATAGATTGTTATATGATGGAGCTATGAACAAACCATTGTCGATTCTGCTTGGGATGATTCTCCTGTTCGGAGTCATCACCGGCATTAACATGTTTTATTGGCTCAAGCCGATGAACGACTATCCCGAAGCGAAAGACGGAGTGCTCGACTCGTCCCGATGGAACTACGGAGAACGAGGGATCATTCCGCTGCGCGGGGAATGGGAGTTCTATAAAGGGCTGCTGCTGGGGCCCGAGGACTTCCGAGGAGACCGCTCGGGCGAGCTGGAGAAGCAGAGAACGATCGTCGAGGTGCCGGGGAATTGGAAAGGCGTGCTCGCGGCGAACGGCCAGGACGGCTATGGCGCGGGAACATACCGGCTGCTCGTGCGCGTGGACGAGTCCGATTCGTTCAGCCTGCGGGCCAAAAAGATTCGAATGTCCAGCCGGATCTACATGAACGGAGCGGATGCGGGAGGAAACGGGCGGCCGGCGCTGAGCAAGGAACAGTTCGTTGCCAGCAACTTTCCCTTCTTCGGCACCGGTCAGGCGCGGGACGGAGTCATGGAGATCCTCGTTCATGTGGCCAGCTTCGATTTCCTCGAGGGGGGGCTGGTGCAGGCGCCGGAATTCGGTCTGACCTCGGACGTCATGGAACGCCGAGACCATTCCCGGCTGGCCGACATGATTCTCGTGACGACGATGCTGGTGTTCGGGCTCTATTACGCCGGCATGTTCAAGCAGTGGCGCAAGGAACGGCATCTGATGCATTTTTGTTTCTTCTGCCTTACGACCGGGTTATTCTTCTCGATCGACAACGAGATTCTGGCCAGCGCGCTCGTGCCGAACATCCCGTTTGCTTTGCTGCAGAAGCTGATCTTTCTGTTCACGTTTTTAGTGTTCGTTTTCTTCTGCCTGTACGTCTTCCGTTATCTGAGCAACGAGAAAAACGCGGTTCTCCAATGGCTGATCCGCTTCGGAGTCGTCTACCTGGCGCTGTTCATGCTGGCCCCGAGCCGTTATATTCACATCTTCTGGACGCTGGGAATCGCGATGCAGATCGTCGCCTTCGGATTGCTGTTCTACGCGATCTTTCGCAGCCACCGCCGCAACTCTCATGACAGCTACTACATGCTGATGGGGATTTTCTTCCTGATTGTCACCTGGAGCTACGGACAGTCCCGCTACCAATTCGCGCTGGACAATCCTTACTACATGATCGTGACGCCGCTGCTGCTCGTGTTCTCGCAAGCTTTCCTCATGTCGGACCGGATGCAGTCGGCCTTTCGGCGCAGCGAGCTGCTGACCGACCGGCTCCTCCAATACGATCGTCAGAAAGATGAATTTCTGGCCAAAACGTCGCACGAGCTTCGCACGCCTCTTCACGGCATCGTGAATCTGTCGCAGGCGCTTCTGGACGACCGGGAGAAGCCGCTTCAGGGCGAGCAGCGGGAAAATCTTCATATGCTGCACCTGCTGGGCCGCAGGCTGACCGGACTCGTGCACGACATTCTGGATATGAACAAAATTCGCCACGGTCAGCTGACCATTCAACCGACTTCCGTGGACGTGGGGATGTCGGCGCGGTTTGTCATCGAGACGCTGTCAATCGCTTCGACGAACCGGGACGTCAAGCTCGTGAACGAGCTGCCGGCGACGCTTCCGCTGGTCCGGGCGGACGAGAACCGGCTGCGGCAGATTCTTCACAATCTGATGGAGAACGGCTTGAAGTATACGGAAAAGGGGACGGTGCGGGTGACGGCGGAACGACGCGAGGGGGAGCTGGCCATATCGGTGATGGACACGGGCAGAGGAATTCCTCCGGAAGCGCTGGACGGTCTGTTCCGTCCCTTCGTCCAATACGGGGAGGAGGGGGAGGCCCCGAATGCCGGTCTGGGCCTGGGGCTGAGCATATCCAAGCAATTGACGGAGCTGCAAGGCGGCCGGCTGGAGGTCGAGTCGGAGGTCGGAGTCGGGTCGCGGTTCACGTTTACGCTGCCGATCGATGCCGAGTCCGAGGAGGTCGCCGCCGCCGCGGAATCGAAGGAGCCGGTCTTTCCGTCGCTTGCCGGGACGACGCACCGCGCACCCGAACAGACCTTTCACGTGCTGATCGTGGACGACGAGCCCTCCAATCTGAAAATTCTGATCCATGTAGCCACGTCGATGGGCTGGGGCTACACGGCGGTCGGCGGAGGTGCGGAGGCTCTGGCGGCGCTGCTTCGGCCTCCGAAGCCCGATCTGGTGCTTCTGGATCTGATGATGCCCGGCATCTCCGGTCTCGATGTGTGCCGGGAAATCCGAACGCTGCAGGGGCTGGCCGAGCTTCCGGTGCTGATGCTGACGGCGTCGGGTCAGACGGGAGATACGATGGCGTCCTTCGCTGCGGGAGCGAACGATATTTTGCAGAAGCCGTTCGAGCTGGCGGAGCTGAAGGCGAGGGCGCAGTCGCTGCTCGCCATGAAGAGCTCGTCCGAGCAGGCGGTGCGCAGGGAGATGGACTTCCTGCAGGCCCAGATCACGCCGCACTTCCTGTACAACAGCATGAACGCGCTGGTCGGGCTCAGTTATAAGGACGTAGACAAGCTCAGGGAAACGATTCACCATCTGACGACCTACTTGCGGGCGAAGTTTACGTTCGTCTTCCACGGGGAGAAGGTCGAGCTGGAGCGCGAGCTGGAGCTTGTCACAGCTTATCTGGCGATCGAGCAGCTTCGTTTCGGAGAGCGGCTGAAGGTCGGCTACCGGATCGAGGAGGGCCTTCGCTGCCTGCTGCCGCCGCTGACGCTGCAGCCGATCGTGGAGAACGCCGTTCGGCACGGGATCGGCCCACGGCCGGAAGGAGGGACGCTGAACGTGACGGTAAGCCGCGGAGAAGGCGGAATCGATATTCTGGTGGAAGACGACGGCATCGGCATGAGCGAGGAGACGCTGGACGACCTGCATAACGGGCGGATGGGCGGGGTCGGCGTTCGCAACGTGAATCGGCGCCTGCAGATGCTGTACGGAGGCAAGCTGGAGTACCGCAGCCGGATGGGGCAAGGCACGCAGGTCAAGTTACATATACCGGAGGAATTCGATGATAAGAGCGCTGTTGATAGATGACGAAGAGATTGCCCTCGACGTTCTGGAGATTCTGCTGCGGGAGATCGGGGGCGTAGAGATTGCGGGAAAATTCAACCGAGTGTCCGAGGCGGTGGAGCAGGCGGACAAGCTGCGGCCGGATTTGATCTTCCTGGACATCGAGATGCCCGGAACGAACGGGCTGGTCGCAGGCGAGCTGCTGAGCGAGCGCTGCCCTGACGCGGAAATCGTATTTGTTACCGCCTACCACCAATATGCGCTTGAAGCGTTCGATAGGAACGCGATCGGTTATTTGCTGAAGCCTGTTGCCAAGGACCGGCTGAGCAAGGCGATTGCCCGATACGAGTCGCTGCGCGAGAAAGCGGCGAGAAAATCCGTTTCCCCTGCGGCTCGCCGGGGAAGCGAGGGCTCCCGGCAGCCTGCGCTGACCTTGAAAGCGATGGGAAGCCTGGAGCTTTACGACGGCGAAGGGAAGCTGGTCACCTGGAGGACGCGGAAGACGAAGGAACTGTTCGCCTACTTGTGGAGCTGCGGCGGCGAGCCGGCGTACCGCTATCACATTCTCGATCATCTCTGGCCCGAGGTCGATTCCGAACGCGCCAAGGCGCTGTTTCACACGACGCTGTACAACCTGCGCAGCATGCTGAGGTCGGCCGGACTTCCGGACATGGTCGCGTTCGGAGACGAGCGCTATTGGATGCACGTCGATCATATCTCCAGCGACGTCGACAGATTGAATGCGATGCTGAGCGGAGAAGCGGGGGAAGACGTGAACGAGCTGCTGGCGTTGTACCGAGGAGATTTCCTGGAGACGGAGCATTACGACTGGGCGGACATCAAGCGCATCGAGCTGAGGACGGCGTTCGTCCGGCATCTGGACCTGCGCTCCGAAGCCGCCGTCTCTCCGGTCAAGGAACGGCTTCTCTGGAAGCTCCTCGAGCTCGACCCTTATCGCGGCAGCGTGTACGAGAGGCTGATGCGGCATCTGCAGCGAACGGGAGACTCCGTCTCGATCCTGAAGCTGAGGGAGTGGAGATCGCAGCTGGACAACGAGATTGCGGACGACAGCCGGTTCGGCTAGAGATCGCTGTTCTGCCACTCCGTCGGCGACATCTTCTTGAGCTTCTTGAACGTCCGGCTGAAATAATAGATGTCGCTGAAACCCGTCTCATGAGCGATCTCCGATATATTCATGCTCCTGCTTCTCAGCAGGCTCTCCGACTTGTTGATTCGGATCAGGTTGACATACTCGATCAGCGATTTGTCCGTCAGCTTCTTGAACAGACGGCTGAAATGATAGCGGCTTAGCCCCGCGATATCCGCCAGCTGCTGAACCGACAGCTTCTCCTTGTAATGGTCGTCGATATACGCGAATACCGGCGCCAGCCGCTCCAGTCCTCTGAGCCGATGGCGATAGTCGTCCAGCTGCGACGTCGTGGCGACATACTTGCGCACGAGCAGGGAAAGCAGCCTGTACAGTTGCGATTTGACGGACAGCTCGTAGCCGAGCTCCTCGTGCTGCAGCTCATGGATGATGGACTGCACGCAGCGGGTCATCTCTTCGTCTCCCGACACGCGATTCTGGAACAAAATCCGGTTGCGAACAATGGGCGTAATGAATTTCGTCTCCACCGCGTCCATCGCGTGGCTGTGGAGAAGGGAGACGTCGACAATCATCGTATAGTAGGATAAGTCCTCCGAAGTGCTGACCCCGTAGTGGAGCTCGTTGCTGTTCACGACGCAGAGATCGCCCCGCTTATAGAAGATCGGATTGGAACCGCATTCGATCATTGCGCTGCCCGACAGGAAAAACAGAAACTCCATATGCTCGTGCCAATGGTGCGGGAACAGCGTCTGCCCGCTGACGAACTTGTACGTATGAGCGGGATGGACCTTAATCGGAAAGGAAGGGTTGGGCATCGGCATCGGTTCTTTGAATGGGGCTTGTCTCTCCACACGTCTCCCTCCAAAACCGCACGATCGTGCAAATAATGAGCATGCTTTTTCATGGTAACGGCTCTGTATCCCATTATAATACGAATTAACAAGCAAAAGCACCTTCGCTTCAGCGTCGTTGGCGGCGGAGCGTGTTTTTGTCGGAGTCGATTCAGGGCGGAGCCGCGAATGTCTTCCTAACCGAATCGCGAACATAATGAGAGATTAGGGAGTGTTGAACGGGTGCAAAAGGTTCGAATTGGCGTCATTGGTACGGGAACGATCTCGGAGATGCATTTGAATTCGTATGCGCGCAACGCGAACGCCCAGATCGTGGCGATCTGCGACGTTAACGAAGCCAGGGCGCGTCAGGTAGCCTCCAAATTCGGGGCAGACAAGACGTACGCCGATTACCGCGAGCTGCTCGCGGACCCGGACGTGGACGCGGTCAGCATATGCACTTGGAACAATACGCACGCTCCGATCAGCATTGCCGCCCTGCAGGCGGGCAAGCACGTGCTGATCGAGAAGCCGCTGTGCCGCACGATGGCCGAAGCCTATGAGGTCGAAGCGGCCGTACGCGCATCCGGCAAGCTGCTTCAGGTCGGCTACGTTCGCAGATACGATCCGAATGTGAAGATGCTGCGCGAATTCGTCGATAACGGAGAGTTCGGCGATCTGTACTATGCGAAAGCTTCTACGCTTCGCCGTCTCGGCAATCCGGGCGGCTGGTTCGCAGACGTCGAGCGATCGGGCGGAGGTCCGCTGATCGATATCGGCGTGCACGTCATCGATCTGTGCTGGTATTTGATGGGCAAGCCCAAAGCGACGACCGTCAGCGCTAACACCTATCAGAAGCTGGGCAACCGGTCGAACGTCCGGCATCTGAGCTTCTATAAGGCGGCCGACTACGACGCCTCCAAAAACACGGTAGAGGATCTCGCCAACGCAATCATCCGCTTCGAGAACGGGGCGTCTCTGCTGGTGGACGTCAGCTACTCCCTTCATGCGAAGAAGGACGAGGGCGCGGTTCGGCTGTTCGGAGACAAGGGCGGCTTCGAGATCGATCCGGAAGTCGTGATCGTTACCGAGAAGCACGACACGATTCTGAACGTTCAGCCCCAAACCGACAGCCAGGCGGGCTTCTCCGGGGATGCGGCGTTCCAGAACGAGATTGACCATTTCATCGATTGCATCGTGAACGGGACGAAGCCGATCAGCCCGGTCGAGGACGGTGTGGAAATCATGAAAATACTGTGCGCGATTTACGAATCTGCGGCCAAGGGAGAGGAGATCCGTCTATGAAGCTCGGAGTCAGTTCCTACAGCCTATGGCAGGCGGTGCAGAAGGGCGAATTGGATCTCGTCGGCGTCGTCGGCAAGGTGGCGGAGCTGGGCGGCGAGCACGTCGAGATCGTGCCGCTCGGCCTTGACCTGACCGCTAATCCCGAGCTGGTCGAGCGGGTTCGGAACCGGGCGGCGGAGGCGGGAATCGAAATATCCAACTATGCGATCGGGGCCAACTTCGCCGGGCTGGACGACGAAGCGTTCGCCAGGGAGATCGATCGCGTCAAGCGCGAGGTGGACGTCGCCGCGGCGCTTGGGGTCAAGCTGATGCGCCACGACGTGGCGAATTCAGCCGACACGTCGATCCGACAGTTCATGGCGGACCTGCCCAGACTCGTCGAGGCCTGCCGCGCCATCGCCGATTACGCCAAGCCGCTCGGCATTACGACGAGCATTGAGAATCACGGCTATTACGTCCAGGCGAGCGACAGAGTCCAGGCGATCGTGCACGAGGTCGCGCGGGACAACTTCCGAACGACGCTCGATATCGGCAACTTCGTCTGCGTCGACGAGCATCCGCTTGTCGGCGTGCGGAATAACGCCAAGCTGGCTTCGATCGTCCACGTCAAGGATTTCTATATCCGTTCGGCCGAGTCCGACCCGGGAGAAGGCTGGTTCCGTTCGGCGAACGGCGCTTATCTGCGGGGCGCGATCGCCGGCCAGGGGGATCTCGATACCCGGGGCGCGCTGCGGATCGTGAAGGAGTCCGGCTTCGACGGCTACCTGTCGATCGAGTTCGAGGGCATGGAGCCTTGCCTTCAGGCGACGAAGATCGCGCTGGATAACACCAGAAGGTTCTGGAACGAAATCCAATAAGGAGTGAGAGCAATGTCTGGAGGAGCAACCCCTTGGAAAATCGGCGTCATCGTCGACAGCTTCAGAGTCGGCGTTCGCGAAGGCTTGATTAAGGCGAAGGGCGTGGGCGCCGACGGCGTGCAGATCTATGCCGTCTCCGGCGAGATGGATCCTGCGAACCTGTCGGCCGCCGCACGCAAGGAATGGAAATCTTACATCGAGTCGCTGGGGCTGGAGATTTCCGCGCTCGTCGGCGACCTGGGAGGCCACGGCTTCCAGGATAAGCTGGCGAATCCGGCGAAGATCGAGAAGTCCAAGCGAATTCTCGATCTGGCTGTGGAGCTGGGAACGAACGTCGTCACGACGCACATCGGCATCGTGCCGGACGACCGCAACAGCGAAGTGTACGAAGCGATGCATCTGGCCTGCGACGAGCTCAGCCGGTATGCGACGAGCATGAACGCCTATTTCGCGATCGAGACCGGTCCGGAAACGTCGGCGCATCTGAAGAGCTTTCTGGACGGCTTGAGCTCCAAAGGCGTCTCCGTCAACTTCGATCCGGCGAATATGGTCATGGTGACCGGCGACGATCCGGCCCAAGGCGTCTATAACCTGAGGGATTATATCGTGCATACGCATGCGAAGGACGGCATCCGGCTGCGCGAGGTCGACCCGCGTCTCATCTACGGGGCGCTCGGCTTCGAACCGCTCGACCACGAGAAGATCGCGGAGAACGCCGAATCGGGCGACGCGTTCCGCGAAGTGCCGCTCGGGGAAGGCGCCGTCGATTGGGACGCATACCTGAAGGCGCTTCGGGATATCGGCTACGGCGGCTACCTGACGATCGAACGCGAGGTCGGCGCCAATCCGGAAGCGGACATCGCCGCTGCGGTGAAGTTTCTGAAAGCCAGAATATAAGAGCAAGCCGCCCCCGGCTGTCTGGGGGGCGGCTTTTTAGGATCTGAATGACCTCCGACATCAACGCGATCGCGCCGCTCCCAAGGATGGCGTTAGCTGGTTAGGCTTGCTACAATGGAGTCAATAAAGAAGAGAAGGGGCGAGGTCATGACGGAGGCTGCCGGTAAGGAAATCGATCCGGGCGCATGTCCGCTGTGCGGGCGGGACAACGCTTGCGGCAGCGTCGCTCGCGGAAGACCCGGAACATGCTGGTGCAGCGCCGAGAAGTTTCCTCCGGCTCTGCTTGACCGGCTCCCGGAGGGCGCGAGAAATAAAGCCTGCATCTGCCAAGCCTGTCTGGATGCGTTTTCCACTCCTTGAAATCTTCAGATCCGCGCAGGACAAGCCGATATAAACCAATACCCGGCGGAAATGCATGTCCGATCCGGAGGTCGTTATTTTCGAGGATTCATGCAGGGGGCGGATTATGATCTTTTCGCGGGAGCTGTCTGTTTTTAACGCGATGGAACCGATCGTTAGCGGGTTGTTCGACGAGCATTACGTAAAGACGGGAATTCTGAAATGCAGCTGCGGGCAATGCCAGATGGATATTATTTTGCTGGCGCTGAATCATTTGCCTCCGCGCTATACGTCCGGCCAAGCCGGAGAAGCTTATGTCAAGGCGATCTATCAAGAGCCGCAGCTTCAGTCCGATATTCTTCGCGAATTGACGAAAGCGGTGCAGGTTATTCAGGAAAGCCCGCGCCATTAATCGCAAGCCGTTCGCCAAGCGCTCCCTTCATCGGGGAGCGTTCTTGTCGTTGACAAGGATTCGGTCCAGGCCTATGATCTGTAGAGATTGAAGACATTCCAATACGGGAGAGATGATGAGCTCCATGTCGTTGAAACAAACGAACCGTACCGCCGTTACGGTCGGACTGCTGGCGGCGCTGTTCATCGGCGCGCTGGATTCGACGGTGGTAACGACGGCCACGACAAGCATTGTTAAGGATTTGCAAGGGCTGAGCCTGATCGGCTGGATTTTCTCGATCTATACGTTGACCACATGCGTCACGACTCCGATTTTCGGCAAGCTGGCCGATCTGTTCGGGAGAAAATCGATTTTTACGATCGGACTGTCCTTATTTCTGGTCGGCTCCATTCTGTGCGGGGCAGCGCAATCGATGACCCAGCTGATCTGGTTCAGAGCGGTTCAGGGAATTGGAGCCGGAGCGCTGACGCCGGTTATTTTCACGATTATCGGAGATCTGTACACCGGGCGGCAGAGGGGCAAAGTGCAAGGGGTGTTGTCCTCGATGTGGTCGATTGCCGGCCTGGTCGGTCCTTTCGTGGGCGGCTATTTCGTCGATACGATCTCTTGGCGCTGGATTTTCTATATGAACATTCCGATCAGCATCGTTTCCTTCGTTCTGGTTCTAGGTTTTCTCCACGAGAAGTTCGCGAAGGTATCCAGGAGCAGCATCGATTATTTCGGGGCGCTTACCTTTACGATCAGCGTTTCCTGCTTGCTGCTGGCTTTGCTGACAGGCGGGGAGACCTATGCGTGGAATTCCGTCGAGATCGTCGCTCTCTTTGCGATAGCGGCCGTCTTCCTGGTCGTCTTCCTGTTCATCGAGACGCGCGTCAAGGAACCGATGCTCCCGCTGTCGCTGTTCCGCGAGCGGCGGCTTACAGTACCCTATGCGCTGGGCTTCTTCGGGTTCTGTATCGTGGCCGGAGTGACGATCTATATTCCGCTGTGGATTCAGAACGTCATGGGGCTCAGCGCCACGCTGTCGGGGCTGATGCTGATGCCGATGTCGCTTGCCTGGCCGATCGCATCGAATCTGTCCGGCAGGTACATGTTCCGCTTCGGCGCGGGCCGCTTCATGCTGATCGGCACCGTGCTCGTCGCATGCGGAGCGCTGTGGCTGTATACGCTGCGCGAGGGCTCCTCGTACGGGCACGTGATCGGGCTGCTTATTCTGATCGGCTTCGGCATGGGCTGCATCAACACCCCGGCGATCGTAACGATTCAAAATTCCGCAGCGAGCCACATGCGGGGGGTCGCCACTTCGGCCAATTCCTTCATGGGAACGCTCGGGCAGACGGTTGCGGTGGCCGTATTCGGCATGCTGTTCAACCGGATTGTGACCGAGGAGGTTCCCTCTCAGATGGCGGCGGGCATGCACGCGATCTTCATACTGCTGGTGGCGATCGCCCTCTTCAAGATCTTCATCGCCAACCTGCTGCCGAGAGCGGGCAAGACGGGTCAGGCCGAAGCGGCCTGACGACCGTTCGCCGATCTTATTCGTCCTCGTCGGCGAACAAGTCGCGGAAGACCGCTTTGCGGTTTTCGAGAAATCTTCTCGTCAGCCGGTAGTGATCGGTGTCCTCGTAGGCGACCGGCCGGATCGGAGCGTCGTCGAACGAATAGATTCGCGCATCCGGCAAGCCGAGCAGAATCGGGGAATGAGTCGCGATAATAAATTGGGCGCTCGATCGCATCCGGTGGAGAAGGGACAGCAGCTGAAGCTGACGAGCGGGCGATAAGGCCGCCTCGGGCTCGTCCAGCAGATAGATCGCCTGCTTGCCGAAGCGGTGGCGGAACAGGTTCAGGAACGATTCTCCGTGCGACTGCTCGTGCAGCGACTTTCCTCCGTAAGCGGCGTAAATGTCTTCCCGATAGATCGGCTGCTCCCGGGCTTCCCGGTCCAGGTGGCTGGCGAAGTCGAAGAACGATTCGGCGCGAAGGAAGAAGCCGCTGCGCACCTTGGGCAGCCAGGAGAGGCGGATATAAGGGCCGAAGGGCGCCTCGCTGTTGTCCATCTCGTAAATCTGATTAACGCCTCCTCCGCCCGTATGAAAGCCGCACTGCCAGGCGATCGCCTCGAGCAGCGTAGACTTGCCGGAGCCGTTCTCTCCGGCGAAGAAGGTGACCGCATTCTCGAAGCGCAGCTTCCCGGTATGGCGCAGGGCGGGAACGGAGAACGGATAGGCGGATTGAGCCGGATAATGCTCCCGTAACAGAGTAACTTCCTTCAAATACATAATCGGTCAGGCTCCTTGCGCAGTCTTTCCTTTATTTACGGCTTCCGCCCGCCAAAGTTGCGAAGCTGCCGACGTTCGCTCGTCGACAGCTCGTCCGCGCGGAACGGCTATTGCGGCTCGCGGAGCGCGGACGTCACGTACAGGTAGGGCGTCCGAGTCGTCGTATAGGTGCCCGCAAGCGACTGTTCGTTCAGAAGCCCCGTTCGGATGAGCGCGGATATTTTCGCCGGATCGGCTTTGAACAGCGCTCTCCACAGCTCGGGGTCGGGCAGCGCGTCCGCCAGCTTCTGATCGCTGTAGTGTCTTTTTTCCTGATAGACGATTTTTAAGGTGTAGTCGCCGAAGCTGAATTCCGCATCCTCCGAGATTTCGTTCGTGATCTCCCGCCGAAGCTGTTCGAGTTCGTCCTCCGCCTGTTTAAGCTCGGCTTTCAACCGGCAGTACCGGGCAAGCTTGTCAACATTCATTCGATAACCTCCATCCGTCGCGATATTCATACCTATGAAAGCACGAAGGAACTTATGTGAGCCGGCTGCCGATACTGGAAGCTTCGGTTATTTTTGCTATAATGAAGGCGTTAGGGAGGGGATCGATTGAAATCCATTACGGTTCAACAATTGCAGGAGAAGTTCAAGCTGGAGATTCTGGCTGGAGAGGAAAGACTGGATCGCGTCATTACGCGTTCGAGAGCCCATCGCCCGGGGCTTGAATTCGTCGGCTATTTCGATTTCTTCCCCATGAACCGGGTGCAGGTGCTCGGCCGGAAGGAAATCAATTATTTGCACAAGCGTACGGAGGAAGAAAGGAAGCTGCACATCGGCAACGTCGTGAAGTATCATCCTCCTTGCTTTATCGTAACCGCCAATCAGGATGGCTTGAAGTATTTGATGATTTACTGCCAGCAGGAGGGCATTCCGCTGCTGCGGACCGAGGAGACGACGACGGAGTTTCTCGGCAAGCTGGACGCTTATCTGACGCAGGCGCTGGCTCCGGAGATCGCCATTCACGGCGTGTGCGTCAACGTGTCGGGCATCGGAATTCTGCTCAGGGGCAAGTCCGGCATCGGCAAGAGCGAGACGGCTCATACGCTTATTCGCAGAGGGCACCGCCTCGTCGCCGACGACATCGTCGTGCTGAAGAAGCTGAGCTCGAAGACGATTCTCGGCACTCACAACGAGACGACGAGGGAGTTTCTTGCCCTGAGAAGCATAGGGTTGATCAACGTCGTTCGGCTGTACGGGAGAAAAGCGTTCCAGGACGAGACGCGCATCGTCCTCGATATCGAGTTGTGCCCGTGGAGAGATCAGGCGCTGAACAACGAGCTGGAGATGGAGCAGAAGTATACCGATTATCTCGGCGTGCAAATTCCCCATCTGGAGATTCAGCTTCAACCGGGCAGGGACGTCGCCGGAATGATTGAGGCCGCTGCCAACAGCTGGTATTTGAAGCAGCAGGGGTACAGCGCCGTCGAAGAATTCATGAAGCGGATCGAGGGCGAGATGAAATGAGTCGCAGGCTGACCCGATATGCTGTGGCAGTGCTGCTTGCCGTCTCCCTGATCGCGATGACGGCCTGCAGCTCCGCCGTCGATAATGCGCCGATGCCGCCGGCCTCGAGCGCCCCGGAGGCTTCCGCGTCTTCGGCGGCGGACAGTTCCTCTCCGAGTCCGGAGCCGCCCCCGGCTCCGTCCAGAGGTTTTCTGTGGAAGATCGAAGGCGGAGCCCATCCCGGCTACTTGGCGGGCACGATCCATATTGCCGAGAAGTCTATGTATCCGCTTGATCCGAAGCTGGAGCAAGCGCTGGAGGAAGCGGACTTCGTCGCGCTGGAGCTGGATTTAACGAAGGTCGACCAGAGAAGAACGCTCGAGCTTGTGAACGAGCGGGCGCTGCTGCCCGAAGGAACGACGCTTCAGGATCTCGTGGACGAGAAGGACTACGAACGGTTTCAATCGGTCGTCAAGAAGTCGTTGCTCGCCGGCGCCGCTCCGATGCTCGAGAAGTACGAGCCCTGGTACGCGGCGATGACGCTGGAAAGCCTGCCGGCCCTCAGATTTATGATGACGGACGGCATCGATCAATATTTGGCGAAGCAGGCCCGCCGAGAGGGGAAAACGATTGTCGAGCTGGAGTCGCTGGAATCGCAGCTGGACGTATTCGACGGAATGTCCGACGAGCTGCAGAGGCTGTATTTCCATCAGACGGTGAACAACAGCGGCCAGGCGCTGGAAGGCATGCGGGAACTGATCGGCATGTGGAGGCAGGGCGATCTCGACTCTCTCGAGGCCACTCACGAGCAATTCGAAAGCGAAGGCCGTGCGTCGATGGGCGAGCTGTTCGACGAATACAACGAAGCGCTGCTCCTCAAGCGGAATTCAGACATGGCGGACAAGGTCGATCGTTATCTTCGCGACGGCGAAGAGGGCACTTATCTGATTGCAGTCGGCTCCTTGCATATGGTCGGGGAGAGCGGTTTGGTGTCGCTTTTGGAGCAAAAAGGGTACGAGGTCGAGTTCGTGCAGTGACGGACCCCGTCCGGACAAACCAAGAACGCGCAAGCTTTGCCGCTCGATAAGCGGTTCAAGCTTGCGCGTTGTCGCGTTGAACGGGGTTAGTCCGACTTCGCGTCGCTCTTGGATTCTTCCAAATAATTGTAAAGAGTAAACTTCGAGATGCCGAGATAAGCGCAAATTTTTTCTCCCGCCTTCTTGATCAGGAAAGCGCCTTTGTCGTCGAGCAAGCGAATGAACTTCATTTTGTCTTCCTTGGTCATGGCGGCTACCGGTTTGCCGACGAGATCGTTCGCTTCCTGAATGAGCACCTCCAGAAGGTCGTTAACGTTCGTGGCGAACGTTTCGTTGACTTCCGGCTGGCGGCCGCTCATCGTTACCGCTTGCAGCGATCGCTCGGCCATCATGAGGTTGGTAATATCGTAATTGACGCACAGGGAGCCGATCGTCTTATTGTCATTATTCTTGATGTAGAAGGAAGAGGAGCGTAAAATCCGGCCATCTTTCGTTTGCGTCAAGTAGTTGATGCGATTCCCGTTTTGCGTCGTTCCCCGCAAGATTTCCAGTCCCAGATTCGTCCCGGGATCCCCGACCTTGCGTCCGGTAATATGCCCGTTCTGAATAGCGACGATCGTGCTTTCGTACGGTCGCTTCAAGTCGTGGAGCACGACCTCGCAATCGCTTCCGAACTGTTCGGCGATCCCCGCCACGAGCCCGAAAAGAAATTCCTTTTCATCTTCGATGGAATTCATATTATCCTCCCAATTCGTTGGCACCTGCTTTTAATTTATCACAAACTGTTCGGAAGAAAAACAAAAAGTTTAACTTCGGCACACTTCTTTAAGTTGCAATTAATATATATGTTAGATATAAAAACAATTAATGTAATATAAACTTACATAACTTATCCGTGTATCCGTTTCCAGAAACATTTTGGTATTGACGGATTAAAAAAGGCTGATCTATAATGACAATCATAAAACAAAAAGTTTTACAAAAAAACATTTAGTTTTAATCATTAATTGTTTGGAATCGGACTTTGACGATCCCAAACAAAGGGGGGGCCAAGTCAAAAAGTCATAGAATGTTGGCAGCTCAGGAACAATAAAACAATGCAAAACAACAAGAGGTGTAACCAAATGCAGCAAACTCAATCGCAAGTGGAAAAAAGATTGTCCGAAGCCGGAATTACGTTGCCCAAGACGCCGAAACCCGTCGCGGCCTATGTTCCCGCGAAGACGGTGGGCAAGCTGGTCTATACGTCCGGAAACGATTGTCGGATCGACGGAATTCTGAAGTATACCGGGAAAGTCGGCAAGGACCTGAACGTGGAGCAAGGCTATGACGCGGCAAGGCAAGTGGCCATTAACTTGCTGGGCGTGCTGAAGGACCACATCGGGGACCTGGACAAGGTCAAGCAAGTCGTGAAAATGTTGGCGTTCGTCAACTCGGCGGACGGATTCACGGAGCAGCCGTTCGTCATCAACGGAGCTTCCGATCTGCTGGAGCTCGCGTTTGAAGATGCCGGCAAGCACGCGCGTTCCGCGATTTCGGCGAACGAATTGCCTTTTGATACGCCGGTGGAAATCGAGCTTATCGTCGAACTGAAATAATATTTAAGTTCCATTAATCATTGACCAACGAGGAGAGTGCAGCAATGAATAAAAACATTTACAAACTTGGTATTCTTGCACTTGCTTTATCCATGATGATGGCGATTATCAGCGCATGCGGCAGTACGACGAATTCGAACGGCGGCAGCGCCTCTCCGGGAGGGGCCGGCGAGACGGGGGGCGGCGATGCCGCGGCCGTTACGGCGGGAATCGTTCTGCTCGACTTGAAAAATCCTTTCTACGTACGCATGCAAACCGCCGGGACGCAGGCCGGCAAAGACTACGGCGTGAAGACGATCTGGCAAAGCGCGGACGGATCGCTGGAAAAGCAGATCTCCATCGTGGAGAACTTCATCGAACAGAAAGTCGACGTTATTCTGATCGACCCGCAGGATGCCAAAGGAATCATTCCGGCGATCGATAAAGCGACCAGTGCCGGAATTCCCGTCATCACGATGGGCAACAAGGTCGAAGGCAACGGCAATTACAACACCTTGTATCCGGACTACGAGAACGAGTCCGTCGTGGCTCGCATTATGGGAACGGCGCTGGACGGCCAAGGAGAGATCGGCCTGTTGACGGGCAATGCGGGCAACTACGTGTCCGATAACCGCGAGAAGGGCTTTATGGACACGATGACGAAAGAATTCCCGAACATCAAAGTCACCGCGCAGCCTACCAACTGGGATCCGGCGCAAGCCCAGCGGATTTCCGAGACTTGGCTGAACAACTCCAAGCTTGATGCAATCGCTTTCATTAACGATCCGCTCGGCCTTGCGGCCAAAGGGAGCGCGGATGCCAAAGGCGCCAAGCTGCTGTACGCTGGATACGACGGAGACGTCGAAATGCACGATATGATCAATAGCGGAGAGATGCTGGTAGACGTCCTGACCGGCGCGGAGCGCGTAGGCTACTGGAACGTAGCCGCGGCCGCCCGCATCGCCAAAGGCTCCGAAATGCCGATCGACCTGTTCATGCCGACGTATTTCGTCATGTCGGACGAGACGGCGGCCATGTTGAAAGATAAAGGCTTGGAGATCGAATATATAACGCCCGAAAAAGCCGTCGAGGTCGGCAAGGACTATTCCAACGAACTAGGTCCGGATCAGCCGGACGAAAGGATTAGTGGGGAGAAATGATCGGCGCAGGCACGAGAAAACCCGCTCTGATTCCGAAGCTGCTGCAGGATCGCGCGGCGAGAATCAACCTTTCGCTCATCGTCATCAGCGTATTGCTGATGACGGTGTTCGGAATGAACGCACCGAATTTTCTGGGCGGAAGCAACTTTATCAATATGGGCCATCAGATGGCGATTACGGTGCTGATTGGCTTCGCGATGACCGCCGTTATATTGGCCAAAGGAATCGATTTGTCCGTCGGCGCCTCCATGGCGTTTGCGGGAATGGTGGGGGGACAGCTGTACGCCGGCGGGATTCCCCCGCTCTTTTGTCTTCTCGCGACTTTGGCCGTCGGAGCGCTCGTGGGGATGCTGAACGGATTTTTGATCAGTTACGTGAAAATCAGTCCGTTCATCGCGACGTTCGGAACGATGGCGCTGTGTCGCGGGGCTTCCCTGATTCTGTCGAACGCGGAAAGCATTCCGGTCAACGATTCCGTCATGAACGCGCTCGGTTCCAGCACCTTCTTGGGGATTCCGGTGACGATTTTCCTGATCGCGATCGGCTTGGTCGTCAGTTGGACGGCTCTGAATCGGACGACCTTCGGCCGTTCCGTCTACGCGGTCGGCGGAAATTTCGAAGCGGCGCAGTCCTCGGCGATCGACAGCAAGAGAATCCAGTTTATGACCTACGTTCTTGCCGGCTTATTCGCGGGTCTTGCGGCCATTCTCATGTTCGGACGCGTGCAATCCGCGCAGCCATTGGCGGGGATGGGGCTGGAGTTCGACGTGATCATGGCCGTCGTGATCGGCGGAACGAAGCTTTCGGGCGGAGTCGGCGGAGTCGTCGGCACGCTGTTCGGAGCGATCCTGGTCACGCTGATCCGCTCCGGGCTGTCGTTCTTCGGCACGCCGCAGGAAGTGACGTATATCGTCACCGGATCGATGATCCTGATCTCAGTTCTATTATATGAAGCGAAAGTCGCGAAGTTCTGGGGCAAGTCCTCTGTCCGTTCGGGCGGAGCCGCTGCGGACAAAGCCGCAGGGACGTCGGCACAATCGAAAGCGGCTGAAGGAACGAGAACGCTGCGGCTTGACGGCATTTCGAAAATATACGGAAGCTTCCGGGCGCTGGACGGCGTGTCCTTCGGCTTGCGTTCCGGGGAAATCGTCGCGCTGGTCGGGGAGAACGGCGCAGGAAAATCAACGCTGGTCAAAACGATGTCGGGCGTTATACAGCCAAGCGAAGGCCAACTTGTACTGGATGGCGCGCCGGTGCAGCTCAAATCTCCGAAGCATGCCAGGGAAGCGGGAATCGGCGTCATTCATCAGCACTACAGCCTTGTGTTGGAGCTGACTATCGCCGAAAATCTGTTCCTGGGCAGAGAGCCGCGTTGGTTTAAGTTCGGTACGCTGCAACGGGGCAAAATGCGGAAAATCACCAAGGAGCTGCTCGACGAATTCCAGATTCCGCTCAATCCGAACGACAAGGTGGCCGATCTCACGGTCGGCCAAAGACAATTGATCGAGGTGCTCAAAGCGACGCTGGGCAATCCGTGGCTCATTATTATGGACGAGCCGACCTCGTCCCTGGCCAAGAGCGAGGTCGAGAAGCTGTTTAAGCTGATCGAACAGCTGAAAGAGAAAAACGTATGCATTCTGTACATTTCGCACAAGATGGAAGAACTGTACAAGCTCTGCGCGCGAGCGGTCGTTCTGCGCGACGGCAAATTTATCGGCGACGTCATGCTGGCCGACACGACGGAAGAGAAAATCATCAGCATGATGGTCGGCCGGGATATCGAAAACATTTTCCCCTACGTCAAAGCCGATCCGAAAGAAGTCGTTCTGGAAGTCGACAATCTGGGAGACGGCAATCTGCTCAAATCCGCGACGTTCCACGTTCGCCGAGGCGAAATCGTCGTGCTGGCCGGACTGATGGGCGCGGGACGAAGCGAGGTCATGAACTGCATTTTCGGTTTGTCGAAAATTCATAACGGAACGCTGACCGTCAAAGGACGCAGCGTCCGCAGGGCGACGCCGAAGCGCATGACCGCGATGAAAATCGCTTTCGTACCGGAGGATCGTTTGTATTCGGGCTTCGTGCCGATGATGTCCAATCGCCATAACCTGAGCCTCTACTGGATGCATCTGAAGCAGAAATTCGGCTTTATTCCGATGGAGCAGGAGAAAAGGATGGCTGCCGATATGATCGGCAAGCTGAATGTCAGACCGGCCGATCCGGACAAAGCGACCATTCAACTGTCCGGAGGAAACCAACAGAAGATCGTGCTCGGCAAGTGGCTGGCCATCGAGCCGGATATTTTGCTGCTGGACGATCCGACGAGAGGCGTGGACGTAGGCGCGAAATCGGAAATTCACCAACTGATCGCCGATATGAAAGCGAAAGGGATGGCCATCCTGATGGTTTCCTCCGAATTGCCGGAGGCGCTTAACGTGGCTGACCGAATCATCGTGATGCACGAGGGACGCACCGTGGCGGAGCTTGCCCATGGCGCGACCGAAACGGAAGTCATGAACTATGCTTTGGGAATGAACACATCTAAGACAGGGAGCTGAGAAGAGCATGTTGGAGAGAGTAAAAGTGGCGGTCGTCGGCGGCACAGGATTTATGGGAGATCTCCATGCCAAAGTAACTTTCGAGTCCGATTCGGCGGAGCTTGCGGCCATCGTCGATCTTAACGAAGAGCTGGGCGAGAAAGCGGCGGAAAAATACAATACCCGCTACGTGAAAAATGTCGATGACCTGTTGGCGGAAGGCTCTGTCGACACGTTCATCGTCGCGCTGCCGGACCGTCTGCACGTAGACATGACGGTAAAGCTGCTCAAAGCGGGCAAAAACGTGCTGCTCGAAAAGCCGATGGCGGACACGCTCGATGGAGCTCGGAAAATCGCCGCAGCGGAGAAAGAGGGAGGTGGGCGGTTGATGATCGGTCAATTACTTCGCTTCGACCCGCGTTACGCGCAGGCCGCCAAGGCGATCCGGGACGGCGACATCGGCGACGTTGTTCACGTCGCGGCCAAACGCTATTCCCTGCGCAGCGTCGGCATTCGCATGAACGGCAGAAGCTCCGTTTGCTTTTATCTCGGCATTCATGACGTGGACGCGATGCAGTGGGTAACGGGAAAAAAAATCAAGAGCGTCTATGCGCGCGCGGTTTCCAAAGTCATGCCGGAGCACGGCGTGCAATCGGAAGACGCCATCTTCGCCAACGTGGAATACGAGGACGGCACGATCGGTTCGCTGAACATCAGTTGGGCTCTTCCCGACTATGCGGGCGGGGGCATCAGCGCCGGGCTCGATATCGTCGGCACGAAGGGCATTCTTAAAGTCGATACGACCGATCATGGCTTGAACATTCAAAACAGGAGCGGCTACTCCCTTCCGGACGGCTTGCACTGGCCGGAAGTTTACGGCCAGACGACCGGGGATCTGAAGGAAGAAGTGAACCATTTCGTGACGGCGGTTCGCGACGGGAAACCGTTCCGCATCTCGGTGGAAGAAGCGATGCTGGCGGTCGCGGTCAACGATGCCGTGCTGAAATCGGTCGAGACCGGCAAGATCGTCGAAGTCGAAACGATATAAGGGAAGGGAGCGAGCGAAATGATTTATCCCATGTATATCGGCGGACGCCGGGTGGACGGCGCTTCCGACCGACTACGCGCCGTTGTGAATCCCGCCACGGGCGAGACGATCGGCTCTATTCCGATGGGGACGCCCGAACATGTAGATCAAGCGGTGCGCGCGGCGAACGAGGCGGCTCCGCTGCTGGCCCGAATGACCGTGTTCGAGCGCGCCGATCTGTGCGCGCGGATCGCCGCCGCGATCGAGAACAACCGGGAGCGTCTGGCCAAGCTGCTGTCGATGGAACACGGAAAGCCCTATTATACCGAAGCTTTCGGCGAGATCGGAGCTTGTATTTCCTCATTCCGCGATGCCGCGGAGCAGATTCGCTGGATGCGCTCCGAAATCGTCCCTACCCGGGATCCGAATAAGCGCGCGTTCGTCTATCGACGTCCAAGAGGCGTGTACGGCGTTATCTCTCCTTGGAACTTCCCGATCGGCAACCCGTCCGTATATTATTTGGCTCCGGGACTGGCTGCAGGGAACGCGATCGTATGGGTTCCCGCGCCAAGCACGGCGGCAATCGCCAGCGAATACGTTCGCATCATCGTCGAAGAGGCGGATCTGCCCGCCGGCGCGCTGAACCTGGTGATCGGCGCCGGCGCCGTAGTCGGCGACGCGTTGGTCGGCCATCCGGGCACGCATGCGATCGGGTTCACGGGAAGCATGGGAACGGGCAACGCGATTGCCCGCCGCGCAGGGGCGAAGCCGTGCTTGTTGGAGCTGGGAGGCAACGGTCCGACCATCGTATTGCCGGATGCCGACGTCGAGGCTGCCGCTCTGGCGATTCACGGAGGATGCTTCAGCAATGCCGGACAAATCTGCACCTCGACGGAGCGCATTCTCGCGCATGAATCCGTTGCGGACGCTCTGGCAGAAGCGTTGGCGGCGTCGGCCGGACGGATCAAGCTAGGCGACCCCATGGATGAAGCGACGACGATGGGACCGGTTCATAATGAAGCGCTCGCGCGCAAGGTGATCGAACAAATCGAGGATGCCAAAGCCAAAGGAGCGCGCGTTCTCGCCGGCGGCGGCATTTTGTCGGATCGTCCTACGTCCCAGTACGTTCAAGCGTCGGTCATCGACCGAGTTTCACTGGATGCCTTCATCAACTCGGAAGAGACGTTCGGACCGGTCGCTCCGATTATCCGTTTCAAGGACGGAGAATTGGAGCAAGCGATCGAATCGAGTCCTTACCGGCTCTCGGCGGCGATCTTCAGCCGGGACATCGAGAAGGCGCTGCTGATGGCGGAGCAGATGAGATTCGGAATCGTCAACATTAACGAGTCCAGCCATTATTGGGAGACGGTCATTCCGGCTGGCGGAGCGTCGGGCAGTCCGAGCGGATACGGCAGAAGCGGCGGCAAATACTCCATCGAAGAAATGAGCGAGCTGCGGACGATCGTATTAAATCTGCCGGGAGGGAATAGCCGTGAAATCCGATAAATCCCGCCTCTTCTGGAAACGGGTGCTTGATTTCGCTCCGCTGTTGCTTCTGATTGTGTTAACCGTCGTATTCGCCGCCATTGACCCTCGGATCGTCAACGGCACCAACCTGAAGCAAATCCTCGTCCAAGCGGCCCCGATCTCGATTCTGGCGCTTGGCGCTCTGGTCGTGCTCGTTTCCGGCGGCATCGATCTGTCGGTCGGCTTCGGAATCGGTCTGGCCGCAATCGTCGTCGGAGTAAGCCTCTCCAATGGCGGCGCATTGTTCGAAGCGATCGCGTGGGCGCTCATCGTGGGGCTCGCGGTCGGCATCTTTAACGGATTCTTTATCGGTTATTTGAAAATTCCGCCGTTTATCGTGACCTTGGGAGCGATGATTATTATCCAAGGAATTACGCTTCTTGTCGCTCGCGGGCATGTGCTTGTCATCTCCGACAAGGCGATCAAGAGCATCGGCATCGGAACGACGGGGGGCGTGCCGAACATTCTCATCGTCGCGGCAACATTGATCGTTCTGATCGCGGTGCTGATCAAGCAAACCCGGTTCGGGTTGAGAACTTACGCGCTGGGAAGCAGCGAGGAGTCGACCCAGGTTACCGGCGTTCCGATTCATCGCCAGCAGCTGCTGATTTATGCGTTCAGCGCGATCTGCACCGCGGTCGCGGCGATCATGATGGTGTCGCGGGTATCGATCGTTACGCCGAATCTCGGAGGCAACTCCTATATGCTGGACGCCATTACGGCGACCGTCATCGGCGGTACCAGCATCTTCGGCGGCAAAGGGTCTATCTCCGGCACTTTGATCGGCGCTTTGATCATCAGTCTGATGACGCACTCGCTGACGATGTTCGGAGTCAGCGCGACGAGTCTCGATTTCTTCAAGGGCGCGATCATCATCCTCGCTCTGATTGCCGATTCCGGTGTAAGGGCGGCCAAGGGTCGGCTTGAGCTCGGCTTGCGGAGGCCGGCATGACGGCTGCGGACGTCTGCCGGGAGCCGTTCGACCCGCAGGAATATATCGAATTGCTGCAGAATCTCGTCCGGATCGACAGCCAGAACCCTCCGGGCAAGGAGCTCGCGGTCGCGGACTATATTTACCGGTACTTCTTCGAGAACGGAATTGACGTATCCTACTCCTGGCCGGCACCAGACCGCCCGAATGTCAAAGCGGTGCTTCCGGGAAGCCGGGGAGAGGGGAGAACGCTGCTCTACAACGGCCATCTTGACGTCGTGCCTGTCGGCGAAGGCTGGACAAAGCCCCCGCTCGACGCCGTTATCGAAGACGGGAAGCTGTACGGAAGAGGGGCCGCGGACATGAAATCGGGCGTGGCGGCCATGATGTACGCGGCGGTCGTTCTGAAACGAATGGACAGCCCTTTCTCGGGGAAATTGATTCTATACTTTAACGTGGACGAAGAAAGAAGCAATCTGGGAATCAAGCATTTCCTTCAGGAAGACGTTACGGCCGATTTCGCGGTCATCAGCGAGCCGACCGATCTGGATGCCTGCATCGGGCATAAGGGCGTATCCCGTTACCGGGTGCGGACAAGAGGACGGGCGGGACATACGGCGATCGTTAAAAATCCCGATAATTCGATCTATAAAATGGTTAAGCTGGTCGCGGCGCTTGAGCGGCTTGCGAGCCAAGTCCGGCAGACCAAGCATTCGCTGCTCGGCGAGTCAAGCTTAACGGTGGCGCAGATCAACGGAGGCACGGCCCCGAATATCGTGCCCGCCGATACCGTGATCGAGATCGACCGCAGGCTGATGCCCGGAGAGACGGCCGAGTCGTCCTTCGGCGAGCTGCGCCGGACGTTGGCCGGGGTTGCCGCGGAGGGCGGGTTCGACTTCGAAGCCGAACAGTACCAGCATCTTTCTCCGTACATCATCGATGCGGAACACGAGCTGGTGAGGACGGCGCTCGAGGCGGCTTGCTCCATTACGGGGGAAAACAAACGGGCCAAGTCGTTCGAAGCATCGGCGGAGGCGTCGTTCTTAGCGGTGGACAAAGGGATTCCGACTCTGATCATGGGACCGGGAAGCCTTTCCCGGGCGCATACGGCGGACGAACACGTCCTCGTGGACGAAGCGGTGAACGCGTCCCGCATTTTCGTCGCTTTGGCTATGAAATTACTGGGGTGATGGCATGTTCGCAACGCAGCTGCGCTGTGTGGCTTGCGGGTACGCTTACCCGCTGAACCCGTTGTACGAATGCTCCGAATGCGGGGGCATTCTGCAGGTGGATTACGATTTCGAACGGATTGCCGCGATAGCCGAATCGGTCGAATCGTTCGACGATTTCTCCGTACTGCTGCCTGTCCGGACCGAGTTTTTCCGTACGCTGGGAGAAGGAGGCACGCCTCTGATCCGGGCGGATAGGCTGGCGATGAGGCTGGGTCTCGCGGAGCTGTGGCTGAAGAACGAAGCGGCCAATCCGACGGGGTCGTTCAAGGACCGTCCGATCTCGATCGGCATGGCCAAGGCGCTGGAGTTCGGCTACGACAAAATCGTCATCGCCTCCAGCGGCAACGGCGCAGCGGCCGCGGCGGCTTACGCGGCCAGGTCGGGGCTCGCCGCCAGGGTGCTCGTGCCGGAATCGACGCCGGACGAGAAGGTCGGGCAAGCCCGGTTCTACGGAGCGGCAGTCGAGCGCATTCCCGGTCCCTACAGCAATTGCTACGCGGTTGCCAAACGGATCGCCGCAGAAGAAGGTTACTACAATCTGACGACGACCTTCCTGAATCCGTACACGGTGGAGGGGGATAAAGTCGTCGGTCTGGAAATTTTCCGGCAGCTTGGCCGGACCGTTCCGGACTTCGTGTTCGCGCCGATCGGAGACGGGCCGATTCTCGTCGGCATCCATAGAGGATTCCTGGAGCTGCGCCGACTGTTCCCGGAGCTGACAGTCCCTCGCATGGCGGGAATTCAAGCCGAAGGCTGCAGTCCGATCGCGAAGGCGTTCGCCGCCGGAACGGAGACCGTCGTCGCCGATGAGGCGCCGAGCACGATCGCGGGCGGCATATGCGACGGGCTTAACGGCTATGTCAAAGACGGCGCTTGGACGCTTCGCCATATTCGGGAGTCTTCCGGTTTCTCGCTTGCGGTATCGGACGAACGCATTGCCGAAGCCCAAGCTTGGCTAGCCGCTGACGAAGGGATATTCGTCGAGCCGTCCGCAGCCGCCTGCATTGCGGGATTGGCTCGGGCCGTCCGCGAAGGGAAGGTCGACGCTTCCGGCCGGATCGTCGCCGTCTTGACCGGACACGGGCTCAAGGATATGAACCAGGTCCGCAAGTACCTGGACTCTAATGTCGCGCCATAACGGAACGAGGCTGTCCGGGCAAGCATTCGGTTGCTTGCGGACAGCCTCTTCAACTTGTATTTGGCGGTTGTTTCACAGTATGGTTTCACACCAGACAGGAACCACGCGGATTATTTCCTCCTCTCAATATAAGCGAGCAGCGTTACGAGAAACATGCCGAATGCGAAGAGCGCCGAGAGCGATTGGGATAAATCCATCATACAGTCTCCCCCTTTCGAAAGAGCTGTCCGCCTCCTACAAGTTGTAATTCCAACTTATAATTATATGGTTATATATGGAAGTGCGATTGGAACTAATGAAACGCCTTTCGGAGAACTATTATTTCTACATCATTCGCCGGGCGACGTCTCGTTGACAATGCGGCTCCCCCGAGAAAACGCGAGAATTCGTCGAAATTCATCCGCGCGGCGGTGTCGAGAGGCTCCGGAATGTCAGATTTTAACGGTTGCCGATCCGGATCAAAGCGTGGTATATTCTAATTCCTGTCGCCGAAACGAAGCGAGCTCGAGAGAGCCGCCGAGGTTGCACGAACTCAAAAACGATCGAATCTGGTAAAAATTGAGGGTTGCAAGAAGGCGCGGGATGCGGTAAGATGAAGTCCTTGCGCCGGAAAACGGTGCAGGCGAGCAACACCGATTGTTCTTTGAAAACTGAACATTGAGCGTAAGAAACAAATCATCGTCGAAAGACGGTAACCAGCAAGAAATGAGCCTCAAATGGCTCTGTGATACCGGGAGACATAGCGCTTGGGACTTCCATTCGGAAGGCCTGACGCGAAAGCTCCTTTCATGGAGAGTTTGATCCTGGCTCAGGACGAACGCTGGCGGCGTGCCTAATACATGCAAGTCGAGCGGAGCCGAAGAGGTGCTTGCACCTCTGAGGCTTAGCGGCGGACGGGTGAG